>NZ_JBZYWF010000030.1:0-1184 GCF_058932855.1 Pontibacter sp. LHS1
TGTAGCGTCCTGAAATAGGTTGACACAAAAGTTGACTTATATGGAAGGAACAAGCAAGAAGGGCTTTTTAAGGAAGAGCCAAAAGGACTACAGTCTGGCATTCAAGCTGTCGGTTGTGGACCAGGTAGAAAGAGGGCTGCTGACCTACAAACAGGCTCAGGCCAGGTACGGCATCCAGGGGCGTTCGACTGTTTTGGTGTGGCTGCGTAAACACGGGCAGTTAGACTGGAAAAGCAAAACGCCCATGAAAGCCAAGCAGCCGCCCAAAAAGAAGATCCACGAGCTGGAAGCCAGGATCAAGCGCCTGGAGGAGGAGAAGATGATCCTCAACCGGGCCATCGACATTGCCGACGAGCAGTTCGGCACCAACATCCGAAAAAAGTATTTGCCCCTCTCGCAGCAAGCTTTCCGGCCAAAGGGGCAGCCAGAACCACCCGAAAGCAACTAGCCCAGAGCCTGGGCTTCAGCCGCCAGTACCTCTACAAGCTGCAAAAGCAGGAGGCCAAAACAACTGCCCTCCAACAACAGGTCCGGCAACTGGTCTGCGAGCAGCGCAAGCTCTTGCCGCGCCTGGGCACCCGCAAGCTGCAGGTGAAGCTGCAGCCTGTTTTTAAAAGCCGGGGCATCAAGCTGGGCAGAGACAAGCTCTTTGGCTGCCTCAGGGAGTTTGACCTGCTCATAAAGCCCGGCAGGCGCTACGTGCAGACGACCCTGTCGCGGCACCACCTGCGCAAGCACCCCAACCTGGTCAAGGGATTGCTGCCGCAGTTTCCCGAGCAGGTCTGGGTTTCGGACATCACCTACGTCAAAACCCGGCAGGGCACCTGTTACGTGAACCTGGTCACCGACGCCTTCAGCCGCCGGATCATGGGCTACACGGCCGCGGCAGACATGGAGGCCGTGAGCATGGGCCGGGCCCTGGTGATGGCCCTGGGGCAGAAGCAGACCGCGGCTGCCACCATCCACCACTCCGACCGGGGGCTGCAGTACTGCTCCCGCCACTATGTGCAGATGGCCACAGGCAGGGGGCTGCGCATGAGCATGACCCAGGACTCGGACCCGTATGAGAACGCGCTGGCCGAGCGCATGAACAGAACGCTCAAGGAGGAGTTCGGGCTGGGCAATACGCTGGAGAACCTGGGGCAGGTGAAGCTTTTACTGGCCCAGGCCGTAGAACTTTATAA
>NZ_JBZYWF010000031.1:0-1067 GCF_058932855.1 Pontibacter sp. LHS1
GGTGCGGTGTCTTTGGCCACGTCCGGGTACATAGAGTTGGAGGGGTCGTAGAAGGCTGCCTGCTCGTCCGTGGCCGCAGGGCGGTAGGAGCCGGCCACGCCTCCTGCCGCGTAGGGCAGGAACGTCTTGGAAACCCTGCCCAGCGCATCATAGGTGACTGGCGTGATGATGTCCTGTCCCGTAGGGCTGGCCTTGGTGAGCACTGTCTGCAGCTCCCGCCCCAGCCCGTCGAAGTAGGTGACTTGCTGGCTGGTCTGCCGCACGGTGCCCTGCGCCAGCGCCTCGGCTGTCAGCATACCCCCGACCTGCGCCGTGTTGGTGATGACGTAGTTCATATCCTGGCTCGGGGAGGAGGCCAGCGGCGGCTCCACCACCCCGCCCACGGTCACCGTGACGGCGGTCTCGGTGCTGTAGAGTGTAAGGGCCGTGGCCCAGGCGTTGGTCACCTCCAGCCTGTACCCCCCCGCGTCGGCCGCAGAGGCCGACGGCACCGAGTAGCTGGCCTGCGTCGCCCCCGGGATACTCTGCCAGACCCCGTTCACCCGGCGGTGCCACTGGTAGGCGTTGTGCGTGCCCCCAACTGTCAGGCTCAGCGTCAGGGGCTGGCCCTCCGCCACGCTCACCGCGGCAGATGCCGCCAAGTCTCCCTGCGGGCTGTACCGCAGCGAGAGGAATTCGTGCTGCCCGGCCCCTGTTAAATTGGCCTCTATCGAACCGAAGTCCAGCCGGTTGCGGTGCAGGTACACAGTCAGCTGCGCCCGGTTAGGGTGCTGGCTCAGGTCCGGCACCCACGTCAGGGCGTTGCCCTCCAGCCGCAGGTGCGTCAGCCCCGCCATCCCCGCCACCCCGGCCGGTAGCGCCCCGGTCAGCTCGTTCTCGTGGAGCTCCAGCCGCCTCATCGCCGAAAGCTGCCCCAGGGAGGCCGGTATATCACCCGACAGGCTGTTGCCGTAGAGCAGCAGCTGCTGCAGACCCGGCAGGTTTCCCAGCTCCGCTGGGATCGGCCCCGTCAGAGTGTTGCCGCTCAGGTAGAGCTGCTGCAGGGCCTGCAGGCCGCCCAGCTCGGC
>NZ_JBZYWF010000032.1:0-941 GCF_058932855.1 Pontibacter sp. LHS1
TTTGCCGTGCCCGTCTACGAGGCCTCGCCCCTGAACCGTGTCCTGGAGCAGGGGGCGCCGGGGGCGGCCTGGCAGCCGGGCACGGGCCGCACCGTCAAGCAGGGGCAGCGCGCCAACCTGGCGGGGGAGGTGCGCCGCTGGGACGTGGACCCGGTTTCGGGCACCTTCTCAAGCCCGGGCTTCTACAGTGCCGGCACCCTGTACGTGACCGAGACCCGGGACGAGGAAGATGCGCTCGCGGTGGAGTACAAAGACCTGCAGGGGCGCTTGGTGCTGAAGCGCCACGAGACGGAGGTGGCGTCCGCGGGGGCGGAGCTGGACTCGGTGGTCTGCGGAGCGGGCCCGGGACGCTACTGGTCCTTTGACCAGGGCTCACTGGCGGAGACTCAGACGGGCCAGGTGGCCACGGGTTCGGGGGTAGCCGCTGTGACTGGTCGGCTGGCCGGGGGGCTTGGCTTCGACGGCACGGGCGGCCTCTCGGCGGCAGGCGCGGCCTATGACTGGGGAGCCGGGGACAGCTTTTCCATCGAGCTGTGGGTGCGCCGGCAGGGCGCTCCAGCAGATAATGAAGTGGTGCTGGGTCGCGACGACATGGAGTCGGGCGGCACGCTGCACTGGTGGATCGGGCTGGACCCGGCCGGGCGGGCGCGGCTGCAGCTGCGCGACAACCTCGGGGCGGGCGCCTTCCTGGGGGAAAGCCCGGGAAATCCGAGCATCACTGACGGGGCCTGGCACCACGTGGTGGCCGTGCGCGACGCCCACTGGCTGAGAACCAGACTCTACGTGGACGGGGTGCTGGTGGAGGAGGAGACCGTCTCCTCGCCGGAGGGCTTTGCCAGTGGTGCGGCCCTCAACATCGGCTGGCTGAACCGCAGCCATGGCTACCGCTTCCAGGGCGGGCTTGACGAGCTCTCCCTCTACGACAGGGCGCTCTCCTCGCG
>NZ_JBZYWF010000033.1:0-841 GCF_058932855.1 Pontibacter sp. LHS1
GGTCACCAGCGAGAGGTAATTGTGCCCCTCCCGGGTGGGAATGTAGGTGATGTCGGCCACCCACACCTGCTCGGGGCGGTGGATGAGAAGCCCCTCCACCAGGTTGCTGTGCTTTTTCATCCAGTGCCTGGAATTGGTCGTCCTGTGATAGCTCTTGCGGGGCTTTATCAGCAGCCCCTTGTCCCTGAGGATGGCGAAAAGCTTGTCCCGTCCTACCCCGAGCCGCTCCTGCAAGAGGTAATGGAGCTTACGGGTGCCCAGGCGCGGCATCCGCAGCCGGAGCTGCTGCACCAGCTCCACGACCCGGTCAGCCAGCTCCCTTTGCCCCAGGGCCCTTTCCTGCCGCTGGTAGTGGGCTTGGCGGCTGTGGCCAAGCAGTCTGCAGGCCAGCGAAAGGCTTATCTGCCCTTCCCGGCGGAGCTGCTCGACGGCTTGGCCAGCGGCTTTTTTCGGATCTGGACGCCCATCTGGCCCTCGGCCACGTCAATGATGGTGTCCAGCAGCTTGGCCTTGAGTTCGGCTTCTTTCAGTTGCTTTTGAGTAGCAGCCAGCTGGGCTTCTAATTCTTTGATGCGTTGGTTGGGTGTTTTTGCCATGGCGCCTGGATTGAAGTCCCAAGTTAAGCGTCCGTGCTTGCGGAGCCAAACCAAAACGGTGCTTCTTCCCTGGATGCCGTACTTCTTCTGGGCTTGTTTGTAGGTCAGGTCTCCCCGCTCTACCTCAGCCACTACCTGCAGTTTAAAGCCCAAGGTATAGTCACACTGGGTGCGCTTGCTTCTTTTCTCTGTCGCTTTTTCCATATAAGGTTGATAGTTGTGTCAACCTATTTCAGGACGGTACA
>NZ_JBZYWF010000034.1:0-812 GCF_058932855.1 Pontibacter sp. LHS1
GGCACAGAGCCGGAAAGGCTGTTGTTCTGGAGGTGGAGACGCCGCAGGCTGCCCAGCCCCCCCAGCTCAGGCGGGATAGCGCCTGTCAGACTATTCTCCTCCAGGTAAAGCTCCCGCAGCTGCGTCAAACCACCCAGGCTTGTGGGCAGCGAACCGCTTAGCGCGTTTTTTCCTAAATCCAGGAAGCGCAGGCTGGCCAGGCTGCCCAGCGAGGCCGGGAGCGGCCCCGACAGGTTGTTGTCGTAAAAGGAGAAGTACTCCAGGCTGGTTAGGCTACCCAGCTCCGGGGGAATGCTGCCCGTGAAGCCGTTGGGGCCCAGGTCCAGGATTCTCAGGCTTGTAAGCTGCCCCAGCGTGGGCGGGATCGCCCCGCTCAGCCCGTTGAGGTAGAGGTTGAGCTCCAGCAACTGCGACAGACTGCCGAGCGAGGCCGGGAGCGAACCGCTCAGGCTGTTGTCCTCCAGGTAGAGGTACTCCAGGTTCAGCAGGCTTCCCAGGGAGGCGGGAATCGTTCCGGTCAGGTTGTTGGAGCCAAGATCCAGTACCCACAGCCCCGTCAGCCCGCCCAGCGTGGCCGGGATTGCCCCCGACAGGTTGTTGGTATAGAAAGCGAGAAGCTCCAAGCCCGTCAGGTCCCCCAGTTCGGCCGGGATCGTTCCGCTTAGGTTGTTTTCACTCAGGTTGATTTCCGTAACGTCCCCGTTGACGACCGTTACCCCGTGCCAGGAGGCGAAGTCGGCGCTCGTGCTGCCCTGCAGCCAGCTGGTCTTGTTGGTCCAGCCCGCCCCGTTGGTACTGTTGAAAAGCGCCTC
>NZ_JBZYWF010000035.1:0-685 GCF_058932855.1 Pontibacter sp. LHS1
TTCCGCACTATGTGGGTGCCGTCCTGGTGGGAGTTAAGTGTCTCCATGGGCCTGCCCACGAAGTCGTAGCGGGAGGTCACCCGCTCGGAGGCCGGCTGCCTCGTCCCGCCCAGGAAGCCGTCCGACACCACCTGCACCAGCCGGTACTTATCGTCATAGTAGTTAACCGAGACCAGCCAGTCCTCCTTGCCCAGCACGCGGGTGCGGGTGCCTGTCACCTGCCCCCTCACCCGATTATTGTGCATAGACACTCCCGCCAAGGCAGTACTATCGAAGGAATAACCCGTAAGAGCTTGGTGATTGTAGTCGTCGTAGAAGGTCACCGTCAGCAGGTCGTTGGTCGTGACCGTCACCCCTGACGGGGAGGAGGCGTTGAGCGAGTAGCCAATGGCAGAGCTATCCCGCGTCTCAAACTGCTGCGCGGTATTGCTCACCGCGTCCTGCAGCGCAGACCGTTCGATCTGCTTATCCAGTACGCCCGCCACGACAGGGCGCCCCAGCGCGTCGTACTTGGTGAAGGCCCACCTGCCAGCCGCCGCCTGCACGGAGTCCCGGGTGAAGACCGCCTCGTCGCGCCTGTTGTAGACCCGCTGCACCGGCCCGGCCCCCGGCACCTGCTTTTCGATCACTCTCCTGCGCCCGTCATAGGCGTAGCGGAAGCACCAGTCTTTTATAAAGTTTTCAT
>NZ_JBZYWF010000036.1:0-670 GCF_058932855.1 Pontibacter sp. LHS1
AGAGGGGGACCGTGCTTGGTGGGTAGTTTGACTGGGGTGGTCGCCTCCAAAACAATAACGGAGGCTTTCAAAGGTTCCCTCAGCACGCTTGGTAACCGTGCGCAGAGCGCAATAGCAGAAGGGAGCTTGACTGTGAGGCCCACAAGCCGAGCAGGGCCGAAAGGCGGATATAGTGATCCGGTGGTTCCGCATGGAAGGGCCATCGCTCAAAGGATAAAAGGTACTCTGGGGATAACAGGCTGATCTCCCCCAAGAGCTCATATCGACGGGGAGGTTTGGCACCTCGATGTCGGCTCGTCACGTCCTGGGGCTGGAGAAGGTCCCAAGGGTTCGGCTGTTCGCCGATTAAAGTGGCACGCGAGCTGGGTTCAGAACGTCGTGAGACAGTTCGGTCCCTATCTGTTGTGGGCGTCGGAGATTTGAGGGGTTCTGTCCTTAGTACGAGAGGACCGGGATGGACGAGCCTCTGGTGGACCTGTTGTGGCGCCAGCCGCAGCGCAGGGTAGCTACGCTCGGACGGGATAAGCGCTGAAAGCATCTAAGTGCGAAACCCGCCCCAAGATGAGATCTCCCTTAAGGGCCGTCAGAGACGATGACGTTGATAGGCCGCAGGTGTAAAGGCAGAAATGTCAAAGCCGAGCGGTACTAATTGCCCGAGCGCGTTCTCAAG
>NZ_JBZYWF010000037.1:0-659 GCF_058932855.1 Pontibacter sp. LHS1
AGGATCTTGGTGCCGTTTCTCCAGATCTCGATCAGGCCGTCAGAGCCGTAGGAGTGGATGAAGTGGAACACGTACTCCTGCCAGGTGTCCTTGGTGATCTGGCCCAGGTCGATCTCCTTCAGGGAGCTGGCGTTGTTGCCCGTGCGCAGGATCAGGCGGTCCTGGCGAACGCGGAGCGAGGTGGCCTGCGTGCTGCTCGAGGTCTGCCACCACTGGCTGATCAGCTCAGCACCTGAGTCAGAGGCGTAGTCCTTGGATGGGAAGTAGGCAGCGAAGCTGTACCAGCGGTTCTTGTTGGTGGCCGGGTCGGCCACGATCACCTCGGCGCGGGTGCCGTTGGCTACCTGGGCATCACCGCTGCGCAGCTCGAAGCGGCCCGACTTGGCGCCGCGGAACACCGGGTTGCTCGCCATCTGGAAGGCGTAGGAGGTGCCGAACTGCTTGTGGCGGCCGGCGAAGGCCGCGCTGCCCTCGAACGTCTCCTCGAATATGTGGTTGGCCGTCGCGTTCTGAGAGGCCTCGGCGCTCATCTCTGCGGAGGGCGAAAGCTCCTCCATTTCTTTTTTCTCGCATGAAAAGGCTAGGGCGCCGGCCAGCATTGGCAGCACCACGTTGCGGAATCTCAATTTCATCTTGTTTTGGCTAAAGTTGAAAATTTA
>NZ_JBZYWF010000038.1:0-604 GCF_058932855.1 Pontibacter sp. LHS1
ATTGTGTTTTGGGAAGGTGCATGGGAGGCAGCCTGGCAGCGTATTGCCGGCTGTTTCCCCTCCACCTGGCTAGCGGAGAGGTTTAATCTGGGAAGGAGTGGACAAAGGATATGATGCGTTGGAGCGGGAGGTGTCAGCCACAAAGGAAGGGGAGAGCTGGCCGTTTGAGGACCGTCTCCCGGCCTTGCTGGGCCTTCAGGTTAGGCAGCTGGAAACGGGGGGAGGATTTTTACTGTACTTTGATGCCAAAGCGGTATACCCGTTTCAGTGCCAGCCTTCGAACAGCACCGTGCTCGTTCTCAAGGGAGACGCTCGCTATGGCCATCAGCTACTCCAGGTGGGGGACTTTCTGACCCTGGAGCCTTGCGACAGGCATGCATTCTACTCGGAGTCTGGATGTGTTCTCCTGTTTTTGCCACTGCAAAGGGCGTTTTATTGACACAAAACATGGTGCGTATATGGGACAGGACAAGTTAAAAGACCAAACACTGGCGGAGAGGGCAAAGCCTGAGCTGGACAGCGAAACGCTGGAGAAGATAGCGCTGCGAGGCCATAAGCTCATGCTGGCCATTCTGCTCGACCATTTCTTTGACCTGGAGTTCGA
>NZ_JBZYWF010000039.1:0-517 GCF_058932855.1 Pontibacter sp. LHS1
TGTCTTGCTTGTGTTTCCGAAGCGAGCGTTCCGTGTGAAGCGTTCGTCGTTTTCGGTGTGCAAAGGTCGGAAAAACTTTCCAATCCGCAAGCAAATTTCAATCTTTTTTTTCTCTTTTTCTCCGCCCTGTTGGCTGGAGAGCCGCTTTCGAAACCCTCGTTCCGGAGCGGGTTGCAAAGGTAAGAAGACTTTTTAAATCCGCAATACCCAGCGCAAATCTTTTTTTCCTTTTTCCTGCAGACCCTGTTACGGTGTCTCCCGGAGCAGCTTCCGGCTGAAGTCTGTGATGCTTCCGGCTGAAGCGGGCTGCAAAGGTAAGAAGAGTTTTGAATTCTTCAAGCACTTTGCAAAAGTTTTTTTCAGTAATTTTCTCTGGTCACTTCGGCTTTACTTCCCGCTTCCAGTGGCTGCCCTGCCGGCCGCCTTCTCACTTTTCGTTTTCCCGACCCGTGCTACCGTGTGGGGAGTGCAAAGGTCGCAATTGTTTTCGGATCCGCAAGGGCTCGCCCACAACTTT
>NZ_JBZYWF010000004.1:0-403777 GCF_058932855.1 Pontibacter sp. LHS1
CAGGTATAGCCTGCCTAGTGCATAGGCTGCTTTGCTAAATCGAAGCCTATGTCGCGGCGATAATAGCGGTCAGTCCAGCTGATCGCTTCAGCTGCCTTGTTGGCTTTTGTCAGCGCTTCTTCCATGGTGTTGCCCAGGCCGGTTACTGCAATCACTCGGCCGCCGTTGTTCACAATCTTGTCATCTACACGCTTCGTACCGGCATGGAACACCAGGGTGTCGGCATCCACCTGCCCCAGACCTGAGATCTCCTTGCCCTTGTCAAAGCCTTCCGGGTAGCCGCCGGATACCAGGAATACTGTAGCGGCAGTACGCGGATCTATTTCCAGTTTAAAGTCACCGAGTTTGTGGTCATGCAAAGCCAGGAACAGCTCAAACAGATCTGACTTGATGCGTGGCAGGATAGCCTCTGTTTCCGGGTCGCCCAGTCGCACGTTGTACTCGATCACGTAAGGGTCGCCGTTCACGTTCATCAGGCCGATGAACAGGAAGCCGGTATAGTCCAGGTTATCGGCCTGCATACCGCGTATAGTTGGCTCAATCACACGGTCACGCACCTTCTGCATGAACGCTTCATCAGCAAACGGAACCGGTGAAACAGCACCCATACCTCCTGTGTTCAGACCAGCATCGCCTTCGCCTATGCGCTTGTAGTCTTTTGCCTCCGGAAGCAGCACATACTCCTTGCCGTCCGTCAAAATAAACACCGACACCTCTATACCTTGCAGGTACTCTTCGATCACTACTTTGCTGCCTGCCTTGCCAAACTTGTGGTTACGTAGCATGGCCTCCAGGCTATCGATGGCATCCTCAAAGTTCTGCGCGATAATCACACCTTTGCCAGCCGCCAGTCCGTCGGCTTTGAGCACAACAGGGTAGCTGTGCGTGCGCAGGTACTCCACAGCATCGCGGTAGTTCGTCTCAGTAAAGGTCTCGTAACGTGCTGTCGGGATGTTGTTCTTCTGCAGAAAGGCCTTGCAGAAATCTTTGCTGCCCTCCAGCATGGCACCCAGCTTCTTAGGGCCTACCACCAGCACATCGCGCAGAAAATCTTTCTCCTGAAAATAGTCATGTATACCTTCTACCAGGGTGTTTTCCGGACCGACTACTACCATCATGATATTGAAGTCAGTCACAAACTTGGCTACCTCGTCAAAGTTGTGAATATCGATAGCGCAGCTGGTGTGAAACTCGTCCGTGCCCGCGTTTCCGGGTGCAACAAATATCTGCTCAGCGTATGGGCTCTGGCTCAGTTTCCAGGCAAGTGCATGCTCTCTTGCGCCAGATCCTATAATCAATACGTTCATAGTCTAATTGCTAGTTGCTCGTTATTAATTGCTGCTTTCAGCGTTACTAAAAGCATCGTTGCGAAGTTATAAATTTATAATGCGCAGTGCAGCACAATTCACGGTTTTTACTTTTCCTGCTGTCTGCTGCTCTAAAATAAGAAGAGACCGTTGCTTCTTTACAACGGTCTCTTTACATGTATTCTTGCAATTGTATCTGATCAAACAATCAACAAGTTAGTTCGCGTACTCCGACAGGAACTTGATTCGCATCAGGCGCACGTCCTCTTCGGAATAGTCATCTGTGCCGAGCTCCTTAAGGGCTACCGCTATGTTGTCGGTGCTGGCGCTCATAAAGTAATCGTATATCTCATCCTGGCGCTCATCGTCCAGGATGTTGTCGATGTAGTAGTTCAGGTTCAGTTTTGTGCCTGAGTAGCAGATGTGCTCTATCTCTTCAATCAATTCCTGCATGGTTAGGTCTTTAGAAGAAGCGATCTCCTCCAAATCTACCTTCTTGTCTATCTGCTGGATGATGTAGATCTTGATCTTTGACTTGTTCACGGTAGTTTTCACCACCACGTCAGCAGCCGTTACGATATCATTCTCCTCAACATACTTGCTGATCAGGTCCAGGAAGGGCTTACCGAACTTCTGCACCTTACCCATACCTACGCCGGCAATATGCGCCAGCTCCTCGCGGGTAGTCGGGTATACAGTGGCCATCTCTTTCAGTGACGGATCCTGGAACAGCACGTATGGCGGCAGATTCTTTTCCTTAGCCAGTTTCTTGCGCAGGTTCTTGAGCAGGTCAAACAGTACTTCGTCGTGGCCAGCAGAAGCCTGTGTCTCCTCTTTCTCTTCGTCTGCTTTTACTTCCTGCTCATAATCGTGGTCTTTGGTTAGTTGGATCGGGTGCGGATTAGCAATAAAGTCACGGCCCTTTTGGGTGAGCTTTACGATGCCAAACTGCTCGATGTCCTTCTCCAGATACTCTGACAACAACACCTGGCGCAGCACAGAGCTCCAGAACTGGGCGTCATGCGCTTTGCCGGCGCCAAACACTTCCAGTTGATCGTGCTCGTAGCTTGTAACGTGCTGGTTGCGCAGGCCTGTCAGCACCGCTGTATTGTGATCGATGCTGAAGCGCTCTCCTGTCTGCTGTATCGTTTTAAGGGCCAGCAGCACCTCGTTCTGCGCCTCAAAGCGTTCTTTCGGGTGCAGACAGTTGTCGCAGAAGCCGCAGTCTTTTTCGTAAGCCTCGCCAAAGTAGTGCAGCAGTTGCTTACGACGGCACACGGCTGAGTCAGCGTAAGCGGCCATCTCCTGTAGCAGCAGCTTAGAGTTGTCGCGCTCAGTTACCGGCTTGTCTTTGTTGAATTTCTCCAGCTTGATGATGTCATCGTAACTGTAGAACATGATGCAGTTACCTTCCAGGCCATCACGGCCGGCGCGGCCCGTTTCCTGGTAGTAACCCTCAATGGACTTCGGTGTATCGTAGTGGATCACAAAACGCACATCCGGTTTGTCGATGCCCATACCGAAGGCAATAGTCGCCACGATCACGTCGGCCTCCTCGTTCAGGAAAGCATCCTGGTTAGCCATGCGTATGTTGGAGTCCAGACCGGCGTGGTATGGCAGTGCTTTGATATCGTTCACGCGAAGCAGTTCCGCGATCTCTTCTACTTTCTTGCGGCTCAGGCAGTAAATCACACCGCTCTTGCCTTTGTGCTTCTTTACATACTGAATTACCTGCTTCTTGGTGTTGTGCTTCGGGCGCACCTCGTAGTACAGGTTCGTACGGTTAAATGACGATTTGAACACTGAGGCCTCGTCCATCTGCAGGTTGCGCTGGATGTCGAGCTGTACCTTAGGCGTAGCCGTTGCGGTCAGGGCGATGATCGGCAGGTTACCGATCTGGTCGATGATACCCCGGATGCGGCGGTACTCCGGACGGAAATCATGTCCCCACTCCGAAATACAGTGTGCCTCGTCGATGGCTACAAAGGAGATATTGGAAGCTCGCAGAAACTCAACCGTTTCTTCTTTGGTCAGTGATTCCGGCGCTACATAGAGCAGCTTCACTTCGCCGGCCAGGGTTTCCTTCTTCACTCTGTTGATCTCCGACTTTGAAAGTGTGGAGTTCAGGAAATGGGCATTCACCCCGAAAGCGTTCAGTTGATCCACCTGATTTTTCATCAGGGCGATCAGCGGCGAAATAACGATGGCAGTTCCCGGCAATGATAGGGCAGGCAGTTGGTAGCACAACGACTTGCCAGCACCGGTCGGCATAATCACAAAGGTGTTCTTTCCGTTGATAATATTGTTTATTATCAACTCCTGATTCCCCCTAAATTGATTATACCCAAAAACTTCCTTTAATTTGTTTTTGAGATTGATCTCCTGTTTGGTAGACATGTAATAAATCAGAAATTTAACTGTAAAGCAACGTATCCCCTTAGGATACCTTTAACACAAATTTAAATTGAATCTTCTTAATAATATAGCCCTTACAGCAAAAAAAGTATTGGCCGATGAGGCTGAAGCTATCGCCAGACTGGCGGATTTTATCGACGAAGGCTTTGAAAATTGCGTCAAAGCTATCCTGAACATCAAAGGGCGTGTCGTAGTGACAGGTATAGGCAAGAGTGCCAACATCGCCACCAAAATTGTGGCCACCCTTAACTCGACCGGAACCCCTGCGCTTTTTATGCACGCGGCCGATGCCATTCACGGCGACCTTGGCATGATCCAGCCCGATGATTTTGTGATCTGTATCTCCAAGAGCGGCAACACACCTGAGATAAAGGTACTTGTTCCGTTGCTCAAACGCAAAGGTGCCCAACTGGCGGCCCTTGTTTCGAGCACCGACTCATACCTGGCCCAGAGTGCTGACTTCGTGCTGAACGCCTCCGTAGAGCGCGAGGCCTGCCCGCACAACCTGGCTCCCACTACCAGCACCACGGCTGCGCTGGCACTTGGCGATGCCCTGGCGGTGAGCCTGCTGGAGGCACGTGGCTTCAGCAGTGCCGACTTTGCCACGCTGCATCCGGGCGGTTCGCTGGGCAAGCGCCTCTACCTGAAGGTAGATGATATCTTCCGCCAGAACATGGCGCCACAGGTTTTAGAAAACGCCGCGCTGAAGGATATCATCATCGAAATTTCCTCTAAAAGGCTGGGTGCCACTGCTGTGGTAAAAGAAGGAACAGAAGAATTGGTGGGAATTATAACTGATGGCGATTTACGCCGTATGCTGAACAAATATGATTCAATAGACGGTATACGCGCTTCAGATATCATGACGGCATCCCCCCTCTCCATAGAGCCCGAAACCTATGCGGCTGAAGCGCTTGCTATCATGCAGCAAAAAAACATCACGCAACTTATTGTCACTAAATCAGGCAAATTCGAGGGCTTTGTGCACCTCCACGATTTGCTGAAAGAAGGACTCATATAGACATGAACGAAAACACTTACGTGGTTATCATGGCAGGCGGCATCGGAAGCCGCTTCTGGCCATTCAGCCGTACCGATTTCCCAAAGCAGTTTCATGATGTACTGGGCGTGGGCGAAAGCATGCTCCAGATGACCATGAACCGTTTCAAGGACATCTGCCCACCCGAAAACGTATACGTGGTCACCAACCGCGACTACGAAAACCTGGTAAAAGAGCAATTGCCGCAGCTGAGCGACAACCAGATCCTGCTCGAGCCGATCGGGCGTAACACGGCTCCCTGTATCGCTTACGCTTCGTACAAAATAGCGCAGATCAACCCGAACGCCAACCTCATCGTGACGCCTTCGGACCACGTGGTACTGAAGCAGGACGCCTTTACCAAGGTCATTAAAGAGGCCGTGGAAGCCGCCGACAGCGATGACGTGCTCATCACACTCGGCATCACCCCAAGCCGCCCTGACACAGGTTACGGCTATATCCAGTACATCGACGGTGAGTCACAGACTATTAAAAAGGTAAAAACCTTCACAGAAAAGCCGAACCTGGAGCTGGCACAGATGTTCCTCAACAGCGGCGACTTTGTATGGAACTCCGGTATTTTTATCTGGAATGTGCAGAGTATCATGAGAGCCTTCAAACAATACCTGCCTGAAATAAGCGAAGTGTTTGAAGAAGGCGCTTCTTATATGCATACGCCGGAAGAACCTAACTTCATCGTGAAAGCTTACTCCCATTGCCGTAACATCTCGATCGACTATGGCATCATGGAGAAAGTGGACAATGTGTATGTGGTACTGGCCGATATTGGCTGGTCAGACCTGGGCACCTGGAACTCGCTCTATACCATAAACGAGAAAGATGAGACCGGTAACGTAGTGGATGGCGATGTGATGCTGTACGACACTAAAAACTGCATCATCAAAACGCCGAAGGAACGCCTGGTAGTACTACAGGGGCTGGAAGGGTACATTGTGGCCGAGCACGACAATGTGCTGATGATCTGCCGCCTGGACGAAGAGCAAAAAGTAAAGGAGTTTATGTCGGATGCCAAATCAAAAAAAGGCGCTGAGTATATCTAACAGACTAAACTTTTATACCTGCTAAGGTATAGATATAATAACAAGAAGGGGAACGCTATAGTAGTGTTCCCCTTCTTTATTGACTTCTGCTAAATGATAGCTTATCTCGGCTCAAATGTATTCAGACTGGAGTAACCGCTTTCGCGCAGTCGGTGGCTCATGGCTTCGTACAGAATAATGCCTGTTGCCACGGATACGTTCAGCGAACCGATCTGCCCCAGTAATGGAATGCGCAGCTTGGCATCAGCACGCTTGAGGTACTCAGGCGATATGCCGTCTTCCTCGCTGCCCATGATAATGGCGGTCGGGCCTACAAAATCAACTGTATTATCGTTCAGGTTATGCTCTGTCTTTTCTGTGCAGGCTACGATCTGCACCCCATAGTCTTTCAGGTAATCGATCGTATTTTTCAGATTCTGCTCACGGCAGACAGGGACCAGGTGCAGGGCTCCGGCCGAGGTTTTGATCGCATCGGCATTGATCTGGGCGCCTCCCCTGCTAGGTATAACGATCGCATCCACACCCATACACTCCGCGTTACGGGCTATTGAACCGAAGTTACGGACGTCCGTGATGCGGTCAAGTATAAGCAGCAGCGGGCTTTTGCCTTTCTCGAAAAGTGAAGTCACGATCTCATCCAGCGGCATGTAGGTGATCGCTGAGATCAAGGCAACTGCTCCCTGGTGATTTTTGCGGGTCAGGTTGTTCAGCTTCTCAATCGGTACGCTGGCGACAGGTATGTCATGCTTTTTGGCCAGGTCAAGCAGTTCATCCACGTTGGGGTTGCGGGCACCCTTCTGCACAAAGACCTTCTCCAGCACCTTTCCGGCCAGCATGGCCTCGATGATAGGTCTGAGGCCAAAGATCATTTCCATTTTATCCTCCTTAGGAGTTCTGGGGCCGCTATAGCGGTTTCCTCCTACAAATTTATTATTCCTGCTCTCCATCTTGCTACAGTGCTGTACCAGTTCTCCTCGTATTCACGATTTCGTACCAGCTCAAAGTGATTTTCGGTAAAGTTATTCTCTTTTTTCGTAAATACGAACTTGACATATGGTGTCGCCTCTGATTCGCGGTAGATCCAGGTTTCTGCATCGGGGCTAGTGCTCACGTTATGGGGCTTGCCATAAATGATGTAGATCATACCCCGATCAGTGGCCCAGCCAGGCTTAAATGAGGTATAGAGCTTGTTCGCTGTCTCGACGCGGGTATAGTAGGCCCGGATCAACTCACGGGCCAGCTTCTTGTCCTTGGCTATTTTCAGCCAGAAACCATCCACAGCGGCTTTTTGATCCTGAGTATTGTAAAGCGCTTCCCGCTCAGCTGAAGTGGTGAGGTAGATTAAGGGGGTGATCATATCCTGCACCCGGGTGACCAGCGGGTAATTCCCTCCCTGCACCACCAGCCCCTGTGTAGCACCTGACGCAGTGCGCAACAGGTATAGCCCTTCCTGTTCTAAACGAAAGGTATCCAATACAGCCAATGGTTGTGTACCTCCTGTGGCCTGCGGCACATCAGGCAAGCTTTCCTGGCGCGTTGACATCGGAGGCAAGGCTGGCTGCAGCGTGTAATTAGCCTGTTGCACCGTGAACGTGGCCGTGCCGCTGGTATCGCTTTGCTGCCACAGGTATAGGCTGTCGGAGGCAGTGGCAAAGCCTCTCAGCACCGGTGCGTTCGTGCGCACGTGCAGCAGCATAAAATCTTTTTGCAGCATGTCGGGTCGCAGTGCCAGTCGGTGGGACACACCGAGGCGCTCCTGCCCAGCCAGCTTCATCCAAAGCCGCACCTGCATCGTATTGCCTGCCGCCA
This sequence comes from Pontibacter sp. LHS1, assembly GCF_058932855.1. NCBI lineage: Bacteria > Pseudomonadati > Bacteroidota > Cytophagia > Cytophagales > Hymenobacteraceae > Pontibacter > Pontibacter sp. LHS1. Next base: position 7,632 of record NZ_JBZYWF010000004.1, read on the forward strand.
CATAGCTAGCTGGTACTGTCACCGGCACCTCTAATGTTCCGCTTGACGCCACCATATACTGCGGTAGCACCTGCACGGTGTCGCGCAGCAGGAGCATGTCTCGCTCGGTACTGCCTGAGCGGATAGTGAAGTCCACCCGGTCAGCTGCCTGCGTCAGGTCGAGCAGTTGCCGAAGCTCTTCAAACCGCAGGATCAGGTGCAAACTATCAGGAGTGCTGTAGTAGCCGTGCTGCAATACCACCTCAGGCTGCTCAGCTCTTGGGGCAACAGGTGCGGTATCACGGTACATTGGCGCATAGGCAATGTCGGAGCTGCCGCATGATGAGAGGAGCAGCAGGACTGACAGGCAGGCAAGAAGACTTATCTGTTTCATTAGCTTGAAGATAAAGCAGGCACCCGAAAATAGCAAAAGCCGAACACAGAAACGGGTTCGGCTTTTGTACTGTTTAACTCTCTATTTTGTTTAACGGCGCATGCGTTGCAAATATTGTACAAACACATCCTGCAGCTCTTTTGCCTTCTGCTCTTCGCCGATGGCCTGCGCCTCGCCTATAAGCTGCTGCATGATAAACAGGTTCGTCTGTATCTCCATGTCGAACAGGGCGCCTTTTTCCAGGTAATAGTCCACTGCCTCGCGTGAGTTTCTGGCCATATCCTCCCACAAACTTCTTGCTCGCTCTTCTTCGCCCAGGTCTGCCAAAATTGAGATAAACTGCGGCGTATAGTAGTCGTAAGGGATCGTGCTTGGCGGCAACTGCTCAAAAGCGTAGTCCACGATCTCCTTGGCACGGGCGTTGTCACCGCTCATCAGGTATTCCGCGGCCAGTTTACCGAACTTATCGCGGGCATTGGCTGCGAAGCGGAAGTAGTTCTCGTCGTAGAAGATGCTTGGGTCATTGAAGTTACGGAAGCGGAACTTCTTCATCATGTTCTCATACATCACCTCTTTGTTCAGGAAGCCCGGCATGTCTTCACTGCTCACTTTAACAGGCACCACACGGTAAGCGAGACCCTCCAGCTGGAAGTATTCGGAAAGCCCCATAAAGTCAGCGCTGTTCACAGTAGTGGAGAAGTACACAGGGCGTTCCCACTCGTTTGTGGCCAGCAGGTCCAGTATGATCATGTGCTTCTTCTCGAGCAGCGACTTGTTAATGGTCCACTGCATACGGTCTGAGATCTGATCCTGGTAATCGTCGGCCACAAAGCCAGCCTGTGCTACCTTGTCGGTATCAACGTTCAGGAAGAAGTTTTTGGTAGGGAAGCTCAGCAGCGTGCTACCACTGCCCGCCTGCACCTGCAGCGCCGGGTGGTTCTGACGGATCAGGCTTACAAACTGCTTCAGGTCTATACCTGCCGCTACCTGCTGTCGCTCTACGTATGGCAGGTAGTCGTTCGTTCCCTGACGGTAGTTTTCGTTCTCCAGCGACAGCGGCCACGGATCAGACTCGTAAGCCTGGCGCTTCATCTGGTCGATGTACCAATCAGTGTTCAGGTAGCTGAGTACGGCTACACGCACATCCGTACGGTAACCCTCTACTTCCTGTGCATACCACAGCGGGAAGGTATCGTTGTCGCCGTTGGTGAACAGGATGCCATTAGGCGCCACTGAATCCAGCAGGTTTTTGGCAGAGTCTACAGAGTGATAGCGATTGGAGCGGTCGTGATCGTCCCATCCCTCTGCTGCCAATATGCCTGGCACCGCCAGACCGATGACAGTAGCAATAGCGCCACTGGTTGTTACATTGCGTAGGGCGCGGTTAAGCAGCTCGGCTATACCCAGCACCCCCAGTCCGATCCAGATAGAGAAGGCATAGAAGGAGCCTGCAAAGGTATAATCACGCTCTCGCGGCTCTATTGGCGGCTGGTTTAGGTATAAGGCAATGGCTATACCTGTAAAGAAGAAGAGCAGGCCGACAATAAAGGCATCGCGCTCGTTCTTGCGAATCTGATAGATGAGACCGATGATACCGAAAATAAGTGGTAGCAGGAAGAAGCAGTTACGTGCCATACTGTTGGCCACCCGGTCAGGTACGCCATCGGTTGGTTTACCAAACCACAGTACGCCCGCCTGCTGCACGTCACTTTCGCGCCCCACAAAGTTCCAGAGGAAATAACGCCAGTACATATGGCCCAGTTGGTAGCGCAGCAGGAAGCTCAGGTTTTGGCCAAATGTTGGCGCCTGCCCCTCCCGGAGGTCTACCCACTTTTTATACTCCTGCAGGTGCTGCGGATTATCACTGTAGATACGCGGCAGGAGGGTTTTGTCTTTGCTATCGTATACAGTCTCCAGCTTGCGGCCTGTCACCACATATTTATCCTTACCCTTCACATAACGTGGCGCTCCCTCTTCCTGTGCGACCGGCTGCGCATTGTACTGCGGCCCATAAAGCAGCGGACGATCACCGTACTGCTCACGCTTCAGGTATGACACAAAGCTCAGGATATCCTGCGGGTCATTTTCGTCAATGGTTGGGTTATAAGAAGAGCGGATCGGGATGATCATGTAAGAAGAGTACCCGATCAGGATGAAAGTGAAGCACAGAATAGCCGTGTTCAGCACCCGAATGTTATGCTTAATAGAATAGCGTACACCATAGATGATGGCTGCTACCAGCAGGATCACAAAGAAAATGATGCCTGAACCGAAAGGCAGGCCCAGTGAGTTTACGAAGAACACCTCCACATTGCCGGCAAGTGATGGCAAACCAGGTATGATACCCCACAGGATGGCGACCACAATCACGGCACTGATCAGGAAGGCGATCACGCCACCTTTCCAGCTTGGTCTGTACAGACGGAAGTAGTAGATGAAGGCCAACGCAGGTATAGCTACCAGGTTCAGCAAGTGAGCACCAATCGAAAGGCCTATCAGGTAGGCGATCAGGATCAACCACTTGTCTGACAGCGTTTCTCCTACCTTTGATTCCCAACGCAGCATAGCCCAGAACACAATGGCCGTGAAAAATGACGACATGGCGTATACTTCTGCCTCAACTGCTGAGAACCAGGCTGAATCAGTGAAAGTATAGGCGAGTGCGCCAACGGCACCAGCACCCATAATCAGCACAGTCTGGCCTTTGGTAGGCGCTACGCCCTCCTGTTTTACCAGCAACCGGCGTGACAGGATAGTGATGGACCAGAACAGGAACAGAACTGTGAATGAGCTACTCAGAGCGGATAGCAGGTTAACCCACCAGGCCACCTGGGTTGGGTCGCTGGCAAACATGGAGAAGATGCGGCCTACCAGCAGGTAGAAAGGTGCCCCCGGAGGGTGCGGCACTAAAAGTTTGTAAGAACAGGCGATGAATTCGCCCGCATCCCAGAAACTGGCGGTAGGTTCCAGCGTCAATACATAAACGGCCGTCGCGATCAAAAACACGAGCCAGCCTACGAGGTTGTTTATCTTGCGATAATCCGTCATAGCAATTCTAAAATATTCAGCGTCGAAAATACTAAATAAATTGGTGCCTGCGCACCTTTGGCGAGTCAGCAATAAAAAAAAGCCAGTCTCTCAACTGGCTTTTGCTATTATAACGGGTATAGCTCCCTTTTATTTCTGAAGGATCAAACGCTTTGTTTCCACCGTCTTATCGTTTACGAGCAGGCTGTAAAAATACACCCCGGCCGGGTATCCCGTCATATCGAGAATGAACACATTGGAGTGCGTTACCGGCAGCTCGTGCGTTTCCATCACCTTACCGATCGTATTCGAGATCTTCAGCTTATAGTTTTCGGTCATACCAACCTGCGACAGCGACACACGGGTGATGCCACGCGAAGGGTTCGGGTAGGCACTGATCGAAGGCGTCTGACGCTCCGGCACTGGCATAAAAGCCATGTAAGAACTGATCACAAACTGTGAAGAACCGGCATAAGCCGTCTCGGTCAGGTATAAGCCTCTGTTCTTGTTTGCAGTATAGTTCTTAACCCACGAAGCAGTCCTGGCATTCTCAGCCCGCACGTTCGCCTCAGCTTTCTTCTCAGGTATGGCTTTCCATGCTGAACCACCCCCAGTATTCACGGGCAATACCCCAGCCTCCTTTAAGCGGCCATCGGCCATTACACTGTATGCTGCCAAATGCGAAACCGCAAATACAGCTATTATTATCAATCTTGTAAAAGTTCTCATATATCACACCTCGCTTTTCTAAAGGTCCTGGCCACTAGCTGGCAGGATGTCAAAGATATACCAAAATATAGTAAATAGAAAAAATCTAATTAAAAATACAGCATACTATAGAAAAAGCTATACCTCCTTTTTTTTCTGTTTTGGCTCTACACAAGCAATATCAAGAACCATGCCTTACCACATTGTTTGCACAACCATGACCCCACATCTCAGCCAAGGGTTGCATCACTTCCTGCTATTTACCTTCCAAATGCCTTATATTACGAAGGCACAAATTGAACATAAGTATTATACAGCCTCATAACATACAGCAATAGAGATATTACAATTATATTATATTCATAAAGCCTCTCCAACAATAAGTCTATTAGTCATTCACGCTTAAAACCAAGCTACACAAACTTGAACAGCCTTAAAGCAGGTTTATAACGATAAAAAGAATCTAATTGAACTATAGGGTTATACATATAAAATGTGCAACTCACAAACCATCACCCCGTTACATTAAAAACAAACAATATTTTGGACTAATTCCTATGTCTAGCATGGTATTAACTAGCCCTATATTTTTAACAAAAATAGTTTGTGAAGACGCCACATGCGCCTTGGACCTGGTTGGACAACTGTACCTAATGGCACTGATTTAAAAATAAAGTCGGCGAGAAATATGGAAGATTAAACAGAAAAAATATTAAGAAATGGACCACTATTTTTAGTGAACGACCCCAACTATCTCTGCTCAGATTAGTTAAATAAATATAAGGAAAGCTTAACCGAAGAGAAGACAAGACATGTATGAAAAAGCTACTCCTACTTGTATGCATCCTGTATGGGATACTCCCGCCGGCACAAGCCCAGACAGGCTCTTATAAAGGCATCGGCACTATCGTGTTTGAGGCTGGTGCACCGCTTAGCCTGATCAAAGGCACGTCCGAAGCCGCTAATGGCCTGATTGATCTTGAGACTGGTAAATTCAGATTTGATGTCCCCATCACCTCCTTTAAGTTTCTGAACTCCCTCATGCAGGAGCGCTTCAATGACAAATACATGCAAAGCAGTCGCTTTCAGAAAGCTACATTTGTAGGCAGAATCACAGAGAAAGGCCCCATTTCAGCCAAGGGAGAAGCCAAAGTGACTGCCACAGGCACTCTGACCATACACGGTGTGGCAAAGAAAAGAACCATCACCGGCACACTCGTTCAGAGCGGGAATACTTGGCAACTGCTCACCGACTTCCCGGTCAAACTAGCTGACCACCACATACAGGCGCCCAAACTAAGCTCGGGCTATGGCGCCAGCACCATGAACGTTTCGCTCAAGATGCCACTCTCACCCACTGCCCCTGTTCCGCAGCAGATCGCAACTGCAAAAAAACTCAGCATCAAATAATGTAAGCGACTTCTTTGAAGCCGAAGTAGCGGAGTTCACCGTCAATCTGCAAGGCCAGACGACCATCCTCATCCACGCCCATGATCCGCCCCTGTACCTGCTCAGTACCAATCTGGTAGCCATGCTCCTCCTGGTAGCGGTACAAAGCCTGCAGGTATTCATACTTCAACTTGTCTATTCTTCCACTGCGAAGCTCCAGGTAACGTTTTTCGAGCAACTCGAGCAGCCTGTTCACCAATCTTTTCACATCAAGTTGCGTACCTACCTCGGCTGCCAGCGAAGTGGCCGTGCTGATTCCGAAGTGAAGCTGGTTTACGTTTAAACCAATCCCAACAATACTGTGTTGTATGGATTGACTGGTAACTGTATTTTCAATCAGAATCCCGCCAAGCTTCCTGTCCTCAAAGTAAAGATCGTTAGGCCACTTGACCCGGGCATGCCCCAGTCCCTGTTCGCGCAACAGGTCAAGTACTGCCAGCGATACCGCCATGTTGAGGTAAAACTGGTGCCTGACAGCCAGAAAAACAGGTGACAGAATTACAGAAAGTGTGATATTTTTACCGGGAGCTGCCTCCCAGGTATTGCCCCGCTGACCGCGACCATGCGTCTGCTCGTCAGTAAGCACCACACAGCCCTCTGTGGCTTCATTTTTGAGGAGTAGCTGCTGGGCCTCTGAGTTGGTGGATTTACAAACCGGCAGAAAAAACAGCTGCTGGCCCATAAACAGCGTATTAGGCAACATAGATTAAACAGAATTTAGTACTTTTGTAAATCAAATTTAAGTAGTACAAATGAAAGAAACCAAGGCTGAGGCCAATTCAGACATATTGGCAGAGCTTGTAGTAAAAGGCATGCAGGAAAAGAAAGCGAGCAATATCGTCGTTCTTAACCTGAAGTCACTCAAAAATGCCGTATCTGATTACTTTGTAATCGCATCTGCTTCATCAGACACACAGCTGGACGCTATTGCATCGTCTATCGAAGAAGAAATATACAAGGCAACACGCCAGAACCCGTGGCAAAGTGAGGGACGCACCAACAAAGAGTGGGTCCTGCTTGACTACGTGGACGTGGTAGTGCATGTATTTCTGAAAGACAAACGTGAGTTCTACGCTTTAGAAGAGCTGTGGGGCGACGCAGGCATCCGCCGTATTGAAGATGCCTAAGCTTAGCAGGGGCTCCCTAAAACAAAACGGGACAGCTCTCTGTATTTCATGTATCCTGAAACAACATATTCATGGCTGAAAAGAATAATAAAGGAAATAACAATAAGAAGAAAAAGCCGATGATACCTCCAACCCCTCCACGGCCTACAATGCAGCTGTGGATGCTGGCGGTACTTATCCTGCTTATTTTCGGACTTACCTGGCTCAACAAGAGTAACGCCTCTGTAGAAACTACCCAACAGAACTTCGAAGAGATGCTGCTGAGCAACGATGTGCAGAAACTGACCATCGTGAACGGCAAGATCGTAGAGGTATACCTGAAGGAAGATGCCCTGCAGAACGAAAAGTACAGCCGTGAGCTGTCCAATCGTGGCACCTTAGGCAGTATGGACCAGGGTCCGCATTACCACTTCACCATCATCACAGCAGAGTCTTTTAAAGAAGATTACGAAAAGCTGCAGGCAGAGATCCCGCGCGAGAACCGTGTGCCTTATACCATTGAAACACGTACCGGCTTTGCCGACTTCTTCTTCCAGTGGGGCTTCCTGATCCTGTTGCTGTTTGGTTTCTGGTTCCTGATGCGCCGCGTAACAGCGGGTGGCGCAGGTGGTCAGATCTTCAACATTGGCAAGTCCAAAGCCGCCCTGTTTGACGCTGAAAACAAGGTAAAGATTACGTTCAAGGACGTGGCTGGCCTGGAAGAAGCGAAAGAAGAGATCCAGGAGATCGTGGAGTTCCTCAAGAACCCAAGCAAGTTCACGATTCTGGGTGGTAAGATACCGAAAGGTGCTCTACTTGTAGGCCCTCCAGGTACAGGTAAGACTTTGCTCGCGAAGGCGGTGGCTGGTGAAGCCGATGTGCCGTTCTTCTCGCTCTCAGGTTCTGACTTCGTGGAGATGTTCGTAGGTGTGGGAGCTGCCCGTGTGCGTGACCTGTTTAAGCAGGCGAAAGCGAAAGCACCTTGTATCATCTTTATTGACGAGATTGACGCGATTGGTCGTCACCGTAGCCGTGGCGCTACGCCAGGTGGCAACGACGAACGTGAGAATACATTGAACTCCCTGCTGGTTGAGATGGATGGTTTCGCGACTGACTCAGGTGTGATTATCCTGGCAGCGACCAACCGCCCTGACACCTTGGACTCGGCCCTGCTGCGTCCGGGACGTTTTGATCGCCAGATCAGCATTGACAAACCAGACATCAACGGCCGTACCGAGATTTTCGACGTGCACTTGAAGCCGCTTACCCTGTCTGCTGATGTAGATGCCCGTAAGCTGGCTGCTCAGACACCTGGTTTTGCCGGTGCCGAGATTGCCAACGTGTGTAACGAAGCTGCCCTGATCGCCGCTCGTCGCAATAAGAAGGCAGTAGACCAACAAGATTTCAACGATGCCATCGACCGTGTGATTGGTGGTCTGGAGAAGAAAAACAAGATCATCTCTCCTGAAGAGAAAAAGATCGTGGCTTACCACGAAGCTGGTCACGCTATTGCCGGCTGGTTCCTGGAGCACGCCGATCCGTTGGTGAAAGTAAGTATTGTTCCACGTGGCGTTGCCGCGTTGGGTTATGCGCAGTACTTACCAAAAGAGCAGTTCCTGTACACGACAGAGCAGCTCATCGACGAAATGTGCATGGCCCTGGGTGGACGTGCGGCTGAAGAGCTGGTATTTGGCAAGATCTCTACAGGAGCTTTGAGTGACCTGGAGCGTATCACCAAAATGGCTTATAGCATCGTGACGATGTATGGCATGAACTCTAAAATAGGCAATGTGTCGTTCTACGATTCGAAGCAGACGGATATGGCCTTCAACAAACCATACTCTGAGGCGACTGCCGAAACCATTGACAACGAGGTACGCAACATCATCGAGACGGCTTATATCCGCACCAAGCAACTGCTGACGGATAAGGCACGAGAGCTGGAGATAGTAGCGCAGGAACTGTTGCAGAAAGAGATCCTGTTCCAGAGCGATCTGGAGCGACTGGTTGGCAAGCGTCCTTTTGATGCGCTGACTACCTACCAGGCACACACTGCCGGTACGGACCGCAGCAAAACAAAGAGCGAAGTAAACCAGGAACAGCATCCGATCGAAGTAGGACAGACTGAGCATCCGGAGCAGAACGGACAAGGCAGTGTTCCCGGAACGCCGATCCAGAACGATGCTTCTTCTGATCCGAACGACAACATCAATTCCAGAACAGCTTGATAACACCAGGCATGTACGAAGCAAAATCGAAAGAAATTGTATTGAGAAGAGTAAGAGAGGCGCTGGCTAAGTCGGCGCCTTTTCTGCCTCCTACCCCAGATTTGAGCTCACCGCTGCACCAACCACTGGCAGAAGACCATTCTATCGCCTTTGCGCAGGCTTTCATTGCCAATAGTGGCCTTTTTGTGTACTGCGAAGACGAGGAGGACTTTTTCGATCAGCTTTTCAATTTAAAGAGGGAACAGCAGATCGAGTACCTGCACGTATGGGAGCCTAATCTGCAGAACATCCTCTACCAGGCAGGCATAGATTTCACTTCTACCGAAGAGGATTTTATACAAAAAGCCCAGGCAAGCCTCACTACCTGCGAGGCATTGATTACCCGCACCGGCAGTGTATTGGTAAGTTCAGGTAATGCCGGCGGCAGACGCCTGAGCATATACCCGGAAACGCACATGGTCGTGGCCAAAGCCAGCCAACTGGTGCCTGACATCAAAGACGGCCTGCAGCGGGTGCGCGATAAGTATAAGGAGAATTTTCCTTCTATGGTATCGCTGGTGAGTGGCCCAAGTCGTACGGCCGATATCGAAAAAACATTGGTAATGGGCGCCCACGGCCCAAAACAGCTAGTACTTTTCCTGATAGATGACCTTCCGCATTGACGAGCTGGCTCCCGGCCAGAAAGTGTATTTCGCCTCTGACTTTCACCTGGGTGTGCCTGATGCCGAGCGTAGCCGTGCCCGAGAGAAAAAGATCGTGCGCTGGCTCGATTCTGTCAAGCACGACGCCGCGGCTATCCTGCTGCTAGGCGACATATTCGACTTCTGGTTTGAGTACCGGCATGCTATACCGAAAGGCTTTATCAGACTACAAGGCAAACTGGCCGAACTGACCGATGCAGGTATACCCGTGCTTTTTTTCACGGGGAACCATGACATGTGGATGTTCGATTACTTCCCGGAAGAGCTCAATATTCCCATCATTCGGGAGCCTATTTCAACTAACCTTGGCGGGCACAAATTTTACATCGGGCATGGCGATGGCCTTGGACCGGGCGACCATACTTACAAAGTGCTCAAGAAGGTGTTCAATAACAAAGCCTGTCAGTGGATGTTTGCCCGTCTGCACCCCAACGCAGGTATAGGCATCGCCAACATGTGGTCGCGCAGGAGCCGCATCAGCAATACCAAGGACGATGAAAAGTTTTTTGGTGAAGAGGAGTGGCTGGTGCAGTACTGTAAAGAAGTGGAAAACAAGCAGCATCACGATTTCTACGTATTCGGTCACCGCCACCTGCCACTCGACATGCCCATCAACGGCGACAGCAGGTATGTGAACCTCGGAGAATGGGTCAATTTTTGCTCTTACGGCGTATATGACGGCAAAAACCTTAAACTGGAGTATTTTGAAAAATAGGCTATATCTGAGCGCAGCCTTATACCTGCTGCTGATAGCCCTGGCTATACCTGCCACAGCGCAGCAGCCTGACTCGTCGGTTGTGCTCGCCTTTAGCCACAGCCTGCCTATCTCCTCTCCTGCCACGGTGTCAATTGACCGCAACGGCAGCGTATACCTGATGGACACAGGTCGCAGCCTGTTCATGCTCGACTCAACCGGCAAGCCGGTCAATACTTTTTCGCCGCCGAGCCGCGGACGCATCACCGCGGTGGAGGCCTGGAACCCGATGAAGGTTTTCCTCTTTTATGAAGACCGTCAGGAGTTCACGCTGCTCGACCGTTTTATGCGTCCTATTGCTAACACCCGCCTGACAGACTTAGGCTATATGGGAAATGTGCAGGCAGCCACCCTTACCTCCGACGATAGTTTCTGGCTCTTCAACGAATCGGACTTTACGCTCAGCAAACTGGACCTGCGCTACCAGAAGCCTATCATCGAGACCCCACTCGACCTGATCCTGGACAAGGCTCGGTTTGATGTGCGCTTTATCCGTGAATACCAGAACATGGTATACCTGCTCGACTACAACGGCGGTGTGTATGTGTTCGACAACCTGGGCAATTACAAAAAGAAGCTGCCTTTTACGGGGGTTTCCTACATCGCTTTCAAGGGGAACGAGCTATACTTTGCGAAAGACAATGCCTTGCATTTCTTTGATCTCTACAAGCTGCAGGAGCGTGTGCTCCCCCTCCCAACCGATAAAAACTATCTCTCCGCCCTGATCAGCGACAATACGCTATACCTGTTCACCAAAGAGCAGGCTGACGTGTACCGCATGGGCCGCTAATTGCTCTCAGCAAAGTATTTCAGCCCAACTACACCCGCCACAATCATCAACAGGCACAGGATACGCATCAGGTCTTTGGGTTCGTTCAGGAAAAACATCCCCAGAATAGCTGTACCTGCGGCACCTATACCTGTCCAGATGGCATAAGCCGTGCCAAGCGGCAGCGTCTTCATGGCCTGCGCCAGTAGCACAAAGCTCAGGATCATGACGATGACCGTCACAATGCTCACCACAGGTTTTGTGAAACCCTCGCTATACTTTAGCCCAAAGGCCCATCCAATTTCGCAAATACCTGCCAGAATCAGGTAAAACCAAGCAGTACTCATATCGTTTTGTTTTGAAAGGCTCCGAAGCCCCTATCAGTGAAAAATCAGATGCAAATTAGCCAGATTAAAGGGGATAGCCATACTTATTGCAAAGGCAACAGCATTTCGTGCTGCGTAAGGAAGCGCTTGAGATGAATCCGTTCCAAAAAAGCAGCCAAGGTGGAGCAGGTACTGTCTACGTTTAAGAACAAAAGGGCTGGCGCTTTGGTATGCTTTATCGCTTCTCTCAACAGAGCCTTCGCTATACCCTGGTTACGGCTGCCCTGCTGCACCGCCAGCTGGGCTACAGCACCTGTGCGGGGAAAGAAAGCCACATAACCCACCAGCTGCTCTTCTGAGTAAGCCTCCATCACCAGTTTCTCGTCGGGGCTTCTGCGGAAAGCCTCTAGGGTATTTTGCCAGCTCGGGCTGCTATCACACAGGGCAGTGTAGGCTCTCCAGTTAGGTTTCGCAGCCTGCATTATCTCGACAGCAGGCATTGGTTCTTCGCTTGAAAGCAACAACTCACCTACAGGGCTTCGAAAACAGTCCAACGCACGGGTTACTTCAAAACCGATGGTTCGATAGACTTTAAAAGCAGCCGCATTCCCGTCAATCACTTCCAGCAGACATTGCTCTACGCCACTCTCGCGCAACTTGGGCAATAGAAAACCATAAAGCTGTTTCGTTAGCTGATGCCCCCGGTGCGCAGGTATAACGCCCGTGCCCGCATTGTAGGCGGTGGGTTTGCCCTGCCACTCTCCCAGCCCCGTCAGTATGAAACCCACCAGTTGCTCATCGCAAAAAGCCCCTACGCAGAAGGTTGCTTCTATACCTTCCCGCTTAAACTTCATGACAAACTCCTTGAGTGTTATATTAATCGGCACGATGTAATCGGCAAAGGCCGCCACAAACGTGTCGTACAGCACCGGAATATCCTGCTCACGCAGAAACGAGAAGGTATAGCGTTCAGACATCTCCATTATTTTTTTGCCAAGATACAACTTGCAAGGCTATACGGCACACGCACCAGACAGATAGCAGACCTATCCCTTTAAAAACCCACTGCAACAGCTAACCGTTAAACTTGAGTACTGTAAAGTACAAACGGCTACTTAACACTTATAACACATTTACTAAATAAACTATGAAAGCAGCAGTATTCCACAAAATGAAGGACATACAGGTAGAGACCATCGACGATCCGCGGATTGAAGATGCCCGTGACTGTATCCTTCGTGTAACATCCACAGCCATATGCGGCTCCGACCTGCACATCTACAACGGGATGATCCCGCAAGCCCGCGACATGGTGATGGGTCACGAGTTTATGGGCATTGTAGAAGAAGTAGGCTCGGGCGTGAAAAACCTCAAGAAAGGAGACCGGGTGGTGGTGCCTTTCCCTATCTCTTGCGGCACCTGCCACTTCTGCAACATGCAGTTGCCTACTCACTGCGAAAACTCCAACCCCGACCACTACGGTCCGGAGGGCGAGATCGTGATGGGCAAAGGCGCAGGTGCAGGCATATTCGGGTATACCGACATCTATGGCGGCTACAACGGCGGACAAGCTGAGTACGTGCGGGTGCCTTACGCCGACTACGGCCCACGCAAAATAGCAGACAACCTGACCGATGAACAGGCGCTTTTCCTCACCGACATCTTCCCGACCGGCTGGGCTGCCATTGACTGGGCACAGCTGAAAGGTGGTGAGACTGTAGCCGTTTGGGGCTGTGGCCCCGTGGGCATCATGGCCATGAAATCAGCCTGGCTAAACGGAGCCAAGCGGGTAATAGGCATCGACATACAGCCCTACCGCCTCGAAATGGCCCGCAAATCAGCCAATGCTGAAGTAATCAATGCCTCTGAGGTAGACGCCGTGGCGGTGATCCGCGATATGACAGGTGGCTATGGTGCCGATGTGTGCGTGGATGCCGTAGGTATGGAGGCAGATCGAAATGCACTCGAGAAAGCGCTGAACGTGGTGCAAATGGAAAAAGGCACAATGAAGGTACTCGAAAGATGCATGGATTCTGTGCGACGTGGCGGCGTGGTATCCGTTGTAGGGGTATATGGATCACCTTACAATAATTTTCCGCTCTACAAGTGGTTCGACAAGGGACTTACCCTACGTGGCGGTCAGGCCTGGGTGCACCGTTACATAGACCAGCTCATCTCGATGGTACAGGATGGCAAAGTAGTGCTCGACGATATCATTACACATACCGTTCCACTGGCAGAAGCCTCCCGCATGTACGACATCTTCAACAAAAAAGAAGACAACTGCGTGAAGGTGGTGCTGAAGCCGTAACAGGGACCAGAATAAATGCAGGAACAGGAAGTTAGCGCAAGGCTGGCTTCCTGTTTTTTCTTGCGGCCTATACCTGAGCCAGCTTCCTATACCTGAAAGCCGCCGCTATACCTGCCACTACAACTACAGATGAAACAATAGCCTTCACAATCAGATCTGCTTCACGGAGTTGATAGGCCAACACCAGCAGCACAACGGTAGCCACCAGCCACCAGATCGGGTAAAACTTCACTAAGGCCAGTTGCCTGTATGCTTTCAGGTAATACCCTGAGTAACCCATGTACATCAGTGCTGCAAAGGTCGTGTAGGCTGCCATCTGAAATCCGTACAGCGGCACCAGGATCAGGTTGAGTACGATGTTGCCTATACCTGCCACTGTGGAAATGCGCCAGAGTTTGGTCGTTTTTTCGTGGAAAGTAAGCAGATTAATCGCGGCCATATACATCGGGCGGAAGTTATACCCCATCAGAATCACGATAGCCAAAGGATAAGCATGTTGCAGTTCTTCGTTGCGGATTAGGAAACTAAAGAACTCTTTCATCCAAAGGCTCCCGACAAATGTGGCTGCGAAAAAGATTAACTGCAAGGTATAGGTGATGTAACGGGCCTGCAGCGCAGCCTCCATGCTTTTAGTCTGCGCATAGAGCTTCATGTACAGGGGTGTTGCTGCCTGTACCACTGCAAAACTGGCCGACGAGAAATAGATGCCGAAATTTGAGGCTACATTGTAAAGACCGATCCGACCGACAGGTACGTTTAACACATCCAGCACCAAGCGATCAGATGTGTCGAGCATAAAAAAAGAAAAGCCATGCGGCACTGCCGGCAGCGAAATTTTGAGACTGTGCCTGATGCGGTACCACTTAAAGTTGAAGATAGGCCAAAGGCTTTGCTTCGCGATAACATAAACACTCACCACAAAACCAACTACAGAAGACAGCAAACTGGCATAAAACCAGCCCATGTACCCCATTTTGAGGCCTGCAATAAAGTAAATAGTCAGGATAACGTTCACTCCTCCCATCAGGAAAGAGCGCAGCGCAATTGGCAGCGGACGCTGCGAGTGCAGGCAATACATGCCTCCAAACAAATCTGTGATAACAAAAAAGAGCATGGGTGCTCCGGTAAGCAGGGTGATCAGCAACCGGTTATCCTGCGCATCGGCAGGCACCACCAAATAGATTATCCCCATACACAGCAACCCATACAAGAGTGACCAGTATGTCAGAAAACCATAGAGCTGGCGCCAGATCCATTGAAATCGAGTGGGGTGCCGTGCAAAACTATTATCCATGACCACGGTAAACCCCAGTGACATTAACACCAGAAGGGCACTGTAGTAAGCTGTTATCACCCCCGCCACGCCATAATCGGTAGGTGTCAGGTACTGCGTGATCAGCGGTAGGGCCAGCACGCCTGCCAATCGGGGCAGTTGGGCAGACAGGCCGTAGATAGCAGCGTGTGACAGGAGTTTGCGTAGCATTCCCTAAAATTAGGGTATAAAATGTACACAGCCGCTATGCGTATTCGCATTTTCAGAAATAGGCAACTACAGATTAAAATTTCGCGGTAAAAGCACTAATTTGTGCTCTGTACTGTTTCATTCCGCAGGTACAATTGCCGCTAATTGAGCATAAGCTCAAAAAATTAGTATATTTGTTAATTCAGACAATAAGAAAACAAGAAGCCTCACGGCTATATAGGAGATATAAATAGTGGGATGTAGTTCATGTTCTAGTGGCGGATGCGGCACCAGCGAAAAACCGGGTGGCTGCAAAAGCAACGGCGGCTGTAGCACTGGTGGCTGCAACCGTTTAAATGTGTTCGACTGGCTCAGCGATATGGAGATACCAACCGCGTTTGAGGAGTTCGACATCGTAGAAATAAGATTCAAGGGAGGACGGAAAGATTTCTTCCGCAACATAAACAGACTCGACCTGACAACCGGTGACCCGGTGGTAGTAGACGTGCCAAATGGGCACCACATAGGTACTGTGTCGCTGAAAGGCGAACTCGTGCGCCTGCAGATGCTCAAAAAGAAAGTGGATAACAACGAGGAGATCCGCACCATCTACCGCATCGCCAATGAGCGCGATCTGGAGAAACTGCGCGAAGTGCAGGAGCAGGAAGCTGCCACCATGTATCGCTCCCGTGAGATTATCCAGCAGACGGGCCTCAAAATGAAGCTTTCGGATGTGGAGTACCAGGCCGATCGTTCCAAGGCGACGTTTTACTACTCTGCCGACGACCGCGTTGACTTCCGTGACCTGATCAAGAAGCTGGCGGAGGAGTTTAAGGTACGCATCGAGATGCGCCAGATCAGTCTTCGCCACGAGGCGGGACGCCTGGGAGGTATAGGCTCATGCGGACGCGAACTGTGCTGCTCAACCTGGCTCACTGATTTCAAGAGCGTGTCTACCACGGCGGCCCGTTACCAGAACCTTTCGCTCAACCCAAGCAAGCTTTCTGGCCAGTGCGGGCGCCTGAAGTGCTGCCTCAACTACGAGCTGGAAACTTATATGGAGGCGCTTAAGGATATACCTACCGTGTCGCGTCCGTTGCAGACCAAGCAGGGGGATGCCATGTTGCAGAAAACCGATATCTTCAAAAAGATGATGTGGTTTGGCTACAGAGGCGACAACAACTGGTACCCGGTGCCGGTGGAGCGAGTGCAGGAAATCCTGAAGATGAACAGCCAGGGTATAGTGCCTGAAATGCTGGTAGAAGAGCCCGTAAATGAGCCGAAGCAGAATGAGTTTGTGGCCCAGGTAGAGGGTAGTCTCGAGCGACTCGACGACAAGTTTAAGAATAAGAAAAAGAAGAAAAAGAAGAAAAAACCTGCCGCTGAAGGTGCAGAGGCCAAACAAAGCCAGCCACGTAATCAAGGTGAAGCACGCGAACCCAAAGAGCAGCGAGCTCCGCGTGAGGACAAAGGGCAGCGGGAAGGCAGAGGTCAGCGGGAAGGCCGTGGCCGTGACAGAGGCCCACGTGAGGCCAAGGCAGTTGATCAACAGGCTAAAGCTACTATAGTTCCTCAAACAGGAGCCACCGAAGCACAGCCAGCCGAGCAGGGGCAGCGACCTAAAAAGCAGCGCCCGCCACGCAACCGTGGCAATCGCGAAGGACGTGAAAACAGGGAGGAAAGACAGCCGAGAGGAGACGAAAAGCAGCCGCGTGAGCCCAGACCTGCACGGGAGGGTGGAGAGCCTAGACAACCGCGAGGCGAAGGCAGACCGGATGGACAGCCGCCTCAGGGCGATGGTGCATCACAGCAGCCCAAACGTCAGAAGTCACGCAGACCGAACCGTGGTCCAAAACCAAACCAACCAAAAACACCTTCGCCTGATGCGTAACATGATGCTAATGCTGGCAGTAGCAGGCACCTTACTACTGACGGCTTGCGACCCCTCGCGGGTATATGAGCAGAACATAGAACTGCCTGATAAGAACTGGACAGTGGACAATGCGCCGGTTTTTGAGTTTGCCATTGACGACACGACCAAAAGGTATAACGTGTACTTCAATGTGCGCTACTCACTGGCCTATGACTACTATAACCTATACCTGCAGCACCGCCTGACGGCCCCTGATAGCAGTGAGGTATCGGCAGCGCTGCACGAACTGCATCTGATGGATGCCAAAACAGGCAAACCTGAAGGAAAAGGTTCAAGCGACATTTACGACATGCAGTCAGTTGCGCTAAAGGAGGTTGCCTTCCCGCAGGCGGGCACTTACCGCCTGCAGTTGACGCAATACATGCGCCGTGACCCGCTACCTAACATTCTGGCAGTGGGCGTGCGTGTAGAAGAAGTTGCCAATTAGAAACAGGTACAGTTCCTGTAAAAAGGGCCGGGGCTAGTGTATAGCTTCGGCCCTTTTTCTTTTGTACCGCTGAGCTTCCTATACTTTATAGCGAATACTTTAGACCCTGGTAAGAAACCGAAGGTACTTACAACAAAAAATTACTGTTGAAAGTATGCAGTATATCTTACTGTACCATACCTATTTGCTTGCACCCATATGAAGCTCACCCTCCAAATAGCCGGATTTGTTCTGACGCTATTTTCATTTCTGCCGCTCATTAAGTCCCCCTTGTGGTGGATCAGAGTGCTGGATTTTCCGCGCTTTCACGTGGCCATACTGCTGACAGGTGTACTTGTGGCCTACATCGCACTGTATGGTGTGACAGGTAGCACCGGTGAGATTGCTATGCTCGTGCTTTGGGCCCTGGCTATTGTCAACGAAATGCGCTTTGTCTACTACTTTACGCCACTTGCTTCCAGAGAAGCCCTGCGCACGGAAGTGCAGAAGCCCGCCAACGCTATCAGTCTGATGATTTCGAATGTGCGCATGACCAATAAAAAGTATGAGCAGTTCTTACAGCTCGTACTGCGTACCGACCCTGATATTGTGCTGATCAACGAACCTAACCATGCCTGGCATGAACACCTTCAGCCTGAGTTGGACAAGCGATTCCCTTATGCGATCAAAAAGCCGCTGGAGAATACCTACGGCATGCTGCTCTACAGCAAGTTCAAGCTGCTGGATAGTGAGATCCGCTTTATGGTGGAAGACGACATCCCTTCTTTTTATACAGTAGTGGAGCTGCCAAGCGGTCTGAAGTTCGACTTGTACACGGTGCATCCTCAGCCGCCGCGGCTTATGCAGAACACCGAGACCCGGGAAGCAGAACTCCTGATTGCCGCCAAGGCTGTCAAGAAATCACCGCGCCCTTCTATTGTAGCCGGTGATCTGAACGATGTGGCCTGGTCAAGCACCACCAAGCTGTTCAAGCAGATCAGTGGCATGCTGGATCCCCGGGTTGGCCGTGGTTTTTATAACACGTACAATGCTTACATACCACTATTCCGCTACCCCCTGGACCATGTCTTTTATGATCCTTCGTTCCGGCTTGTGCATATGGAGCGCCTGCCAAAGTTCGGTTCCGATCACTTCCCCATTCTGATCACGCTAAACTATGAGCCGAAGCATGAGGAGGAACAGCAGCCTCCTAAAGCAGATGCCGAAGACCATGAAGAGGCAAACGAACTGATACAGGAAGGCCTGGAAAAAGGTGAGGAGCGCAGCGAAGAAAAAGAAGCTGAAAACGGGATAAAATAAAAAACCCGCTCAGTAAACTGAGCGGGTCAAAATAGATGAATGCCCTGCCTAAAGGGCTATATGATCTTTAACTTAGATACGCTCTACGTTAATTGCATTCAATCCTTTTTTGCCATCTTTCACTTCGAAAGAAACACGGTCGTTCTCACGGATTTCGTGAACAAGACCAGTCTGGTGAACGAAGATGTCTTGGTTTGTATCGTCAGCAATGATGAATCCGAAGCCTTTCGATACGTTGTAGAATTTTACTTTACCTGTTTGCATGATAAATAATTGTTAATAATGGAAGCAAAGGTAAAAAATAAGTTCTTATAAATAACCAAATTCAGAAAAATATAATAAGCCGATCTGAATCAGAAACATAGCTGATCTTCCCGGTCCCTTATGCCCCATTAGTGCATGTGCATCCGGCAAGTCTTTTCGGGTACTCCATGCTATCCTGCCCAATAACCCTCCCACACGAGGTTCGTATAGCTAAAACGTTCAGTTACACTAAGTAAAAAGGTATAATTACCATTTTTTTGCTGCAAACTGAACAAGCGATTTGCCACTTTCCCGGCACCTGTTGTTGGGCTGTGGCAATGAGACGTGCTAATGGGTCTTTACCATTCCAATTAATCTATAACTATAAACTGAGGAGATCAGAACTATGAAAGAAAACGAAAAAAACCAATCATCCAGCCAGTCTGGAAGCATGTCCAGTGGCATGTCATCGGGCAGCTCCAGCCAAAGCGGCTCCAATATGGGTTCATCAAACCAAGGGAGCTCCGGCCAGGGAAACTCCGGCACAAGCGCATCATCCTCTTCAGGCTCTAATCCTACTTCCAAGAGCAGCAGCAGCAAGTCGGCTTCTTCTGAAAGCAAGACATCATCAGGCACCAAAGCTAAATCAGGCTCCAAGACTTCTGCCAAGTCTTCCGATTCCAAAACAGCTAAATCTTCTACTTCTAAAAGCGGCAAGAGCAGCGACTCAGGTAGCAGCAGTTCATCAATGGGCGGTAGCTCATCTATGGGTAGCAGCGACCAGAACTATGGCAGCCTGAGTGGTTCGCAGCAAAGCAACCAAGGCTCCGGCAACATGGGTGGCCAGCAAGGCGGCATGGGAGGTTATGGTTCGCAGCAGGGAGGAGGCCAGAACTCTGGCGACCAGCAGGGCTACGGCTCACAAGGTGGCTATGGCTATGGCTCGCAGAACAGTGGCGGCTATGGCGGCCAGAGTGGCTACGGCTATCAGGGTGACTACGGCTCATCACAGCAAGGCGGTGGCATGCAGCGCGGCTACGGCGACAGCAGTGGCTATGGTTCTATGAACCGGGGTGGCTCTGGCGGCGGCATGAGCGGTGGCTACGGCGGCTCTTCATCCCAGGGCGGTTACGGTTCTTCCTCTCAGTCTGACTGGGGCTCACAAGGTGGTTTTAACTATGGCAACCAGGGTGGTATGGAAGGCAACCGCACACGCTACCAGGACCAGGACTACGGCACGACACGCGGTGGGCTTCAGGGAGGCTATCAGGATAGAGAAGGCGACAGACAGGGAGGTATGATCTCCGGAGGCTCTTCTGGTGCATTCGGCACACAGGGTAACTCATCGCAGGGTAACTACGGCAGTTATGAAAGCGGCCAGAGTGGCAATTTCAGTAACCGAGGCGGCGGCTACACCAGCAGCAACCAAGGACCTTCTCAGAGTGGCTACGGCGGCTCGTCTCAGAGCGGCTATGGTGGTAGCATGAGTGGCCAGGAAGGCTATGGCTCCAGCATGACAGGCTCCGGATCATCCAGAACAAATATGCACGGCGGCTATGGTAGCCAAGGCAGTTACCAGCAAGGTTACGGTCAGGGTGACTATGGTCAGCGAGGCTCTCAAGGTGGCTACGGTGGTTCCTCCGGGGGTAGTGACATGCAGCGCGGCTATGGCGATTCCAGCGGCTACAGCTCGTCATCTCAAGGAGACTACGGTTCTATGAGCAGCCGCGGCGGCTCTCAGGGTGGTTACGGCAGCTCGCAAGGTGGCTACGGCTCCAGTGGCGGCATGGGCTCAGGTATGAGCGGCGGCTACGGCGGCTCGTCTGGTGGCAGTGGCTCCATGGGCGGTGGTTCTATGGGCGGCGGCTCTTCCAGAGGCGGCGGCATGAGCGGTGGTGGCTACGGCGATCGCGACCGTTATGGTTCTATGGGCTATGGCTCTTCCAGAGGTATGAGCGAGTATGACAGAGATGACTATGGTTCGCAGAGAGGATATGACTCCCAGAGCTCGATGCAGGGTGGTTATGGCTCACAAGGTGGCTACGGATCCCGTGGCGGCTCTTATAATGACGAGTATCGTTCATCTCAGGACCGCAATAGAGGCAGCCGTTCTTATGATGACAACTCTGGTTCACAGGGTGGCTACGGCTCTTCCCGCTACGGTTCACAAGGTGCCGACTACGGCGGCTCATCTTCGCAGGGCGGTTACGGTTCTATGAGCGGACGCAGCGGCTCGCAGGGCGGCTACGGTTCTTCTTCGCAAGGCGGCTACGGCTCCAGCGGCGGCATGGGCTCAGGTATGAGCGGCGGCTACGGCGGCTCGTCTGGTGGCAGTGGCTCCATGGGCGGTGGTTCTATGGGCGGCGCCTCTTCCAGAGGTGGCGGCATGAGTGGCTATGGCCAGAGTGGCTACCGTGAAGGTGGCTATGGCCAGGGCGGACGCGGCGGCGACCAGAGCCGTTATGGTTCTATGGACAGCGGCACGTCATACTACAGCGATAACCAGGGCTCATCTTCCCGCGAAAACTATCGCAGCGGCATGGGTGACCAGGATTACTCACAGCGCGGACGTTCCAGCTACGGCG
Source organism: Pontibacter sp. LHS1 (assembly GCF_058932855.1). NCBI lineage: Bacteria > Pseudomonadati > Bacteroidota > Cytophagia > Cytophagales > Hymenobacteraceae > Pontibacter > Pontibacter sp. LHS1. The sequence continues at coordinate 29,333 of NZ_JBZYWF010000004.1, forward strand.
ACGACAGCAGCGGCTTCGAAACAAGAAGAAGCGACCGTTACCGTGATCTGGACTAACCAGCAATAAGCTAAAGCAAGAGCGCCTTCCCTGACTCAGGGAAGGCGCTCTCTTTTTATCGCTCTACAGTTCTTTTATATGCTGGAATTGGCAGACTATCTTATACCCGGCCAGTCAAAAGCACTCCTGATAATCCTGTGCAAATTGCCGGAAACTATGAGGGGAGCGACCTGTGATTTCCTGAACTGTATTGCTTACCTTAGCTGATTTACCGGCCTTGTACGCTGCGTATAGTTCCATTAAAGCATCGGCAATTGGCGCAGGTTTACGATGCGACTTCATGGCTTCACGGGCTGCCTCTTCGGGCACATCCACAAAGTCTACATGCTTGCCTGTTGCCTCGCCCAGCAACGTAGCCATTTCATGATGTGAAAGTGCCTCTGGTCCGGTTAGCTCATATATCTTTCCCAGGTGTTCTTTAGACAGCAGCACCTCCACAACTACTGCCGCTATATCTCGGGTATCGATGTAGCTTACCTTTCCCTCCCCTACTGGCATGTAAAATTTGCCATCACGTTTTATTGAGTCAGCACAGTGGTTCACGAGGTTTTGCATAAAGCCAGCTGGCCTAAGAATGGTATAGGGGATGCCGCTCTCTTCTACGTATGTTTCCATTTCACGGTGCCAGCGGCCGAGCTGTATACCTGGCTCAGCTCCGGCACCCAGTGCTGAAAGTTTCACGATATGTTTTACATACTGTTTCCTGGCCTCTTCTACCAAGTTGCGAGCCATCTCCAGCTGGTCTTCAGAAAGTGGCGTGATGAGCACGAGCACATCAATATGCGTGAAAGCTGCGTGCAGCGAGTTGGGGTCTCGGAAGTCGATCTCCACAATCTCCACACCTGGCAATCGCTTTAGGTTTTCGCCTTTGATGACAGAGTGTACTCCCGCCCGCACATTCACATCCTGCATGGCCAGTTGTTTTATCACTTCACGCCCTACCGTACCTGTAGCGCCAGTTACCAATATCGTTTGTCGCATAGTCTTATCTGTTATGAGGTATGTTAGCTATACGTACCAGGGCCTTCTACCGTGTCATTATACAGCTTTACTTATAAACCGATCATGCTGGTGATAGGTTAAAGGCGATGATGAAAGTTAGCGCTTCGGCTCAAAGCTAACCAGGTATAGCTTTCCATTTTCGTTGCTGATGAGCAGCTCTGTGGGCGACAGGTATAGCAAAGCCTCGGCCTGGCCTGTACGGCCCAGCGGCAGGCAGTAGCGCTTGCCTGTAAATTGTACCTGCTCATCTTCGGGCTCAAACAGGTATAGCCGCCCATACCCAAGCAAGGCAAAATCTTTTCCATTTGGGGCGCTGTCAGCAGCAGTGATCGCGGAACTGACACGCAGTTCTTCCTGCGGCTCCAAGGTATAGGCACCGCCTAAAGCGGGCAAGGTATAGCGGCGGGTGATACCCTTGCGGGCGCGGCTCTTGGTGAAAAGGTGCAGACTGTTAGTACGGTAAAAGAAGGCCTCCAGATCGAAGTGGCGCTCCCTGGCTTGCGGTGGAAACTCCTGCTGATCAGCGAAGTTGAAATAGGTAGTGTCCTGCACGGTCATCCCCTCCTGCTGCACCTTGAACACCCGCAGGTCGCGGCGGGCATTGGCGTTGTTGCCAAAGTCGCCTATATACAAGTTTCCCTTCCCGTCCTGCGCCAGCTCCTCCCAGTCCCGATTGGGCAGCGGCAATGGCACGGTTCGCAACAGCTCCCCCTTTAGGTTAAACAGGTATAACTCAGCCGGAAAACTACTGTCAGGGTGCGTCCAGAAGGTGCTGTCCGATGCATGTGCAAGTCCTGAACTCTCTTTAATATGGCTATCTAAACGCTCGATTCGCTGCACCTTCACCTTGTAATCTTTCCGCAGTCGTTCAAAGTCGCTGTTGCGCCTGTCCGCTCCGCAGCCACACAAAGCCGTTTGCAGGTAAACATACAGGGTGAAGAGTTTGATGAGCATTATTTAATTATTGATAGCTAATTGTTGATTGTTGCCAGCGCACGTATGGGCAGGTCGCTATGCCATCCCAACACGACGTTACGGTGTAACGTCGCTACATGATAACTTTCTAACTCTCAAACTCCTCAACTCCCCAACTCTCTAACTCCCAATCCCTTTAACTTTCTCACCAGCGCATCTTTGTTGGCCCAGAACTGTCGGCTGTAGATTCTTTGGAAAGGCCACTGCCTTTGCTGTAGTAGCCTGGGAATATCAGCGTGGGCATGGCGAACCGAGAGGTTGTTGAAGTATAGGTCATCATCGGTCAGTACGACGCTGCTATAGGTGCCTTCCTCCACTATGGTCAGGTCAGCAAAAGGCACAGCGGCTTGCAAAGCAGGCACCAGTTGGACCAGTTGCTCTTTTAGCATCGGCACCTGCGCCGGCATAGGTAGTACCTGCGGCTCGTACTTGAAATAGCGACGACTGACTTGCTGGGCATAGTGCAGGTAATCGCGAAGCAGCTTAGGGCCCGCGTGCTGTGAGTTGTCTACCAGCAACTGCTCACTCCGGATACTGCTCACCACGATGACCATCTGCCGGGCACGGGTGATCGCCACATTCAGACGGTTTTCGCCGCCTGCCTGGTTCAGGCTACCAAACTGCATCACCATGCGGCCTTTTACGTCAGGCGCATACCCTACCGATAAGATTACCACCTCCTTCTCATCCCCCTGCATGTTCTCGATGTTTTTCACCGTTATGGTTTGCGGCAAGGCTATACCTTGCAATTGGGTTTTTTGCTCCAGCAGGTCCTGCACCAGCATCTGCTGGTTGTAGTTGAAGGTGATCACACCTATATCCTGTACACCACTCTGCAACAGCTGAAGCACCTGCTCTACCACTTTTTCAGCCTCTGGCAGATTGCTGTTTTGCTGCCATAGGCCCTGTACTTTCACGAACTGAATAGCAGGCTGGCGGGCATTCACATCCTGCAATTCAGGTATAAGCTCCAGGCGGTTGCGATAGAAGTTGCGGTTCGAAAAATCGATCAGCTCCGGGAAACGGCTGCGGTAATGCTGTGTGAGCATGGTCTGCGGCAGGTATAGCCCACAAAGCTGCAAAAGCGACTCCGCCGTCAGCTCTTCTGGTTCTTCGTCACCGTTGCCGCCCCAGCGTGAGCGGTACAGGTCTGATGGCCGCAGCTGCTGCTCGTCGCCGGCCACTACCACCTGTTGCCCGCGCAGCATGGCCGGTATACCTGTCTCAGCAAAGCACTGGCTAGCCTCATCAAAGATCACCAGATCGAAGCAGCGCTCCAGCGGGAACACCGCCGATACCGTTTCGGGCGATGCCAGCCAGCAGGGTGCCAGGTTCAGGATCTCTTCGCTGAACAGTTCGAACAGTTTGCGGATTGGGTACAGGCTGCGCTTTTTGCTGACCTGTGCATGCAGGCGGCGGTAGGTCACAGCATTGCCCAAGCGGTTGTACTCCATTTGCCGGTAAGTCTGCTCTCGCAGCCGCGACAGTACGATTTCCTGACTCAGGTCCTGCTTTTGCTGCAGAAGGCTCTGCAGTTCTTGTTCTATGCGGTCTAGCTCGCCGCTGTCGGGCATGCGCAGTTCGGGGCTCTGGCTTTCGAGCTCGTGCAGCCATGCCAGGTACAGACTGTTCAGGAACAGCACTTCTCCGGCTTGTGCGGTGGCTATACCTTCGTGCAGCACCTGGCGGCATACCTCCCGTTCGGCTACAGTCAGTGTGCTGTTCAGTTCGTCGTAGGCCACCATTTGCTCAAAGTACTGTTGCAGGTTTTCCAACATCAGCTTGCTGTAGCCTTCCTGTTCTGTCAGCTTTTCTATCTGGGTTCTAGGCAGCCACTGCTCCCACTGGCCATAGCGCTGCTCAAACACTTGCAGTGCCTGCGCCAGGGCCTGCAAGTGCCCTGACAAGTTCGTCTCCAGCCACATCTTTTCGTGCAGCACACGCTCCCGATGCAGCTGCTTGAGCAGTTGGTGCGCCTCCAGGGCCTGCTCTGCTACCTCCAGCTTTTGCAGCATCGGTGTTGGGTTATCTTCCAGTCGTAAGGTATAACCAATGCTCTTGTTAATGGCTTTGATCAGCTCCTGTGCCTGCTCCCGTAGTTCGATGCGCCGCTGCAGTTCGCCTACTCCCCTGGGTGTCAGTTCAAGCTTGTATTTGCCCAATGCCTGCTGCAGCACTTTTTTATCCTGCGAGAAAAACCAGCCTATACCTTTCAGGAAATCTTTCTGCTGCGCCTCATAGGCTGCGATGGCCGACTTCACCAGCGTCAGTTGCTCGACAGGTATGGCTGCGTCCGGAGTGGGGCACACCAGGTATAGCCCTTTGAGCTGTCGCACCAGTTTTTTCAGTTCCGAAGCTTTGGCCTGCTTGCGCAGTAGCGGTTGCAGTACTTCGGGCACCCCTTCCTGCTCGAGCATGTGCTGCAGTTCGTCCAGGGTATCGTAGGCGGTGCGGTAGCGCTCCAGGCTGCTGAGTTCGAAGTCCGAACCGCTGAGTTGGCTTATCCCTTGCTGCAAGGCGCGGTACTGCTCAGGCAGCGCCTCAATGGTGCGCTCCAGTTCCTGCCGCTGCGGCCAGCCAAAGCCCTGCATGCTGTGGCGCTCTTTCCAGATGAAGCCAGGCTGCTCCAGCACAATACCCTGCTGCAAACAAGCACGCAGACGAGGCAGAAAATCATTGATAGTATCCGCTGTAAACTGCCTGAACACCTCCGGGAGCCGCACGTGGGGCTGCTGCAGGCTGCAGCGCAGGTATAGCTCTTTGGGCGACCAGCCGCAACGACTGCTGTCGAACAGGGCAGTACGGAAAGCCTCCAGCTTTTGCAGGCACTGGTTGATGGCGCGGCTCACTTCCAGGAAAGTGCGGTCGGTGTAAATGCTGTTGAGGGCGTGGTTCTGTTTCTTGTATTCCTCCAGTTGGTCTATTTGCAGCAGCAGTTGCTGGTAGATGTTTTTGCGGTCGGCGTTGATGTCGTGCACCAGGGCGGCAAAAGGACCGAGCCCCGCTGATGACAGGCGCTGGTGCACCACGTCGAGGGCGGCACGTTTCTGGCTCACCACCAGCACCCGTTTGCCCCGGGCCGTAAAGTCCGACACCAGGTTACAGATAAGCTGCGACTTGCCTGTGCCCGGAGGCCCCTGCACCACCAGCGAGCGCCCCTGCTTCACCTGCTGCAAGGCGGCCTCCTGCGAAGCATCCATGGCAAAAGCGGTAAAGGTATGCTGCGCCTGTGTGGCTGCCTGGCTTATACCTGCATCGGGTGCCGCGAACAGTTCTTCCATCTCCTGCAGCCCCTCACGCTGCAGCAGCTCATCGTAGTCGCTTAGCAAGTAAGAGGCAGCTTGCGGATACAGGCCCAGCACAGCTTCCTGCTCCAGGTATAGCTGGCCGGGTTTCAGGTCGGCTTCATAATCAGCTTTGCGGAAATCGTGGAATGGCTTGAGTTTATCCGTAAAAAACTCACGGCCTGCGTGCACCGACAGCTGGTTCTCTTTCAGCAGTTCGTATACCTGCGTGCGAAACTCCAGCGGGTGCGTGGGCAGTGTGCCCAGGTCGAGCTCAAGCAAGGGTTCGGCCAGCGGTGTGCCCATGTAGTGCGCGTAGGCCAGCACAAAACTCTGGTTGAACTGCGCCGGCTGCGACGGATCAGGTATAAGCTCCCACTCCTGCTTGCCATTTACCTGCAGCTGCACCGGAAAGAACAGCAGCGGGCAGCGCACGGTGGTGCCATCGGCGAACTTGCCATGCACAAAAGGCCAGCCCAGGTATAGCTCCCGGCTACCGCGCTCCTCCAGTATCAGGTCGGCTTTGCGACGGATATAGCGCAGTCGCTGGCTCACTGGCGTCACGGGGGCATAGCGACTGTCGGCAAAGGGAGCCAGCACAGCGGTTTTGCCACTGATCACCTTCTCCAGCACATGGAAAGCGGGTTTGTTGTTGATAAAATCCAGCTCATTTACATCGAGGTGCAGCTCACGCGAAAGCCGCAGCAGCAACAGGGCTCTGTTGCCGGCGCTCAGATTAAGCAGACGATGGCGGTAGCTTTTGAGAATGGATTTCATAAAGTGTATTGCTCCGAAAACGGATGGATTTGCAGAATAGTCTGTAGCTATACGGCAAGTCGGCAGCATTACGGCAAGTTAACATGAATTTAGTGGACTTGGAAGCGATAAGATCGTCATCATTCCGGCAGCGAGTCCGTAAAATAATTTATAAGACCCTGTTTATTAAATGGATACAGCACATATAAGGTTAAAATGACTGCACAGTTCTCTTACTAATGAATCCGATCAGAAAATTCAGATCGCTCTATGCGCTTCCTTCTTCTGAAGTAAGCATGAAACCTACTGCCATCAGTGCAACAGCCTTGCTTACTCCATTTCTCTATACCTTCACACTGGTTCATGTTTTACTTGGCATTGTGTTTTATTTTCAGGATAAAAGCCTCTTCTACAACTATACCACCGAAGACGGCTATATCGAGTATTCCACGTCACTTTTTCTGCTTGCCACTTCACTTTACTGCTTTTATGAGGCACCCAGGATGGACGGCAGATGGGCCATGGCTTTTTATTATGCCGCGGCTGCCGTGTTTTTCTTCGGTTTTGGCGAAGAGATATCCTGGGGGCAGCGCCTGCTGGGCTTTGAGGTTCCTGATGAGCTGGAGAAGATCAATCCGCAAAGTGAGCTCACCTTCCACAACATCCATCTATATGGCGTGAACCTGAACAAGCTTGTATTTGGCAAGATGCTGTATGCAGGGGTGTTCTTTTAATTTCTGGGTTTCCCGCTGCTATACCGGCGCTGGCAGTGGTTCAGGCAGCTGGCGGACAAGATCCGGCTCCCATTGCCGAGCCCTTTGCAAACGCTGCTATATACGCTGGCCTTTCTCAGCCTGCTGCTTATAAGGGATGGGAAAAGTTGGGAGATACAGGAGTTCCTGCTCGTCAGCTTCATTTTCTACGCCTTCCTGATGCCACGCAAAGGGACCAATCTTCACCCGAGTCGTAGCCAAGACGGCTCTTAACCTGTAAACTGCATAAACCCAATAGGTAAGCCCTGCCGCTTAACCTATAGTGCATATTTACCCGTATGGAATAAAAATTCCTGTAAAGCTATTTTGTGCTTTTGTGATCTGCTTTCCTTATAACATTTTCACCTGAACAGCAGTTGTAGTATCACGCACAAGCTGTAGCTTGCATCCGATTTGCACTGACATTTACTATGAAAAAACCCATTAATCTGCTCCTGTTCCTCGGGCTGATCCTCACGCTGCTGTCTGCCTGCCGCAAAGAGCGGATGGAGAAGGAAGTGGCTCGTATGGATGAGTACACCACCTCCAAACAATACCCTTCCAAGTTTGCCGACGAGAGTATTCAAAAGTGGAAAGAGCAAGTACCTGAAATACAGGAAATCAAGATCAAGTCTACAATCGATGGCAATGAGCAGCCAGCGCTGTTCTATACCTCCGAAACCACTGGACCCCGCCCCTTGCTGGTGATGCTGCACAGCTGGAGCAGCGAATACCTGCAGGAAGTGAGCATTCCCTTTGCGCTTTGGTCCAAAGAGTACGATTGGGCCTTTATACACCCCAACTACCGGGGCAAGTTTGATAAACCGGAAGCCATGGCATCCGACCTAGCGATACAGGACCTGGTGGATGCCGTGAATTATGCCAAAGCAAACGCTGAAATTGACGAGTCGCGTATCTACATACTGGGGTCTTCCGGTGGTGCCATGACAGCCTTGGTGGCAGCAGGGCGGCATCCTGAGATATGGGCCGGTGTAGTGGCCTGGGTCCCTGTGTTCGACCTGGTGGATTGGTATGCTTTCAGCCAGAACTACCCGCACCGTGACTACAACCGACACGTAGTAACAGCCTGTGGCGGGGAGCCTATACCTGGCACGCCTGCCGCCGAAGAATGCAAGCGCCGTAGCCCAAGCACCTACATCCACAATGCCAAAGAGGTCCCGATCTTCCTGGCGCATGGCACAGTCGATGTTCTCGTGCCACCTGACCACTCCATCAGGGCCTTTAATATACTGGCCAATCCTGCCGATACCATCTCCCAAAAGGAAATTGACTACATCCTGGAAGAGCAGGCCCTGCCCGAAGGAATGGAAGGCGCTACTACCCGCGACAAATATTTCGGAGCGAAAGACCCCAAAATTGTGTTCGTGCGGGAGTCAGCCAATGTCAGGTTAACGCTGTTTGAAGGTGTGCACGACATGGCCTATAACCCCGGCCTGCTTTGGCTGAACGAACAGCAGAAGAAGATGCCAGCCCCTCCGGCCGAGCCTGTGGCTGGTCAGTGATCATTAATTGGATAGATCAAAGTAATGTCTGACGCTTCAAAAAAAGAGGAACACGCCAAATCTGGCCTGCCCACGCTAGAGCAGGTATCTTCCGGTGGCGTGGTGTTTCAACGTGGGCCTTCAGGTATAGAGGTGGCTCTGATCTCGGTTGGCAAACCTGCCCGTTGGCAGCTACCCAAAGGTATAGTAGACCCCGGCGAGACTCCTGAAACGACTGCCGTACGTGAAGTGCAGGAGGAAACTGGCGTGACAGCCACGCTGGTTGAGAAGATCGATACGATTGAGTACTGGTATGTGGGCAACAAGGCTGGGCAGCGGGTTCGCTTTCACAAGTGTGTGCTTTTCTACCTGCTCGCTTACCAGTCAGGCGACATCGGCCAGCACGATTGGGAGGTGAATGAAGCCCGCTGGGTAGACCTGCAAGCGGCAAAAGAGTTACTCTCTTTCAAGAGCGAACGCCAGGCACTGGAAAAGGCGGAGCGGCTGATCAGTGCAACACAGCAGTAAAGCTTGATTTTGGGCCTGTCAGCTAGCTACAGGTAAATTAACCGGCACGGCTTCACGCATAGTCTATATCGCAAGCTTTACGTTATAGGACACGCCTTTTTCTTCATAGAAAATGTAGAAGAAGTTTTCGTCAAAAGACGCTATTCTGAACTTGTTATACCTGCTCGCTCCTTGCAGGTCACCATCCAACACTATCACGCCATTCTCACTCTTCACCTCCCGTAGTTTGAATTTATACTTGGAAGGATATACCGTCATGTCGTTTGAGCCGCTCTTGAAGCTTGCTTTTTCTATCACATTGAATTCTGTCTTGCCAGCTACTCTTGCTTTGAACTCTTCAACGTTTAGTAATTGTGTTGTATATACTGCTCCTGAAAGAAATGTCCCGGCAGTTGAGCTGGTGCTGTGGTTATGAATGTTAAAACTGTTTGCCACGGTATGGTGCTGCGTCAGGTATATGACATTCGCTCCCATCATTGCTGCAACAATCTTGATTTTGCGGAATGCGCGGTCCTTTACTGCCCCCATATCAGAGAATAGCGTTGCACCCTGGGCCGCCGAGCTGATTTCTCCTATTTTAAACAATCCCTTCACATCTCCTTCGAGCTGTGTTACAGTCACGTTGTCAAAGTCATTTCTACTGCTTACTTTTTTGAATGCGGCCGCTTCCGTGAATGCCTGCACACGTCCATTGTGGAACACTATTTTCTGCACAGCATTCCTGTACACTGAATTGATCAACTCCTCTCCTACATGGGAATACTTCACCGTCTCAGGAGTTATTTCTTTTACTATGCAAGGTATGGTTGCGCTAGTCGTGAAAAGTGTGTCGGTTTGAGCATAGCTGTACTGCGCTGCAAGCAGCAACAGAAGAGAAAGTAAAAGATGTTTCATAAAGTAAAATGGTCGCCGGCAGAGGACTGCAAGGTGGGCTGTTGTTTGTTTTTCAAATGCTTTTGCTGTTGGCAAATATAGTATATATCTGCATTGAGAAAGACAATACCCTCTGCAAATTTCACACTATGCATTTCGTGGTTTTCGCACAGTCTTAGGCATGTATAGCCTACAACTCCAGGTATGGACTGATCTTCTCAAACAGCTCCTGCGTCACAATCTTAATCTGCCGGATATCCTCCACCTGCCTGAAGTTACCATGCTGCTCCCGGTAAGCCACAATGGCCCGCGCTACATTGGAGCTGATGTAAGGATGTGCTCTCAACTGCTCTGCATTGGCCTGGTTGAGTGACAGCTGCTGCAACGAATTGGACTTCGGCACGAAGGTATACTTCTGCAGGCTGTCCACCACAGCCAGTGGCAGTCCGAAGACTTCCTGTACCTGCGCCATGCTGTGGAAACCGCCCAAACCATCTCTGTACTTCACGATCCTTGCCGACAGTTTGCTGCCGATGCCTCTGATCTGTTTCAACGCCGTGGTATCGGCAGAGTTGATGTTGAAAGGTGCCAATATAAACCGCTCCCGTGGACGTGGACTATTAGCCCAGTTCGGATTGGGAGCCGTCCCTGAGTTGGAGGCTATACCTTGGTTGCGGCTATACCTGTCAGGTTTGGTTTCGGGAAGTTGGATGTAAGGGTATAGCTGCTGAAAAACGGAATCAGGCAATCCATAAATGGTGCCGAGTTGTGCCTTGTAAGTGAAATCGCCGACTTTGTTCCGGTAATTGAGGATGCGCTGCGCCATATATTTGGGTATGCCCAACTCCTGCCACTGCGCTTCCGTCAGGTGGTTAGGGTTGAAGGGTTGTAGCGCCACCGGCACCTGGTATACCTCTCTCCTGCCCGCCTTCTCCGGCTGCCTGGCCTCCAGTTGTGCCACCAGGCTGTCGAGCAACTGTTTGTCAGCTGGGCTGCTCTCAACAGCGGCGGCATCAGGTTTTGTAACCCATTTAAATAGCAATGGTGCTGCCGTCAGCAGCACCATTGCCCCTAGCAGTACCAGAAACCCGTTTACCTCACCTTGCGAGAAGCCAAAGTTGCGCCGAATCCAGTACTTGAGTTTTCTCATTTCTATTTTATGCCCGCGGAGCCTGCCGCTCTATCTCGTCGTCGTTGTCGAGATAAGAATCCGGCTCCGGTTTCGGAGGTGCACTCAGCACCCGGTAAAAGAAGTATAACATTAAGCTAGTTACCAAAATAATGGTACTGAGCATGACAACAAGTGCAGATGTATTCATAGTTTCCTAAATTCTTCCTTCTCTAACTCTTTTTTTGTAAGCAATGTATACCAGCAGTGCAATGCTTAGGAATACAGCTACTAACAATGTACGCGAAGCATTCACAAAGAACAGCGTATCCTGCAGCTGCTGTATCACTTCCGGATCTGTTGCCTCGGCAAGCTGGCGCTTCAGGCTCGTGTTCTTGATCTTATTGATGATCGAGCTGTCGTCGAGTTCCCATCCATTAGATAGTGCTCCCACCCAGTCTCCACCTTTTGGCGTAATGAGAGAGCCTACAAACACCCAAAGCAAGAGCAGCGGCGTCACAAACTTGATGATGTACTTGTAGAAGTTCGGTACCTCAATGTCGGCGCCCGAGGTGATCTCACGCCAGCCTTTGTTCATACCAAACACCCACGCAAAAAGAATAGATTCAAACAAGGCAAACACTACCAGCGAAACAGTGCCCGCCCAGTAGTCATACTCGTCGAACACGCCATACTTGAAGAACAGCACCGTAGGCATACCCAGCAGCAGTACGATCAAACCGAAAGACCAGGCCGCAGGCTTGCGTCTCCAGTTGAACTCGTCCTGCAGGAAGCCGATCCAAGGCGTACCCATGGCCAGTGATGATGTAATACCGGCGAAGAACAGGAGGCCAAACCACATCACACCGGCAACAGCACCCAGTACGTCGCCCCACTGGTAGAACAGGTATGGCAAGGTACGGAAACCAAGACCCAGACCACCCTGGCTGTTTACCAGTTCGGTCACACCATCCACACCCAGATAACCGATCGAGATTGGAATGAGGATAGCGGCACCCAGCACTACTTCCACAAACTCGTTCATCCAGCCGGCTGACATGGCGTTGAGGGCAATATCATCTTTAGAGCGCACATAGGAAGCGTAACAATGCACAGTACCCATACCCACTGACAGGGTGAAGAAGATCTGACCGGCAGCAGCCAGCCATACGCTAGGTGACCACAGTTGGTCAAAGTTCGGTGTCCAAAGAAAGTTGAGACCAACAGAGCTGTCGTTGATTGCACCGTTTTCGCCTGCTGTGATCGTAAAGCCTTTGTATGCCAGGAATATACCGAACAGAATCAGCAACGGCATACCGATCTTGGCAACACGCTCCACACCTTTAGCAAGGCCTTGAGAAAGAATCCAGGTGTTAAGCAGCAAACAGATCACAAAGAAAACAATCGGCTCGTAAGGTATTCCGAAGGTAGACTCCCCCAGGCTCACATACTCGTTGAAGAAAGCAGATACCCCGTTCTGATCAAGCCCGGCGAAGGTACCGCCGATGGAATGGAACACATACGAAAGCGTCCATGACTCCAGGTAACAGTAATATGAGGCTACCGCGATGTTAGTCCAGATACCAAATACCCCGATGTACTTCCAGAGGCGGTTGCGGTGCATGGTGTCCACAATAAACGGTGTGGAGTGGTGACCGAACTTTCCGCCGAAGCGGCCCATTGACCATTCAATCCAGAGGAGCGGAATACCCATCACCAGGAAGCAGACCAGGTAGGGTATAATGAAGGCTCCACCACCGTTCTGCACCGCCTGCACCGGGAAACGGAGGAAGTTTCCCAGACCCACCGCGTTGCCGGCCATGGCCAGAATGAGACCCACCCGGGAGCCCCATGATTCTTTGTTAGCACTCATAAAAAGGGTAAAAGTTGGTTAGTTTAGATTAGTTGGTTTAGTGTAAAGGCACGGATAATAGGGATTTAAAGCTTACAATTTAAACAATGGTTCTGATTGAACCATATTAAATTCAATATTTTTAATACATATCAGCCTGTTCGGCTACCATGGCGATACCCTCCTCAAAAGTATGCGGCTTATAGGCCAGCTCTCTCTCAGCCTTGGTGATGATAAAACCGGTGCGCGGCGGGCGTTTGGCAGTTTGTGAGAAGGTGTTGGCATCGGCCTTATCGATCAAAGACTTGTCTAACTCAAAATAGTCAGCCACGAGCATCGCCATGTCGTATGGCGTGTACATTTCTTTGCCCGAGATATTGTAGATGCCCTCAGCATCGTGCTGTACGGCCAGCCAGCAACCCATGGCCAGGTCCTCAGCCAGCGTTGGGGTACGGAACTGGTCAGTCACCACCTTGATCACTTTACCGGCCCGCAGGCTGTCGCGCACCCACAGCACAATGTTAGTGCGGCCGTAGTCGTGCACCACGCCATATACCAGCACCGTGCGGAGGATCGCCCACTTGCACCTGGCCTGCTTGACGATCTCCTCGGCCATCAGTTTGGTCTCGCCATAGAAGCTGATCGGATTACCCTCAGCTTCCTCATCATAAGGACCGTCTTCGCCATCAAAAATAAAATCCGTGGAGAGGTGGATCAGGTGCACGTTGTGCTTTTCGCAGGCTTCCACCACATAGGCTACCGCGTCGCGGTTGAGCCTAAGAGCCCCCTCCTGGTCAGACTCGCACTGGTCCACGTTCGTCATGGCGGCGGTATGGACCAGGTGCGTTGGCTTAAACTCGGCTACTACTTTTTCAACCTCTTCGCGGTTGGTCACATCCATCGAGGCAAAAGCCAACGTCGGAAAAATCTCAGCCAGTTTGTTCTCGCCACGGCTTGTCGCCAGCAGTTCTACATCGGTGCGGGGAAGTAGCAGGGTAACCAGTTTCTGACCCAGCAGGCCGTTGGAGCCTGTTATAAGTATTTTCTTCATGTTTTTGGTTTTGATATGGGGTTAAGTCGCTCCAAGCCAGGTTTCCCGCTGCATCATCTCACATCCGGCAGTAAATCAGGAAGGCCATAATCACTTTCTAACAGGTTAAAGAATCTTCTCCTGTTAAAAGAAATCAGGCTCCTGGCTTGAGTCTTTCCTATAAAATTCTCTTTTGCGATAGCAGGGAAGTAGCTGCCTTTACGACAAATGTTACTCCGCCTGCGGATAGGTATAGTTGTATTTGCGGGTGATCTTCTTCTTTTTCACATCCTCTACTTTCACTGTCATTTTCACATCCGAAAGCGGGCGGTTACGGCCGTCTACAGCCTGCTCAGCTATTTTATCGATTACATCCAACCCGTCGATTACCTGCCCGAACACGGTATAGGCTTCATCCAACTGCGGCGTACCCTGGTGGTTCTCCACGATGTAGAACTGCGAACCGCTTGACTCTTTTTTGGGATTTACCTGGTCACCCATGCGGGCAGCGGCCAGAGCGCCCCGCACATGCTTGTACTTCGGCTTGATTTCAGCAGGAATTGTGTAGCCCGGGTTACCCATGCCGTCGTTGCGCGGGTCATCGTCCCTAGTATTTGGGTCGCCACCCTGTATCATAAAGCCATCGATTACACGGTGAAAAGTAGTGCCGTCGTAGTAGCCATCACGGGCCAGTTTCAGGAAGTTTTCTTTGTGCAGGGGCGTGTCGTCGTAAAGCAGCAGTTTCATTTCGCCATGCGGGGTAGCGATAGTTACCAGCTGGTCTTTTCCTTTTGGTGCTTTCTGAGCCAGCACGGCAACAGGCAACAAGGCCAGCAGTATCATGAAAGTAGCGATCTTTCTAAGCAGATTCATGTTCGTGGTATGAGTTTTTAGTCTAAAATTAGGTCTGGATTTCAAATTTAAGCCTTTTTGGCACCTTTTCACGCTTTGGCCTCTTTTTCTGCCACCCATACGAATACTTCTATTTCAGAATAAAATTCACAGCTACAGCATTATGTGAAGAAGGCCCGTTCGTATACAAGGTATGGCTTGCACTTTTAGAACTTTATACTGTACCTGCGGAAGCAATTTAAATGTTAATTTCCTACTTCCGTCAAATAAAGTTATATTCATGCATGCTGACTAAACTTACCTACCCTTATTTAATGAAAAAAGTACTACTTATAACAGGTATTGGCTTCGCTGCTTCAGGCAGTGTGCAGGCACAGGCACCCTCCACCACTATCGACGAAAAGATTGAAGCAGCCGTAGCTCCTACTGCGCAGTTCATTTCTGACATCATCTTCTACGAGGTGCAGGTGGCTGGCGCAGGTATACCGCTCATACTGGTGTGGTTGCTGGCAGGCGCACTTTTCTTTACCGTATACCTTGGCTTTGTCAACATCAGAGGCTTTAAGTATGCACTGGACATCGTTCGCGGCAAGTATAATCAGCCTGGTGCGCCCGGTGAAGTATCGCACTTTCAGGCGCTGACAGCAGCCGTGTCAGGCACAGTAGGTTTGGGAAACATTGCGGGTGTGGCCATCGCTATCTCGCTCGGCGGACCTGGCGCTACCTTTTGGATGATCATGGCAGGCCTTTTCGGTATGTCCACTAAGTTTGTTTCGTGTACGCTGGGTGTGAAGTACCGCGATGTGCATGCCGACGGTACTGTTTCGGGCGGACCGATGCACTACTTGAAAAAAGGATTGCAGGAGCGCGGCATGAAGGGCCTTGGAAAGTTCCTGGCGGCTTTTTTTGCAGTGATGTGCATAGGGGGGGCCTTGGGAGCAGGCAATATGTTCCAGATCAACCAGGCAACGCAGCAGTTTATATCCGTAACAGGCGGTGCAGAGGCATCCTTCTTTGGAGGCGGCAATGCCTGGATGTTCGGTTTAATTATGGCCGTGCTGGTAGGTTTGGTAATTTTGGGCGGTATGAAGAGCATCGCCCGGGTAACCGAGAAAGTGGTTCCGCTGATGTGCGGGGTTTACATTCTGGCCGCCATCATCGTGCTGTTGGTCAACTTTACTTTAATTCCGGCAGCTTTTGTAGCTATTTTTGAAGGTGCCTTCAGCACGACTGCCATTGGCGGCGGTGTGGTTGGAGTCATGATTCAAGGTCTGCGCCGCGGTATTTTCTCGAACGAAGCAGGTATAGGTTCCGCCTCCATTGCGCACTCCGCCGTGAAAACTAACATGCCTGTAACCGAAGGCTTTGTCGCTTCACTGGAGCCTTTCATTGACACAGTAGTTGTCTGCACCATGACGGCCCTCGTAATAGTTGTGACAGGTGCCTATACCCAAGACACAGGGGATGGCATAGCGCTTACCTCTTCGGCTTTCGCCACCGTAATCGACTGGTTCCCGCTTATACTTGCGGCGGCTGTTATCCTGTTTGCTTTCTCTACCATGATTACGTGGTCCTACTATGGTCTTAAGTCCTGGACATATCTGTTTGGCCACACCAAGTCGGCTGACATTTCCTTTAAAGTATTGTTCTGCGCCTTTGTAGTATTAGGTGCACCGATTCAACTGAACAGCGTAGTCGCCTTCTCTGATGCGATGCTGTTTGCGATGAGTATCCCGAACCTGGTGGGCTTGTTCATCCTGGCCCCAGTCGTGAAAAACGAGATGCAGGCTTTTTTAGCCTATGCACGCTCCAGTAAAAAACAGCCATTCACGCCGGAGGCGGTTGAAGCGGCACATTTGAAGGCTGAAGCTGAGGCATAGGTATAGATAACAGGTATAACTTGTACCCACAACAGAAACGGGCCGCCTGCATAAAGCAAGCGGCCCGTTTTTATTTATCCAGATCGAGGTTAATCTTCCAGATTACTCTCCTCTTTCGGATCTGATATCTTTCAGGATTTTATCTCCGCCACGGTTAAGAATAGTCTCAGCCAGCTTCACACCCAGCGACTCAGCTTCCTCTTTAGCACCTTCAAACTTTTCATACAGATGCTGCTGTCCATCCAGACTTACTAGTCCTCCCTGAATACTCACTTTGCCTTCAGCGGTTAAAGTAGCCAGTGCGAAAGAAGGTATGCTGCAACCACCCTCCATGGTGCGCAGGAAAGCGCGTTCTGCCACCAGGCAAACATGAGTTTCTGCATGGTCAAGCGCGTCCTTCAGTTGCTGCTTCAGCTCCGGATCGAGGTTACGGGCGCACTCCACGGCCACGCTGCCCTGCCCGGCGGCAGGTATAAACTCGTCTTCCGGGAAGGTATGCACGATCAGGTCGTCGTAGCCCATGCGGAATACACCGGCATAGGCCAGCATGAGCGCGTCAAACTGCCCGTCTTTCAGCTTCTGCAGGCGGGTCTGCAGGTTGCCGCGCGACTCGGCAGTGGTCACGTTCGGGTAATACTTTCTGAGCAAAGCCTTTCGGCGAGTCGATGAGGTACCAATTACCGCTTTGCTGTCACGCTCCAGTTTGAAATCCGGGTTGAACGACAGAATCACATCGTTTACCTGCTCGCGCTCCATAAAGGCCACCAGCTCCAGGTCCTCAGGTATAGATGATTGCACATCTTTGGCGCTGTGCACGGCAATGTCGATGCTGCCGTCGCGCAGGCCTACCTCCAGCTCTTCTGTGAACACGCCCTTTGAGCCGATCTTGTCGAGGGAGCGGTCGAGTATCTGGTCACCTTTGGTGCTGATGATCACGATCTCGGTATCGAGGCCAGCTGCCTGTAATTTATCAGCCACAGCGTTTGCCTGCCAGAGAGCCAGCTTGCTGCCGCGTGTGCCAATGTTGATAGTTTTTATCGCTGTATTATTTTCCATGATATCTTCTTAGTTAGCATTGCGCAGGTACTGGGCAATCTGGATAGAGCTGTCTACGAACACCATTTTCGGGTTGGCGTTTCGCTCTATATGATAATGTGCCTCGTTAAGTTCCTGCGTCAGTTTATCGGCATTGTTTTCTGTTATCAGCTTCGAGAACTTTTGTACGAAATCAAGCTCATTTGAGGGCAAATAAGCTATCAGCGAAGGATCCACACCGTAGAGCATCACCTTGCGGAACAAGTTGAGCGCATAGAGCAGAAAGTTCTTCTGGTTCTCGCGGCCCAGCTTCTGAAACTCCTCACTGAAGTCCACCACCTTGTCAAATTTATAGCTGTAGCAATTGCGCATCCAATCGGTGAAGAAGGTAAAGTAGTCGCTGCTGACCTCGCTGGTGAGTTTAGTGGCGGCATTCAGACTGCCTTCAGCCAATTGCGCCACCTGGTAAGCGGCTGTGTCGTCAAGACCATGTTTTTCCTGCAAGTATGCGATGACCTCTTCTTCCGTGAAGGCACGTACCTGCACGATCTGGGTACGGGACGTGATGGTCGCCAGGAGCTTCTCGGCTGACTGAGACACCAACAGGAAAAGCGTTTTAGCTGGTGGTTCTTCCAGCAACTTGAGCAAGGCATTGGCCGCAAAAGGGTGCATCAGCTCCGGCAGCCAGATCAGCACGATCTTATAATCGCCTTCAAAAGCCTTTAAGGAAACCAGCTTCACCAGTTGGCGGCTTTCCTCTTTGGAGATATTGCCCTGCTTGTTTTCGGCACCGATGTGCTGCATCCACTCGTTCAGCCCCTGATAAGGATTGGACAGCACAAACTCGCGCCACTCAGTCAGAAATTTCTGGCTCAGCACATCCTTGGTTACCGACTTGGTGCTGGTCACCGGCATCACGAAGTTGAAATCGGGGTGCACCAGCTTGTTAATTTTCACGCAGCTGTTGCACGTTCCACATGAATCATCGGCCTGCCGGTCCTCGCAGTTAATGTAAGCGGCATAGGCCAGTGCTAAGGCCAGATTGGCACTCCCCTCCTGCCCCAGAAACAGCTGCGCATGCGCCACATGGTTCTGCCGCACCGAGTTAACCAATAAGGCTTTCGTTTCCTGATGTCCTATTATTTGAGAGAAATGCAATTCAGTAAATTGTTAATTGTTGATTGTCGGTTGTTAATTGCTTAGTATTTATGTGATTGTTGCAAACACAAACGGCCGCCCTTTACTCAGTTAGCGACAATTTCGCTTCATAAAAACAGCAATTAACAACCATCAATTATACTTTCCTATCCCACACCCGGTATTCGCGGGTTTGTTCAAAGATATCCGCCATAATATCCTGTTCTATTTTGTCATAAGCCAGGTTGCGGCGTTCCATTACCTTTTCGGCTACTTCGTTTGCTTTGCGGAGTTGGAAGGTCTCGAAGCCGGCGGCGCCTCCCCAGGCGAAGGAAGGTATAAAGTTGCGCGGATAGCCAGCCCCAAAGATGTTGGCACTCACACCTACTACTGTACCCGTATTGAACATGGTGTTGATACCGCACTTGCTGTGGTCGCCCATGATCAGGCCGCAGAACTGCTGACCAGTACTCTTGAAGCCGCCCTTGGCGTAACTCCAGATCTTCACCTCGGCGTAGTTGTTCTTCAGGTTCGAGGTGTTGGTGTCGGCACCCAGGTTGCACCATTCGCCCAGCACGGAGTTGCCCAGGTAGCCTTCGTGGCCTTTGTTGGTATAGCCAAAGATCACCGAAGCCGCTACTTCACCGCCCACCTTTGAGAAAGGGCCGATGGTCACGTCGCCCCGCATTTTGCCGCCTACATTCACGTTGCTGCCTTCACAGATCGCAAATGGGCCTTTGACAACAGCGCCTTCATGTATCTGGGCATTCTTGCCGATGTAAATAGGGCCGTTTTCCGCATTGAGTATGGCTGCACGGATTTTCACACCCTCTTCGATGAAGATATTTTCTTCGCCATACACCATGGTATACTTGTCACCAACAGGCTGGCTTATGCGACCTTCTGTCAACACTTTGAAGTCGCTGCGAATCTGATTTCCATTCTGCACGAAAATCTCCCATACTTCCCGGATGATGCTCTCAGGCATGCATTCCATCTTTTTAGAGGAGGAGTGCATAACCAGTTCGGCCGCGTCGTGCAGGTCCAGGTTATCGGCATTGAGCGCGACCAGCATACCTTCGCAGTACAATCCTTCTCCTACCTTGAGAGCTTTGACCTGTTCTATCAGCTTTTCATCCGGGCATACCGCACCATTCACAAAAACATTGTGCGTACCGTAGTGCGCCGGAAACTTATGCTGCAGGTATGTCTGCGTCAGATACGACACGGTTGCTCCCGCATAGGTCTGCCACTTCTCCGCAATGGTCATAATGCCAACGCGGATCTCGGCCACTGGCCTTGTGAAAGTCAGCGGCAACAGCGACTGCCGGATAACAGGTTCATCGAAGAGAATGATATTCATAGTTACAAAAATAGAAAGTCTTCCCGAAATAGTTCAGGAAGACTCGCTTAATTAGGTATAATCTTTTCGTTAGTAGACAGTCAGCTCCACATTCTTTTCTTGCTGGTCGGCAGGAAAGGTTTGGTTCTTGCCAAAGGAGTTCTGCCTGTAGGTATAACCCGTTCCGATAAACACATCCTCCTTAGCAATCAGCACCGCAGGCACAGTTTTCCTGATCACTATTCTGTTAGCCCGCACAGGTATCTCTTTCAGCGCCATCGTAAAGGTGCTGTCGAAAACCACCGTTTCAATTGCATCTGCCACATCCCTGTTCGTTCTGGTAATCAAAAGTTGAATCACTATCTCTTCTTCAGCATACTGGCTGTAGGAGAAATCCTGACTGCCAAAGATCTGGAACACTACTGTTTTGTCAACAGGCCCGGGCTCAGGTATAACTTCTTCGATTTTGTCGCAGGAGGCGAAGGCAAAGAGCGACAGGAAGGCAAAAAGAGAGATAGCTTTCAATTTCATAGTCAATGCTTTAGTATGC
Organism: Pontibacter sp. LHS1; assembly: GCF_058932855.1. NCBI lineage: Bacteria > Pseudomonadati > Bacteroidota > Cytophagia > Cytophagales > Hymenobacteraceae > Pontibacter > Pontibacter sp. LHS1. The sequence continues at coordinate 49,848 of NZ_JBZYWF010000004.1, forward strand.
GTCTATATATAACTTTTGCTATAACAGAAACCGAGCCAATTGCTTCGACTAGAGGTAAAAATAAAAAAGTCTTCCTGATTTCTCGGGAAGACTTTTTTGAAACGCTTTAACCAGGTGGTATGCCTGCTTATTTTTTCTTGTAACGTGTGTTGAAACGCTCCACACGACCCGCAGTATCCACAAAGATGTTTTTACCAGTGTAGAAAGGATGTGATGCAGAAGAAACTTCCACTTTGATCACTGGATACTCCTTGCCGTCTTCCATCGTGATTTTCTCGTCAGAGTTCATCGTAGAACGCGTGATGAATTTGAAATCACTCGTCATATCCTGAAATACCACATCTCTGTATTCTGGGTGAATGCCTTTTTTCATTATTATAAACGTTTATTAACCTTAATTTCTGAATCGGACTGCAAATTTAATAAGTATTTTTGAAATTAAAACGCTACTAACCAAATTATTTTACTCATTTACTCAGGTATGCAGTTGCTATCGATAATTATATAAATTTGTCTCAGGCACAGCGCCATACCTTATACCGATACCCACATGACACACCCACAGCAAAACCTGATACTCGACCAAAGCCAGATACAGCAAAAGATCACCCGCATGGCCTACGAGGTATACGAGCAGAACTTTGAGGAACAGACCCTTGTGCTGGCAGGCATACACCGCAACGGCTATACCCTGGCAGGCATGCTGGCACAGGAACTCGAGAAGATTTCGCCTATCAAGGTCACGCTTCTGCAGGTCACGCTCGACAAAACAGCTCCGCTGCAAACGCCCGTTGCCATCAGTCCAGAGGGAACGGCGCTTGAAAACACTGTGGTGATCATTGTGGACGATGTACTGAACACAGGCAAAACATTGGCCTATACCTTAAACGCCCTGCTGCCGCACAACCCGCGCAAGATCGAGATTGCGACCTTGGTGAACCGCCACCATACCTTATTTCCAGTTTCAGCTACCTACACCGGGTATTCGCTGGCCACGACCCTGCGTGAGCGTGTGGATGTGGTGCTGCAGGAAGACGAAGTAGCGGCTTATTTACATTAAGACTCATAGAAATGAAACACCTCTACCTCGCTTTCTTCGCACTGCTCGCATTCGCCAGTTGTCAACCAAACCAGCAAGAGACAACCACCACTCAGGTTGAGGCAGCACCTGCTATACCTTACGACTCACTCAGGCTGGTATTAGAGGAGGTATTGGCCACCGATCAGGGCATCCGGTTAAAACTATCGGAATCTACCTCTCCAGAAGAGCAAATGGCGCTGATGCCCGAAATGCACCGCATCGATTCGGTTAACCAAATCATCGTATTCGAGATAATCGACAAATATGGCTGGCTTCCGCAGAGCCAGGTAGGCGAAGATGCAGCCTCCAGTATTTTCTTTGTAGTGCAGCACAGCAGTCTAAGCGCGATGGAAAAGTATTTCCCGCTTTTGCAGCAAAGAGCACAGGAAGGCGAAGCTAATAAGGTACACGCCGCCATGATGGAAGACCGCATATTGATGTGGCAGGGCAAAAAACAAATTTATGGCACACAGGCCAGCAATATGTCCAGTGGAGACGGCACTATGGCTATCTGGCCTATTGAAGAGCCCGAACTTGTGAACAAACGCAGAGCCGAAGCAGGCATGCCGCTCACAATAGAGGAAAATGCCGCACGTCTTGGTGCAACCTACGACCCACAGGCGCAACTTCCTAAAGAGGATTAATTAGATTATTTAAAGAGGCTATGATGCAGTTAAAAAAAGAAGAAACAAACTTCATTAACAAATGGGCCAAGGCGAAAGAAAACGGTCAATGGCGCTACATCCTGACTCGCGGATTACTATGGGGTATGTTCGTAAGCGTATTTTCATATCTCTTCAAGTCTTGGGACGCGCTCAAAGCCTGGGACACAGCCGCACTGGCTGATGGTTTCACCTCCTCTGACTTCCTTGTCAGGCTTTCTATTTACAGCGCCATCGGTGTAGGTATACATGCTTACCACTGGAACGCTAATACCAAAAGGTATACCCAATTGAAAAACATAGAACGCCGCGCACAAGCAGTCGCTGCTTCCGCTAAAGACTGATTTTAGGCTACAAGCTAATCCTACAACATCTCAGTTCGTACTATTCAACCTGGCTAAGGAGATGCATATTGTAATCCTGCCAATCCTTAAATCCTGAGAATCCTGATCGATGAAAGAACTTTGCTTCGCCACCAACAACAAAAACAAAGTAGCCGAGGTGAGTCGCATGCTCGAAGGCAAGTATAAACTGCTCACCCTGGAGGACATTGGCTGTCACGAAGAACTGGCCGAGGACCAGGACACACTGGAAGGCAATTCCCGACAGAAAGCGCAATATGTATGGGAGAAGTATAAATTGAACTGTTTTGCCGATGATACCGGGCTGGAAGTAGACGCCATTTGTGGAGAGCCTGGGGTATACTCCGCCCGCTATGCTGGCCCCCAGCGCAACGACGCCGACAATATCCGCCACTTGCTCAAGAACCTCGAGGGCCATGACGTCCGCCGTGCCCGCTTCCGCACTTCCATCACGCTATACCTGGATGGGCAGGAGCATCAGTTCGAAGGAATCGTGAACGGGCAGATTACCACCGAGTGGAAAGGCGATAAAGGCTTTGGCTACGATCCGGTATTTATACCGGAGGGCTACGACCGCACCTTCGCAGAGATGACGCCGGAGGAGAAAAACGCCATCAGTCACCGCGGGGAGGCCATCCGGAAGCTGGTGGAATTTTTGAAGGCACAATAGCGTTGGGGAGGTAAAATAATTAGCACAGGCTGTAGCCACATTGGCCTTAAAATACTAATTTTGTAGCCTGAAACCATAACTTCCAATGCAAAAGCCTTTTATCGTCGGAATTACAGGAGGTAGTGCTTCAGGGAAAACCACTTTTTTGAATAGACTACTTGCTTCTTTCTCGCCTGAGAACATTTGTCTTATCTCTCAGGACAATTATTACAAAGACCGCGAACACCAGACCCGCGACCTGAACGGGGTGGTCAACTTCGACCTTCCTTCCTGCATCGACGACGACGCTTATGCACAGGACATCCTGAAGCTGAGCCAGGGCGAAACCGTTTACCGCAAAGAATATACCTTCAACAATCCCAACGTAGTGCCAAAACAGCTGGAGTTCAAGCCGGCCCCGATCGTGGTGGTAGAGGGTATTTTCGTATTCTATTTCGAGGAGATCGCCAAACTGCTGGACCTGAAGGTATACATCGACGCAAAAGAGTACATCAAACTACAGCGCCGCATTGTGCGCGACAAAGTGGAGCGCGGCTACGACCTCGACGATGTACTGTACCGCTATACCCATCATGTAGCGCCTACTTACGAGAAGTACATTAAGCCTTACAAAAACGACGCAGACATCATCATTCCGAATAACGAGAACTTCGACCGCGGACTGGAGGTGCTGACCACATACCTTAACTCCAAGATAAAATAATGCGACACAAGTTCGTAGTAATCGGCCTCGGTATCTTTGGCAACTCCATAGCCCGTACGCTTGCTGAGCGCGGCGCGGAGGTGCTCGCCATCGACAACGACGAAGACCACGTGGAAGCCATCAAGGACGAAGTGGCTTATGCCGTTGCACTTGACGCCACGGACATCCGTGCCCTCGAAGCGCAGAACGTGCAGGACATGGACGCAGCCATTGTGGCCATCGGGGAGGACTTCGAGGCCCTGCTGATCACAACGGCGAACCTGCAGGAGCTCAACATCAAGCGTGTGATCACACGTGCCTCCAACAAGCAGCAGCGCCGTATTCTGGAGAAAATGGGCGTGCAGGAGATCCTTTCGCCGGAGGGCGAGGTTGGTAAAACCGTGGCCGAGCGACTGTTGCAGCCGAACATCCGCACCTTCCTGCCGCTGCCCGACAACTATGAGATCGTGGAGATCAATACCCCGCGTGGCATCGCCAACAAAAGCCTGGCGAAAATATCGCTGCGTGAGAAGTATAACCTCAACATGATCACGATCAAGCGCTTTTTTGAGGAGATACAGGATGGTAAACCAACGCAGGTGGAGCACATCATCGGTGTTCCGAAGGCCGACACCATTATCTATCCTTCTGACATTCTGATTCTTATCGGAAAGAAGCACGACATTAAACGATTTATTGATATAAACCGCTAACAGGTTTTAATTTTTCAGAGAAAGCCTTACATTTGCTTTCTGTATGCCAAACGCAGCCAACATATTGCCGCACTTCCGTCATCTTTTGATGACCGTAACCCTGCTTTGGGCGCTCATGCTCAATGGGCAGGAGGTGGTGGCGTATACCTACACGGCGCAAGGCACTCCTGCAAAGTCGGCCTCTCAACTGGCCACTGCCCCGCAGGAAAAAACTGTTATCAAGCAAAAGGTCACGCTGGAGGCTACTACCTCCTTTGTGGTGCTCAACCTGGAGCAGGACGCGCTGGAGCCTACTCCTATACCTGCCTTTGCTATACCTACTGACGAAGCCCTGCCTGCTTATGCGGCCAGAGCGCCCGGAGCTGGCTTCGTAGCCCGCTTCTTCCCTATTTCCATTCAGCCCAACGCTCCCTAAGCGATTCCTTTCCCCACAGGTCCGTCTACGGTCCTGACCCGTTGCGCATACCATTTTCTCAGGTATAGCGGAACAGCTTCACAGCATTTATTGGTTTGTATAAAACAGCAAGCTGTGATTTACAGAGCATTACCATTATTTCAACTATACTTTATTTATCAACCAACCCATGCGGAATAAGAATTTTATTATCGTTATGACATTGATAGTATCGGCGCTTTGCCTGTACTACCTGTCATTCTCGTTCGTTGCCCGCAGTGTGCAGAAAGACGCTGAGGCTTATGCAACAGACGCACAAGGCAACGTAGACCACGCCAAACAGCAGTCATACCTTGACTCGGTGTGGAGAGAGCCAGTTTATAACTTCCTTGGTGCTGAGTATACCTACCAGGAGGTAAAAGAAAACGAACTGGGCCTTGGCCTTGACCTTCGTGGCGGTATGCACGTGGTTTTGGAAGTGTCTCCTATCGAGATCATCAGGTCTATGTCTGGCAACAGCAAAGACCCGAACTTTCTTAAAGCCCTTGCCCGTGCACAGGAAATGCAGCGCAACAGCCAGGAGAAGTTCACTTCCCTGTTCGCTGAAGCCTTCAGAGAGATTGAGCCAGACGGTCGTTTGAGCCGCATCTTCTCTAACACAGCCAATCGTGGCAAGATCAGCTACGAGTCCAGCAACGCTGATGTAATCAACGCGATTGATACGGAAGTAGAAGATGCCATTGAGCGTTCATTCAACATCCTGCGTACGCGTGTTGACAAATTCGGTGTGAGCCAGCCAAACATCCAGCGCCTTGGTAACAGCGGTCGTATCCAGATCGAATTGCCAGGTATCGACAACCCTGACCGTGTGCGCAAGCTCCTGCAGGGTATGGCAAACCTGGAGTTCTGGGAAGTATGGACGCCTGAAGAGGTTTCTCCTTATTTCACACAGCTGAGTGACCACCTGAACGCTGAAGAGAAAGCTGGTCGTTTGAACTTAGGCCGTTCTTCAACAGCCCGTACACAGTCTTCGGCTACTACGCCTGCCACAGTACAGGATGCTGCTGCTGATGACGTACTGGCACAGGCTGCCGCTACCTCTAACGACACAGCCGCCGCCGCTGCTGGCGACACAACAGCCCTTGCCTCTGCTGCGCAGACAGACAGTGCCGATGCACTTCAGTCGCTGCAGGAAGAGCAAATGGGTGTAATGGGCCGTCTGTTCACGATGATGCCGGGTGGTATCGGTGCTAATGTGCGCGACACTGCCAAAATCAACGAAATCTTCAACAGACCTGATGTTCGTTCTATCTTCCCTCCTAACATGAAATTCCTGTGGGGCGTGAAGCCACTTGTGGGTGACAACCGTCAGGAGTTTGTAGAGTTCTACGCTGTGAAGAAAGGCCGTGATGGCAAAGCTCCTATGACAGGTGATGCCGTAAACGATGCCCGTCAGGACTTTGACCAGAACGGTCGCCCTGAGATCAACATGACCATGACGCCAGCCGGTGCGAAGCGCTGGGCTAAACTGACAGGCGACAACGTAGGCCGTCAGGTGGCGATTGTACTCGACAACTATGTTTACTCTGCGCCAGTGGTGCAGGGTGAGATTACAGGTGGTAACTCATCTATCACAGGTAACTTTACTATTGAAGAAGCAAAAGACCTTGCCAACATCCTGAAAGCCGGTAAGATGCCAGCTCCTACCCGTATTGTGGAAGAAGCTATCGTAGGTCCTTCATTGGGTCAGGAAGCCATCAACCAGGGTCTGATCTCTACGATTGCTGGTCTGATCATGGTTGTGATCTTCATGATCGCTTACTACAGCCGTGGCGGTTTCATTGCTGACCTTGCCCTGTTGTTCAACGTGTTCTTCATCCTGGGTGTACTGGCTCAGTTTGGTGCTGCGCTTACCTTGCCTGGTATCGCCGGTATCGTATTGACACTGGGTATGGCCGTGGATGCGAACGTACTGATATTTGAGCGTATGCGTGAAGAGTCGCTTAAAGGCCTGAGCATGCGTGAAGTGATCAACAAAGGCTACGACAAAGCATTCTCAACTATCTTGGATGCGAACGTAACAACCTTTATCGTAGGCTTCATCCTGTACTTCTTCGGTTCTGGTCCTGTGAAAGGCTTTGCGATCACCCTGATGATCGGTATCGTTACATCATTCTTTACTTCTGTATTTATTTCAAGAATACTGGTAGAACGTGTTTTCAAGAAGAGCGGCAAACTATCATTCGGTACTGCCCTTTCAGCTAACATGTTCCGCAACGTGAAATTCGATGTGATGAAGTTCAGAAAGCCTGCTTACGCTTTCTCACTTGCTGTGATCGTGTTTGGCTTTGTGGCGATGTACATCAACGGTGGCCCTAACCTGGGTGTTGACTTCAAAGGCGGTCGTTCTTATGTCGTGAACTTCGATCAGGCTATTGCAGCCCCTGATGTTCGTTCGGCCCTGTTGGACGACTTTGAGTCTGCTGGTACAGAAGTAAAGACATTCGGTGCTTCTAACCGTGTGAAAATCACAACCAGCTGGTTGGCAGATGACGAAAGCATTCAGGCTGACGAGCGTGTGAAAGCCGCTTTGATGCAGGGTCTGGAGCAATACAGCAACCAGAACCCGGAGATACTGAGCTCATCTAAGGTAGGTGCTACTATGGCCGACGACATCCAGAAAACAGCCCTTGTAGCCGTATTGCTGGCACTGGTGGGTATCTTTATTTACGTGATGGTTCGCTTCAGCAAGTGGCAGTTCTCACTTGGTGGTGTGGTAGCCTTGTTGCACGACGCCCTGATAATCATCGCGGTGTTCTCGATCTTCGATCTGTTTGGCGTATCTTACGAAATGGACCAGGTGTTCATTGCGGCGGTATTGACCATCATCGGTTTCTCCATAAACGATACTGTGGTAATCTTTGACCGTGTGCGTGAGTACATGCAGGATAACCCGAACAAGCCGCTGCGTGACATTGTGAACCCAGCCCTGATCAGCACGTTCAGCCGTACGATCATCACGTCACTTACCCTGTTTGTGGTGGTTGTGATCCTGTTCATCTTCGGCGGTGAAGTACTGAGAGGCTTCTCGTTCGCCATGATCATCGGTGTACTGGCAGGTACTTACTCTTCCCTGTTCATCGCGACCCCAATCGTAGTGGATACTGTAAAAGATAAAGTAACGCCAGCAGTCTCTGCTAAAGTAGCTTAAGTTAAGCTTAGCTTATAAACTTAAAACTCCCGCCTCTGAAAAGGGGTGGGAGTTTTTTTGTGCCTGCAGGTATAGCCATACCTAGCATCTGAACCAGTCCGGTCTGTACCTATCTGCTAACAGAAAGGGGCAATGAAGACCCTGTGCTATACCTGGTAACCAAGCTTAATCTATACCTTGCCATGGAACAGCTGCTAACTTGAGTCATGAAAAAAGGCCGGCTCCCTTTAGAGGGAACCGGCCTTTATATTTTAGTGTGCAGGGCTTGCTTAGATCGTCACACCGTCAGCCACTACCTCTTGTACTTCAGGAACCATGCGCTTGAGCAGGTTCTCAATACCAGCCTTAAGCGTAACAGTGGCAGATGGGCAGCCGCTGCAAGAACCTTGCAGGTGTACAGTTACCACACCGTCTTTGTAGGACTTGAAGGAGATGTTACCTCCATCCTGCTCTACAGCCGGACGCACATAGTTTTCCAGTAGGTCAGTTACTTTCTTAGCGATTGCAGCATCATCCTCAGACACCTCACCGTTTTCCTCTGTGTTTGCAGCTGGTTTGTTTGCCTGAAAGCCCTCCACGAAAATCGGGCCGCCAGCCTCTACATACGACTTCAGGAAGGTGCGCAGCTCAGGTATAAGCTTCACCCACTCGATGTCAGCGGCTTTGGTTACTGTTACGAAGTTGCTGGCGATGAACACACGCGACACATAATCAAAATTAAAGAGCTCTTGTGCCAAAGGTGAATCAGCAGCACTCTCTAAGTTAGGATAGTCCACGCTCTGGCCGTCTGGCAGAAGGCCTACGTTCATCACAAACTTCATGGACTCGGGGTTCGGGTTAGCTTCGGCATATACCGAAACTGTCTTTTCTTTATTATCTAACATGGATATCAGCGTTTTATGTTAAAACTTAGGCCTGCGCCTTAAAGTTTCCAAAATTACTCAATTATTCTGACAAGTGATAGTGCCTTGCAAAGGCGCACAGCTCACAAAACAGCAAGCCACTTGTACATTTCTTTTATATAAAGCAGGTATCGTGCCGCATTAGCGGTGTCTATACAACAATTTGGTTAGCTATTTAGCCCAGAAAATGTAACTTTGTGACGCAGTTAAATTTTTGTCCCGACTAAACACACAGCACGTTTAACATGCTTTACAACTACATTCTGCTGGCGCAAGCGCAGCATGCCGTTCCTGGTTTCCTGATTATCCCTTTTCTGCTCCTGATCGGACTTATTGCAAGTGGTCCTATCTTTTTCGGGCACTTTTGGGAACACAACTATAAGAAAATAGCCGTTACACTTGGTCTGACCGTGTTGGCTTACTACCTGTTTGTGCTAGGTGATGTACACATGCCTGCCCATACACTCGCCGAGTATTTCACGTTTGCTGTACTGCTTAGCTCCCTCTACATTGCGGCTGGCGGTATATACCTGAATGTGAATGCCAAAGCAACTCCACTCATAAACGTGGCGCTGGTAGCCGTAGGTGCTGTTTTAGCCAACTTCATTGGTACCACAGGAGCTTCCCTGCTTCTGATTCGTCCGTTTATGCGCCTCAACGCGCACCGACTCAAGCCTTACCAGATCGTATTCTTTATCTTTATTGTGAGTAATGCCGGTGGTCTGTTAACTCCGCTTGGTGATCCGCCCCTGTTCATTGGTTTCATCAAAGGTGTGCCGTTCTTCTGGACGCTTCAGCACCTTTTCATTCCATGGGTAATCTCTATCATCCTGCTTTGCACACTGTTCTTCTTTGTGGATAGCCGCAACAAAGGCGATGAAATCGTAGCCCACCTCGACAACCCAGAGCCAAGCACAGGCAAAACAGAATTCAGCTTCACCGGTCGTCGTAACCTGTTCTGGCTGGCCATCATTATCGGCGCCGTGTTCCTGGACCCGAACGTGATCGATGCGCTACCACACATCTACTACGACGGCAATAAGTTCTCTTACATCCGTGAGATAATCCAGCTTGGAGCGGCCTTCATGTGCTTCCGTTTTTCAAGCAAAGAAGCCCTGGCAGGTAACCAGTTCAACTTCCACCCTATTCTGGAAGTAGTGTTCCTGTTCTTTGGTATCTTCTTTACCATGATGCCAGCCCTGCAGCTTTCAGCCGAGATTGCCTCGTCGCCCGCTTACGCCAACTTCATTACACCAAACTTCCTGTACTGGGCAACGGGCTCACTTTCTGGCTTCCTGGATAATGCCCCAACTTATGCCAACTTCCTTTCACTGGCTATGGCCAAGTTTGACCTGGCTCAGAACAACGTAGAGGATGTTAGGCAGTTTGCCGCCGGCACTTCGGCCGCAGGTATGGAGACACTCATTCAGCTCGAAGCCATCTCGTTAGCAGCCGTACTTTTCGGAGCCTTCACTTACATTGGTAACGGACCAAACTTCATGGTAAAAGCGATCGCGGAAAGTGCCGGTGTGAAAATGCCATCATTCTTCGCTTACATCCTGCGTTACTCTATTCCATTCCTGCTTCCGATCTTCCTGCTGGTTTGGTTCCTGGTGGTGCACCTGAGATTGTTCTAAACCGTAAGGTATAGCTATAATAGAAGAGCCGCTCCTTTATAAAGGGAGCGGCTCTTTTTATAACTTATTCACCCGCTGCCTCAACAGGAAATCAGCCAGCACGAGCGCAGCCATTGCATCTACGATCGGCACGGCCCGTGGCAACACACAGGGGTCATGACGGCCTTTGCCTTGCAGGGTGATTTCCTCACCGGCATCGTTAATGGTCTGCTGCGGCTTCAGGATGGTGGCTACAGGTTTGAAGGCTACATTGAAGTAGATATCCTGCCCGTTGCTGATGCCCCCTTGTATACCTCCTGAGTGGTTGGTACGGGTGCGCACATTGCCTTCCTCATCGGTATAGAACTGGTCGTTGTGCTCCGAGCCGCGCAATTTCACACCCTCAAAGCCACTGCCATACTCAAAGCCTTTCACCGCATTGATGCTCAGCATGGCCTTGCCCAACTCGGCGTGCAGCTTATCGAACACGGGCTCTCCTAAACCCGATGGCACGCCCTGTACCACGCAACTCACTACGCCGCCAATAGTATCCAGGCTGTCGCGGGCATCTTCGATCAGGCCGATCATGCGGGCGGCAATTTTGCCATCAGGGCAGCGCACTTTATTGCTGTCGATCTGCGACAAGTCGAGCTTTGTGTAGTGCTTGCGGAGCTTTACATGGCCCACCTGCGACACATAAGAGCGGACCATGATGCCATAATGCTGCAGCAGTTTAGCGGCCAAAGCACCCGCTGCCACACGTGCCACGGTTTCGCGGGCTGAGCTGCGGCCGCCGCCACGGTGGTCGCGCAGGCCATACTTGGCGGTATAGGTATAGTCGGCATGTGACGGCCGGAATGCCTGCGCCACATGGGAGTAGTCATGGCTTGCCTGGTCTTTGTTGCCTACCACCATCGCGATAGGCGTTCCCGTGGTTCGGCCTTCAAATACGCCGGAGAGTATTGTTACTTTGTCTTCTTCTTTGCGGGGTGTGGTGATGTCTGACTGGCCTGGCCGACGTCGGTCAAGGGCTGCCTGTATCTCGTCTGTAGTTATCTCCAGACCTGCCGGACAGCCGTCCACGATCACGCCCACGGCTGGACCATGTGACTCCCCGAAGGTGGTTATTCTGAAAATCTTACCGTATGTGTTGCTCATTTTATTTTGCGGTATTTTAAGAAGATAAACCCTGACACAGCCAAAAGCACCAGCAGAATAATATTGGTGTAGCGCTTAATAGCTTTATCCTGATAAATGCTTACTAAGGTATGGTCTTCGTTTTCGATAATCTTATAAAAAGGCCCCAGGTCACGCGCCAGCACCATGGTACCTGCATCGGCTATACCTGTTACCGTCACGCTCAGGTTAGATCGCAGTGTATCGTAAGTGGCAGTCACCGGATTGAAGTAGATCCACTGGAAGTCGTCGGCCAGATTGTAAGTGCCTGGTACACGTCCCAGCACTGAATAGGTGAAGCGCTTCATACCCTGCACATGCCCGGCACGCAACGTAATATCCTGCTGCAGATCGGGCGGATAGAAGTCTAGCGTCCCTGTGGTTTTTGGGTTTGGAGGCATGATCGCAGCCAGATTACCTTCTCCTTCCAGCTCAAACATATAGGTAAAGCTTTTGTTCAGCGGCACCGACTTACTTGACAGCCCTTCGCGCAAGGTATACTCACCCACAGGCACCACATCACGCAGCGGGTGCGGCGGCAATTCTTTGACAGGTATGATGCGCTCACGGGCAAAGAAGGTTTTGTACCCCTCGAGGCGATCTTCCAGTAAGGTAGGATTGACGGCCACTTTGTATTTGAGCATACGCAGTGAAAGCTTCGGGAAATGCAGCGGCTCAGTTGTAAGCGGGAACAGCACGGCTTCGTATAGCCTGAAACGCAGGTATGGCTTCCCCTGCACAACCACCTGCTCAGGAGTTACTTCGTCTATTTCAAATACCTCCTCCCAGGCATTAGGCTGTTTCAGCTGCCGCAGTATACCTGTTATCTGGTTGCCAAAGTCATGAAAGTCCAGCAGCCGTTGATCTTCTTCGGCCAGATAGAAGTACAGCACAATGTTCAATCCCTCGCCTACGTATACTTCCTTCTTATCTGTATAAAGCGTCAGGAAAGCATTATCCTCCTGATCCACATACTCCTGCGGCTGTTCCTCGCCCTGCGCTGTCTGCTGCGGAATCACCAGGTCGGGTCCCTGCGGACTAACGGCAGCCATTGGCCCCACTTTGATTTTCATACCGGGTGATTGCAGGGGCTGCCCATTCACGGTCATGCTAAATGGTTTGAGTTCGTAGTCGCCTTCGGCCAGTGCTGCGTAGTTTTGCGTGATGGTCAGCACGGTGGTGGTTTTACCTCCTGCGATGACCGTTTTGGTGGATGAAAAGCGATTACTTTTCTTGAAGCCTTCTATCTCGGGAAAAGGCGAATAGTCTTTGAGCTGCTGGTCCTGAAGCCTGATAGATACCGTAAAGTAAGTGTTGATCGGAAGCGGACTTTTCCCTAACTCAATACGGGCCTGCTGCCCGAAGGCGGGCACCAATACCAGTAGGTATAACAGCACAAGTAGAGAAGTCAGGCGCATAAATCAGGTATAATGGCAAATTTACAAATTCTTGCCGCTATCCACGGGAATATTATAGTCCAATTCTCGCGACTTTATTCATTTAATTATCCCTACAGTTTAGCTGTTTTAGCGAAATACAGGCCTGTTTCCAACGTTCTGACACTGGAGAACCGATAAAATGAAGACTCGTATTGTCATTCAGAATCAACCGATTAACTACAAATTCTACAAATTAATCAAAACTGAATCAACTTTTTAGCCTAATTTCGTATATCAGATTAGAATACCGAAATACCACAAACGAAAATGCTGGAGTACGTTAAAACGATCTTGTTGAAGGTAAGCTTCGACAGAAAGCTGTTTGAAAAAGAGCTGAGAAAAGCCTTTAAAGTGCTGGTCCCGGAAGAGCTCAAACAGCTGAAACAATGGTGCTATGAAAAATTCTCGGAGATGTACCTCTTTGTGCTGAACAAAGTCTTCTCCAGAGCTCAGGTCTGAGAATCGGGGCCCTGCTCCACAAAGCGGATATTGCGCAGTAGTCCATTGTAACCTGTTCGTTTCACAGCTGATTTCTTAAACAGCTGCGCAAAGACTTCCTGCGTTATTTCCTCCCAGTCCGACTTCTTCATTTCCTTCAGCTGCGGGTGCGGCTCAAAGGCAGGCTCTTTGTGCGGCTTGCTGAACCGGTTCCAGGGGCACACATCCTGGCAAATGTCACATCCGAAAATCCAGTTGCCAAACTTCCCGCTCATCTCCTGCGGCAGTTGGTCTTTCAGCTCAATAGTGAAGTAAGAAATGCATTTGCTGCCGTCCACCACATAGGGTTCCACGATCGCATCCGTCGGGCAGGCATCCAGACAGCGGGTGCAAGAGCCGCAGTAATCTTTGATGGGCCCATCATACTCGAGCTCCAAATCAATGATCAATTCGGCGATAAAGTAAAAACTACCCACCTGTGGCGTGATCAGATTAGAATTCTTGCCTACCCAGCCCAGCCCACTTTTTTTGGCCCAGGCCTTGTCGAGCACCGGAGCAGAGTCTACGAAGCAACGGCCGCCCACCTCTCCTATCTCTTCGTTGATGTAGTTCAACAGCGTCTTCAGCTTGTCTTTGATCACAAAGTGGTAATCGGTGCCGTAAGCATACTTTGACACCTTGTAAGTGCCTTCCTCCGACTGCTGATCCTCTTGCTCAGGATAGTAGTTGAGCAGCAGCGACACCACCGACTTGGCCCCCTCCACCAGCAGACGCGGATCGAGCCGCTTGTCGAAGTGGTTTTCCATGTAGTGCATCTGGCCATGCATGTTCTGCTTCAGCCAGTTCTCCAGTCGCGGTGCCTCCTCTTCCAGAAAATCAGCTTTGGAGACGCCACAGTACATGAAACCCAGTTCCTGCGCCTTCTGCTTGATGAGGTATGTAGTTTGTGCTTTGTTCAAAATTTTGGTGCTCAGGTATAGCTATACCTTGGGGAGAACAAATTTACGGCAAAATAAATCCGATTCTAACCTATTTCGCCCAAGCTCGCCAAGCCTTTTCCTTTTGCGCTCCCTTTGTCGTTCGTTTTTGGACAGCGCTGTACTATTTTGAACATACTGAGCAGACGTGCTGCCAGTCATATCACTCTCTTGGTCCTTCTGAGCGCAATTTCTGGATTGGCATACTCTTAGGTATAGAAGTAGAAACCTATAAAAGCTATACAACTATGAAAAAGAATCTCCTCTTACTGATCGCCTTACTTATTGGCTTAGCTTATACTGTGCAGGCACAGGGCCAGAAACTACAGAACGGAAAAATTTTTCATTTGCATCCGAAGGGTGAGCAGGAGTGGAATTACGCTCAGGCATACCGGAGTGGCAATATGCTATATCTGTCAGGCACGGTAGGAAAAGGCACCATGGATCAAGCCATGGAGCGGGTTTACCAGACCATCGGGCTGACCCTAAAGCAGTATGGACTTGACCTAACGCATGTGGTAAAAGAGAATTTGTATACGACTGACATTGAAGCAGCTAAAAAAAGTCAGCCCATACGCAGAAAGTATTATGGCTCTCACACCCCTGCTGCTAGCTGGGTGCAGGTATCGCGGTTGTTTGAGGAGGATACTATTTTAGAGGTAGAGGTAATCGCAGAGATAAAGAAGACGGAGTAGTGTTTCTTATCTGCTGAAAACAAAAACGGCAGACCTGAGGTCTGCCGTTTTCACTTTATCACAAACAAAGTTATTCAGCCTGGTCAAACAAACCACCAGCTACTACCTGCTGCGGCGGAATCTTGCCCAGGTGGCGGTAAGCGGCTTCCGTAGCTTCACGACCGCGGGAGGTACGCTTGATATAGCCCTCCTGGATCAGGAACGGCTCGTATACCTCTTCGATCGTCTCAGACTCTTCTCCACAGGCCGTCGCGATGGTAGACAGACCTACCGGACCACCCTTGAACTTGTCAATGATGGTGCTCAGGATACGCTTGTCCATATCATCCAATCCGTTGTGGTCTACGTCGAGTGCATTCAGCGCAAACTTCGCGATCTCTACTGTGATGGTGCCATTGCCTTTTACCTGGGCGAAGTCGCGGGTACGACGCAGCAGGTTATTGGCAATACGCGGCGTACCACGGCTACGGCGGGCAATCTCAAATGCCGCATCCTCATGTATAGGCGCTCCCAACAGGGCTGAAGAACGCTTTACGATGGAGGTAAGTAGCTCAGCATCGTAGTACTCCAAACGTGAGTTGATGCTGAAGCGGGCACGCAGCGGCGAAGTCAGCAGCCCAGAACGTGTCGTAGCTCCGATCAGCGTAAACGGATTCAGGCTGATTTGCACAGAGCGGGCATTTGGACCAGAGTCAAGCATGATGTCGATCTTGTAATCCTCCATCGCCGAGTACAGGTACTCCTCCACAATCGGGTTGAGGCGGTGTATCTCGTCGATGAACAGCACATCATTCGCGTCTAGGTTAGTCAACAGACCCGCCAGGTCGCTTGGCTTATCGAGCACCGGGCCGGAAGTCATTTTTATACCTGCATCCAGCTCAGAAGCGATGATATGCGACAGCGTGGTTTTACCCAGGCCGGGAGGGCCGTGCAACAGCACGTGATCCAGCGCCTCGCCACGATTCTTGGCTGCCTGCACAAATATCTTCAGGTTCTCCACCACCTTCGCCTGCCCCGTAAAGTCGGCAAAGCTCAGCGGACGAAGCGCCTTGTCAATGTCTTTTTCAGCCGGCGACATGTAGTCATTACTGCCGGTGAGATAATCTTCTCTCATAGAATAAACTGTATTATTGCAGCTAAAAGCTATACCTAAAGGTAACAGTTTCAGCTATGCTTTCGCTCCATTTCTGCCTACGAATTTACTGATTTTTGCTAATTATTTTATAGTGATTCACCAAAAATCTAATATGATTAGCAAAAACAGAAAGGCAGCCACTCCCGCAGCTGCCTTTCTATACCTACAGCCCATACCTGTTTTAGGAAGAGGCTTGAGCAGGTCTATTTAAATGCAGGTATACCTGTGATATCAGCACCTGTGATGAGCAGGTGAATGTCGTGAGTGCCTTCGTAGGTAATCACCGACTCAAGGTTCATCATGTGGCGCATGATCGGGTATTCGCCTGTGATGCCCATACCACCGTGTATCTGGCGTGCTTCGCGGGCGATGTGCAGGGCCATGTCCACGTTATTTCGCTTCGCCATCGAGATCTGCTGTGTTGTCGCTTTCCCTTCGTTTTTCAAGGTGCCCAGTCTCCAGGCCAGCAACTGCGCTTTCGTGATCTCAGTCAGCATTTCAGCCAATTTCTTCTGTGTGAGCTGGAAAGCGCCGATTGGCTTATCGAACTGGATACGCTCCATGGCATACTTGCGGGCCGACTCGTAACAGTCAATCGCCACACCTATTGCACCCCAGGCAATGCCGTAGCGGGCAGAGTCGAGACAGCCAAGCGGACCGCGAAGGCCTTCCACGTTTGGCAAGAGGTTCTCTTTTGGCACCTTCACGTTGTCGAATACCAGCTCGCCGGTGCAGCTGGCACGCAAGCTCCACTTGTTGTGGATCTCTGGGGTTGAGAAGCCTTCCATACCGCGCTCCACGATCAGACCTTTGATGCGGCCTTGTTCGTTTTTGGCCCATACCACCGCCACCTGGCACTCCGGTGAGTTGGATATCCACATCTTGGAGCCGTTCAGCAAATAATGGTCTCCCATGTCTTTGATGTTGGTTACCATACCACCCGGGTTAGAGCCGAAGTCGGGTTCCGTGAGGCCGAAGCAGCCCAGCCATTCGCCGCTGGCTAGCTTAGGGAGGTACTTCTTACGCTGCTCCTCCGAGCCGTAGGCATAGATCGGATACATTACCAGCGAGCCCTGCACCGAAGCGGTAGAGCGCATACCGGAATCACCGCGCTCGATTTCCTGCATGATGATGCCGTAGCTGATGTAGTCCAGTCCGCCACCACCATACTCGGCAGGTATAGTCGGACCGAAAGCACCTACATCACCAAACTTCTTCACTATTTCAGATGGAAAATGTGCATCTTGTGCCCACTGCTCGATGTTCGGAGAAATCTCTTTCTTTACAAAGTCGCGCAGCGTCTGACGGATAAGGAGGTGTTCTTCGGTGAGTAAATCGTCGATGTTATAATAGTCAGGAGCTCCTGATGATTCGTAGGCCATAGCTTATTTCGTTGTTTTAAGGAAAGGGTAATACGCAAATATAACAAGTTTTCTGAATCGACATATAGGCCCCCTACCTGAAGGATTTGTAGGATAAGAAGGAGGTGAAAAAAAAAGCCCCACCAGATGGCAGGGCCTTTCCAAAAAAACTCAATCTATGTTAAAATCTTAGACCTACAGAAGCCAGGAAGTTACGGGTGGCTTGTGGATAGTAGAAGTTCTCGGTTGTCAGCTCCGCTCCTGCTATATAGCTGTAGGTATAGCCATTGGCAGCATAGCGTTCGTTGAAGATGTTGTTCACCAGCAGCCCAAGTTCCAGCCCTTTCAGCACACCTGTGAAACCAGTAGTATAGCGCAGACGCAGGTCGCCCACCTGGTAGGCAGGTATAATGCGGTTCTCGTTCTGGGTGTTATCCAAGTACTGCTTGCTCACCGTCTTGTAAATAAAGGCAGCTTTCAGGCCTTTCAGCACCTCCACCTCCAATTGCGTGGCAGACACAAAATCCGGGGAGAAGGCAATAGAAGCCTGGCTGTAACTGTTCATCACCTGACCACCTTCATCATAGTCGTCGATGTACTCCTCGAAGTCACGCAGTTTGTTTTGGCTGTAACTCAGGTTGCTGCTCAGGCTCGCCGTGTTGCCCAAACGTAATGCACCGGCCAGCTCTATACCCTGGCGGTAACTGCGGTCGATGTTCGTGCGGGTATAGCCTCCAACATCATTGATCTCGCCTGTGAGTACCAGCTGGTTCTTGTAGTCCATGAAGAAGTAGTTCGCCTCCACATTGGCACTCAGCGCTCTTCCTGCCAGTTCGCCTAAGCCCAGCTGACCTCGGTAGCCGGCTTCCAGGTTGCGCAGCGTCTCATGCTTTGGACGGCTGTCGGCAGTTGACTCTGTAAAGTCTTTGCGCACCGGCTCACGATTGCCAATGGCATAAGAGGCGTACAGCTGATGTCCCGGCTTAAACTCATAGCTTATACCTGCTTTAGGATTATAGAAGGTATAGTTCACCTCCTGCTCCAGGTTCTCAAAGTTGTTGTTGATGCCCTCGAAGGTATAATTGATAGTGCGCAGCTGCATATCACCGAACAAGCTCAGCTGATCTGTCAGGCTGTAGGTCACCTTACCGAAGATGTTGAAGTCCGTCTTCACGGCGTTATTGTCGTAGTAGCGGTCGCGTATGTTCGAGGTGGAGGCGTAGCGTGCCCAAATCACTTCTCCGAAATGGTCACCGTCATACCTGTTCCAGGCACCGCCCAACGTGGCATTCAGGCGAGACGAAGGATTGTACTGCAGGGCGTAGGTGGCGCCATAAAACCCGTTGTCGAGCCAGCGACGGCGGATCAGGTCGGTGCGGCTGATCACCTGACCGCCAATTTCCACATTTGGCAAACCATAGTTGGAGAGGCGGTCGTTGTTGCGGAACTGCTCGTAGTAGCCACGTCCGTAGGTATAATGCAGCGCTCCTGAGAAGGTAAGCTCCGGCGAGAAGTCGTGCGACAGGTGCAGCTGGTAGTGGTCCTGCTGGTAGTTGTCGGTTTCGTTATCGTAGGTATAGTAGTTATACCTGCGACCGGCTGTGCGCAGGTTTTCCAGATCACTGCCGGTGATGCCATTACGGTCGATGTAGGCCTGCAGGTCAGCTTCGTTGCCATACACCAGCGCCTCCGGTGTACCATACCAGGCTTGGTAGGTCTGCTCCTGCCCCGAAAAGGTCACGAACTTTACTGTTGTTTTGTCGCCGTAGTAGCCACCCGAGAAGTACATGGACTTCAGGTCAGAAGAAGCGCGGTCGATGTAGCCGTCAGACTTAATGCGGGACAGGCGACCGTCGAAAGCGAATTTGCCATTGATCAGACCCGTTCCGAAGCGCACATTGTTCTTCCAGGTGTTGAAAGAGCCGTAGCTGTTGTCGGTTTCGGCATAGGCCTCGCGGCGCACCTGCTGCGTCTGGATATTGATGCTCGCTCCGAAGGCGCCTGCTCCGTTGGTAGAAGTACCCACTCCTCGCTGTACCTGCATGTCTTCCACAGACGAGGCAAAGTCAGGCATGTTCACGAAGAAAGTGCCGTGGCTCTCAGCATCGTTGATAGGTATACCATTCACGGTCACGTTGATGCGGGTAATATCAGAACCACGTATGCGGATGCCGGTATAACCCACGCCGGCGCCGGCATCGGAGTTCACCACCACCGACGGTACCTGCTCGAGTAGATAAGGCAGGTCCTGTCCGAAGTTGCGCTCGTTGATCTCTTCGCGCGTCACGTTTGTGAAAGTAGTACCCGTTCGTTCGTTAGCGCGGGTAGATGATACCAGTACCTCACCTGCGTTCACACTGGCTGGCTGCAACGCCAGGCGCAGCTCGGTGTCGGCGGCCAGTTGCACTTGTCTGCTCAGCTGAGTATAGCCCAGGTAGGACACCCGCAGGGTATAATTTCCCGCCGACAAGTCCTGAAATTGAAAACGGCCGTCAGGGTCGGTAACTGTGACATGGCCGCTGCTCGTCAATACGACGGTGGCTCCCGCCAGCGCCTCGTTTTTGAGAGCATCGGTTACGTAGCCGCTCAATTGGAACTGAGCAAGCAGCTGCAATGGCAATAGCGTGACTGCCATCACAATGAGTAATTTTTTCATTGGTGTGTAAGAAAAGATAAGATGAAACAAACAGACCTGCCAGGGGCCGGCAGCCTGCTACAATGTTTCCCCGCGTTTTTCCCTTCGCCGGCATTACCCGGATCAGGTTCAATGGGTATGATCTCAGCCCGTTGTTATAAGGCACCCCTAAACTGCTGTAAAGGTATGGTTGATTTTCTGTGAAAACAAAACTGGCCGGGGCAAATTATGGCCAACCCACTGTATCAAGTAGTTAAGTACAATTTTATTTTAACAAAAGCCGATAACCACATGCGGCTAAACTACGTTGAAAACAATACAAGGCACGTTTTCACGCACCCGCTCATCAGCAGCAGGAATTGCCAGGAAAATAGGCCGGCTGAACCAATTTTAGAGTTTAAGAAGAAATGTGATGATGATCAGCTTACTGTATACTTTAGCACTGCTAACGATACTGGCATATTACGCTTTCGCTCCACGCAAAAAATTCAGAGGGTCTTCCTCAACTGATAATGACGACGATGGAGGCGAGCCACTAGGCGACGATCTGCCAGATCTGGACCTGCCACCCGGCATATCATTGCCCATCAATGATTATGAACCGCAATATGACCTGAGACGAATCAAGGTTCCTAAATTTCCGGAGCCTTCCTTACAATGAAACCAAAAAGTCCCCTGCTCGACCATTCGACAGGGGACTTTTTGGTTTAGGGCTATACCTTTAGCAGCCTTACTTTACAGCACTTCAATTGTAAAAGTGCGCTCAAACACATGCTTCGGACTGAGCAGGTTGATACCTTCCTTCTTTTCGATCTCGCCGGACTCGCCATCGCGACCCGCTATACCGCACCAAGGCTCAATACACACATAAGGCGATGGCCCCGGCTTTGCCCAGATGCCCAGGTATGGGAAACCCTCAAATGTCATCTCGATGCGGCGCTGGTTCGTGTGGCTGCCCAGGGAAAGTTTATCTGAGTTTAGGTTTTTGAACACCAATGCATCTTTCTCAAAATAACTGTGCCTCAGCGGCAACACTCGGTCATGCTCCAGCACCTTCTCGGTGTCACCGCTTTGCAAGCCATTGTCTGTAAGCAGGTAACGGTGCAGTGTTTCTTCTTTATCAAACTCGATGAAGTAATCTTCGTACTGCTCCCCTCCATAAAATGGCACATTGAAGCCCGGATGTCCGCCGATTGAAAAATACATGCCTTTGCTGTCGCGATTGAGCACTTGGTAGGTCACAGACAGTTTGTTGTTCTCGAGTTTGTAAGCAACCAGCAGCCTGAACTTGAAGGGGTATACCTGATAGGTTTCCTCGTCGTCGTCGAGCTCAAACACCAGTTTGTCCTCTTCCTGTTCTATCAGCTTAAACTCTTTGTGCCGGGCAAAACCATGGCGCTTTAGGGCAAATATTTCGTCCTCGTAGGTATAGGTGCCCTCAGGCAACTCTCCCACGATCGGAAACAGATTAGGAGCGTGACTAGCCCAAATCTCCGGGTCGGCCTGCCAGATAAACTCCAGCTGCTCATCGAGCTTGATGAAGTGCTGCAACTCGGCGCCTTTGCTCTCGACGCCTACCTTAAAGTTATAGTTCTGCAAATAGTATAGCATGGCAAGGTATAGGTTTAGGTTTATTGCCGGAGCAAGGCATCTACATGTTCCTTGGCCTGCGCCAATCGGGCTTCATGCTGTCCGCTAATCTCCACAAAAGGCACTTGCAGCACCTCCAGCTCCCGCTTATACCAGTCATAGAAGTACTGGCGCAGGTGCGGATGCTCCCGTTGCGGATCAGGCTCCCACGGCAAATCAACGCCCATGAGCAGGTAAAGGTTGTAGTGCTGCTGCTTTAGTTTTTGCAGCACCCAATTAGGGCACTTGCCGAAAGCATGCTCACTCCAGATTTTGATCACCAGCAGGTCAGTATCAGCGAAGAGTAAACCGGTAGCCTGTGCCGCAGCTGTCTCTTCCAGAGCCATTTGCCCCCTGGCAATCGCTTCCAGGTCCTCCAGGGTGTAGGGCCTATCCAGTTGGTCGATATAGGTGCGGGCATACTCCGGCACCCACACGGCGTTGTAGTGCGCAGCCAACTGCTGCGACAGCGTAGATTTGCCCGTAGACTCAGGTCCTGTGGTGGCGACTTTCAGCATACCACAAAGGTAGAGCAATTATGCTGAAAGTCGCCATCACAGGACCTGCCATAAAAAAGCTGCCGCCGACAGGTTTCCCCCACCGGCGGCAGCCTTATTTAACAGCCTCCTACTGTTATTCCTTTTTAAGTAGTTTTACAGTTTTCGTCCCAGAGTCACTCACCATACGGGCGATGTACAGTCCTTCTGGCAGACCGCCACCATCTACCTCCACGGTGTTCACCATACCGGCTTTCGCCTCACCAGACTTCAGCTCTCTTACCAGCGCACCACGCATGTCGTAGAGTCGCATGCTGAAGTTCTCGTCCTGCGCCACTGTGAACTCAATCACCGCTTTGTCAGTGAACGGAGTTGGGTAGGCGCGTAGTTGGTTAACTTCAGCAAGGTCTAGGCCTTGGAGGGTGCTGGTTGAGGTAGCTACAAAATTACTTCCTGGGTCATAGTTTGAATTGTTAAGAGGACAATTCTGGTTATTAGCCCTATCAAATTCAGCTGCTAATGCTCCAGCACTTGAGTAGTAAACTCCGTCTAGTGTTGCATATCCATAGTTAAACATACTTACAACTGCTGCTTGTATTTCAGCTTTGCTGTAATCGTAGTTAACATTTTGATGACACGCATTCAGAAGAGCACTGACAGACTGACGAGCAAGGTTATAGTAATCCCCACCGCCAAGATTTAGAGCCTGCATCATTGTCAATTTCGGACTCAAGCTTCTTCTGTTTGTGATATTAATAAAGGCATCACCGAAGAATTTAGAAGCATATATCTTTTGTTTTTTGTTATCAAAAGGTATATATCCACATCCCCATGCTTGTGGCCAGTTTTTCCAGAAGCCTAAAGTACAGCCAGTATAGGCACCACAATTAACTGCTGGTGTAACAACTGCTTCAGCTGTTTTACTGCATCCATTAGATGTATTAGTTACTGTTAGCAAATAAGTTCCTACCATATTAACTGTTGGACTTAATGTGTTTCCATCAGAAAGAATATTACCATCTGAAGTAGTCCATAGATAGCTATAGTTATCCCCTGTTGAAGAGCCAGCACCGCTTAGTTGGAGTTGATTTGTGATACAGTCTAATGCACCACCAGTAGCACTAGCTAGAGGCCTAGTCTGATCGAGGGTCACCTCCACGTCGTCCGAGGCTGAGCAGCCGTTGGCGGTCGTCGAGGTGAAGGTGTAGGTGCCCGCAGCGCTCACAGTCACTGACAGGCCGTCGGCGTCGCCTACGATCGTGCCGTCGGTGGTCGTCCACAGGTAGGTCACACCGCTAGGGTCAGAGGTCGCAGTCAGCGTGATCTGCCCGTTCTCGGCCGTGCAGTCGATCACCTGGTCATCGCCCGCGCTCACTACAGGGGGAGAAATACCATTTCCACTAAAGCTATCTCCACTAGAGCAAGCAATGTAATCCCGAGGAGCATCGGTAGGCGTACCATCTGGTACTAGAGATAAATTATAGCTCACCCCAGATGCATAATTAGCACAGATAGTTGCGTATGTATCGTTTTGTTGATTAGATGCATTACCATTGATTGTTCCTAACTCTAGCCATAATGGATTTGTTGTCAAGTCTGAACTGGTTGCAGTACTCACTTGAGTACCCCCATCTGATGGTTTAGTAGTATAAGTAGTAATTGTGTACGATGTCGCCTTTGTACTTGCATTATCAACTAATCTCCATTTGCCAGCACCTCCGAAATAATTTGCACATACCGTATATCCATTAGCCGCACACGCAAGTGTTTCATCACCATCAGGTTCTAGAACACAAGTAGCACCACCACATCCGTATCTAGCTTTGTATACTAAATTAGCACTATTGGCAAATTTACCTCCATTATCTAGAGGCCACATAGCAAGGTAATAGTTTGTTGGCTTGTTAAAGGATGGTACAGTTATAGTCGACCATCCGTTACCACTAATACCACATCGGGCATAAGTTAAATCATTACAAGAGCCGGACAAGTTTCCTGAAGTAGGATACCTACCAGTGCTTGTGTTTCCTCCAGTAGGCTGCGCATCATTGCTATAGTAAAGTGCCCATCCTATAGTTTGATTTGATACTATCTGAAATTGGTAAGTACCTGCATTAGGTCGAATATCGAAATTAAAATATACTATTTCTGATGTACCTACAACCGGTCCGGCAACAGCATTGTTTTCACTTCCGTCCGCCATGCTGAAGCAACTACTGTAGTTCATGCTGAGTCCGCCATTGTATGTAGTTTTAAATGCTTCTAGTTGACTCTGAGTTGAGGCAGCTGATGCGCAAGCTACTATACCTAATGGTTGTGTATTCGAACCTGTTACTCTTACAGCTTCCCAAATATTACTTGAAGTATTATATCTCCATCCATCTCCAGAATTCCATCTGGTTGCTCCACAAAGATCAGGCGATGTAGTCTGAGCATTTACATTTTCTCCTATCATTAAAAAAGCCACCAGCACCATAGCATACCGCCATAGCCCTAGTAGCCGATCCTTCGAGCGAGCACCCTTTGCCCTACCCGTGTAATTGTCTAAATTTCCCATAAGTGTAAAGATTTTTGGTTGTTAGAATGTGTTTATTGTGTTTGTAATCCTGAAAAAAGGCAAAGCAGTGCCTGTCCGATGATTGTGCGCTCATCGGGGTAAAGCCTGCTGTTGACAGAGGAGGCTTAAGTAGCTGAATGGCTACTCAGTAAAATGAAAGGATTAAGGTGGGCCTGGCCGTAATAGGCAAAGCCATAAATAGTATGCGTTTTGCATAGGGATGAGTGTAAACGATGTGAGTATTCTTTAGTTGGAGATCAGAGTGTGGCGAGACGGGTGCAATCACCAAGGGCTTACTGTGTAAGCAAGGAGGGGTAGAGGCGGTTTTCCGCTAGCTTGCAGCCGACATTTTTTAATTAGCTGCTAACTAGTTGAACTTTAGGCTAATATACTATGAAAACTTAAAAAAATAGATGGTTTTTTCCTATTTATAGTTTATAGAGTCTGTTAGCGTGTAAACGGAGACAATTACAGTGTGAGCAGTATTTGACATGAATATATATGGAAGATTGTGTATTACCTCCCCTTTATTAGAAAAGAGCTACCGCTTGCCAATTTATCAGCAGCGATAGCTCTCTTCATTTAGGATCTAACAGCCTCATTAAGCTGCTATCTATTTTTCAGAACTTTCATCTTCACAATGGTTATTGTCAATCCAATTACCAATCGTACCTGCAGCGGTTTGGAGATTACAAGGTGCCGGCTTGCTTGTATCCTTATAATACTTTATTATACATTTAAATGCATCTTTTACATCATCAGGCAAGCACTTTATGTAATCATCTAAATCAATATTTTGCTCTTTTGCACTTAATATTAAAGCTCCTGCTTGGAATAACGCCCTTCTTTCAGGTGTGGTAGCGGGTAGGTATGGTCCATCTTTGGTTAATTTTTCTCCCCCGACATATATTTTATTAACTCCATCAGGCCAATGCTTTCCCTTATTACCTCTATTAAAGTAACGACCTTGGGAGTAGGCACATAAGTTACAATCATATTTAGGTTTACAATCACCAGCATCAATTATTACATTTTCACAATTATTACCTGCTTTCACTGATATAATAAAATAATCAATCTCAAATTCATCTTCAAAAGTAAATCGTACAGTATACTCTTTATCTTTAGTTAAGGCAGTCAATCCATCTAATTTGAAGTAGCTATCTACTTCGGAATCTATTACACAGCCAGTTCCACTTCCAACACTGTACTCAACAGGAGGCGTATAAGCACTTCCGCCATTCCTTATTTCAACAGTTTGATTATCTATTTTCCCTTTACCTTCATAATCTTCTTCCGGACAATAAACAGCCCCAATGACTAAGTTACTTAAACCTATCGCTTGTTGAGGACCAATTTGTTTTATGGTAAAAGACCATGTACCCCCGCCCTCATCGACTGCATTAGATAAACAATACCCTCCTCCTCTGGTTCCTACTGGAATGTAATTAGCATTACAATCTGTTTGCTCAGTTGAATCCAAAGTATTTTGAGAACCCATTGGCCCTACTTCTTCTCCTTCCTTCGAACAGGCAAAAGCGACAAAGCTGAATAAAAACATCAGCAGCGAATAATTGATTAACTTTTTCATACTCATAAAAATTAAAATTGGTAATTGTGTTTTGTTCTTGATTAATAGATGGGCAAGCGTGTCCCTGGCAGGTATTTGGGATACCGGCATAAGTGGAGCAGAACAGCATTAAACAAAGATTAAAGCTGGGCTGTGTAGATTAAGTCTTATAGGAGCTATGAGATCGGATGAAGCAGGCAATTCTGACCGTAGCAGGCAGCCCACTTATTCATAATGGAAAGTATTTGTTTCATAGAAGTTAGGTAATGGATTTGTTCAACACTATTCTCTCTCGCAGATTACCACCCAGGCGTTAAACCCAGCCAGATCCAGCTTACCAAAAATCATAATCAAGTGCACGCTGTACCAGAACAACTGATACCATTTATGACTGATTTATAAGTGAATATACCTCTATAATTATAACACATCTAATTTTTTATTAAATAAAAAGCTTAAACAACATTCTTCATGGTAGACTAACACAATTTGGTGGTGAATGAACTACACAAAAAGCTATATAAAAAAAGGGATACATTTTATAAAATGCATCCCTTTTAAACTTCGCTACTCAGCCTACATGACTTAGTTTTAATTCTCGGTGAAGCTATAATCATAGAAATTATACACCTCCACCTCTTTGGGGTGCCTATCGCCGTGCTGGCATAGCATCAGGCGTTTAGGGCTCTCGTCCGGAGACTCGTATCCCCATTTCATACGGTTCTCATACTTGAGTTCGTCCGGCAATTCTATCTTGTGGTTCTTCATACATAGTGTCATTGTAGCGTGGAACATAGGTACTCGCATACTTTGGCGCACTAAAATTCAACTATTGCCTCAGTTACACTCATGTACGACACATACCATGCCATGACTGCATAAGATAGAAACATAAAACAGGACATTTCTAACAATCATTTTGTAACATGGGCTACAGTCTCCTTTTCCATGTCTCGTTTCCAGTCAAGGTAGCCGATAGTGGCCAGAATCAGGAAGATAAAATACAGGAAAGCCGTCAGGTATAGCTCCTTATAGGTATAGACTCCCACATATACCACATCCACCGCCAGCCACACAAGCCAGTTCTCCAGCCGCTTTTTCGCCATCAACCAGTAAGCCATCAGACTCACAGCCGTGGTAGCCGAGTCGGTATAGGATAAGTCGGCGTCGGTGTAGTTGTCCAGAAAATAGCCCAAGCCAGCAGTAAAGGCTACCACCAGCACGATCAGCACCCACAGTTCCTTTTGGCCTACCTTGGTAACTTTGCGCTCGGTATGCCCTTTGCCGCCGTACAGCCACTCGTACCATCCATAAAAACTCGTGATGATGTAAAAGGCATTCAGTCCCATGTCGGCATAGAGCCGCGCATCGTAAAACACAAACACGTAAGCCGTCACACTCACCACACTAATGGGCCAGGTCCAGATATTCTGTTTGGCCGCCAGCCATACCCCGGCTATACCTGTGATCACGCCTATTACTTCGACCAGGCTCATGGCCTGTAATCCTTCCAGAATACTGTTGTAAAAATCTGTCATCTATACCTGTGCAAGCCCATGATTTAGGCTAATTTGTTGCTAAGTTTGTAAATCGAAACCAAAACGCCAAAGCTAAAGGTATAGCACAAGTAAGAGCCTTATTACTATGGAGGAGATCACAGCGCAGGAACTGAAAGAGAGACTTGGCCGCAGCGCCGAACTACAGATCGTAGATGTGCGTGAGCCTGTGGAGTTTGAGATATGCAACCTGGGCGGTGAACTTATACCTTTAGGGGACTTAACCAGGCAGGTAAACCGCATCCGTCGCGACATACCGGTTGTCATGGTTTGCCATCATGGTTTCCGCAGTGCACAGGCCATCAACTACCTCACCCAGCGCCTTGGCTACGACAATCTGCTCAATCTCAAAGGCGGCATTCATGCATGGGCTACACAGGTTGATCCTACCATGCGGGTATATTAAAATAATTTTCTACCACCCCTTGCTATATTATCCGGATTAATTTATGTAATTTTACGCGGCAAATAAGGACCCTTAATTTATTTGCCATGATCGCTGATCAATCCAAAATTGTATTTGAGGCACTCACCTACGACGACGTGCTTCTGCTCCCGGCTTACTCCGAGGTGCTCCCCCACAACACTGATACTTCCACACAGCTTACACGCAATATCCGTATCAATATACCATTGCTTTCTGCCGCTATGGACACCGTAACCGAGGCTGAACTCGCGATCGCTATGGCACAGGAAGGAGGCATCGGTATCATTCATAAAAACATGTCGATCAAGGCGCAGGCTGAGCAGGTGCGTAAAGTGAAACGCTCTGAAAGCGGCATGATCCTCGACCCGATCACGCTGGAAGAAGATGCCACACTCGGTGATGCCGTTCGCATCATGTCCGAGAACAAGATCGGTGGTATACCGATCACCAATGGCAAGGGCAAACTCACCGGCATCCTGACCAACCGCGACCTGCGTTTCGAGAAGGACCTTACCCAGCCCGTGAGAGCCGTGATGACGACCGAAAACCTGATCACAGCCGCAAAAGGAACCGACCTGGCAAAAGCGGAAGACATTCTGCAGCAGTACAAGATCGAGAAGCTGCCGGTAGTGGATGGCGAAGGCAACCTCGTGGGCCTTATCACTTACAAAGACATTCTGAAGAAAAAAGACCGCCCGAACGCCTGCAAAGATGAATACGGCCGTCTGCGTGTAGGTGCCGCCGTGGGTGTAACGCCTGACGTGATGGACCGCATCAAGGCATTAGTTGAAGCCGGTGTGGACGTGATCAGTGTGGACACGGCACACGGCCACTCCAAAGGAGTGCTGGATGTAGTGCGCAAGATCAAAGACAACTTCCCTAACCTGGACGTGATTGCTGGTAACGTAGCTACTGCCGAAGGTGCGAAGGCGCTGGCTGACGCAGGAGCTGATGCCGTGAAAGTAGGCGTTGGCCCAGGCAGTATCTGTACTACCCGCGTGATTGCAGGTATAGGTGTACCGCAGCTCTCTGCTGTCATGGAAGCCGCCAGAGGCCTGGAAGGGACCAATGTGCCGGTGATTGCCGATGGTGGTATCAAGTTCTCTGGTGATATTGTGAAGGCACTGGCCGGTGGTGCAAGCACTGTGATGGTGGGTTCTCTGCTGGCTGGTACTGAAGAGGCACCAGGTGAGATGATCATCTACGAAGGCCGTAAGTTTAAGACGTATCGCGGCATGGGATCTATCGAGGCGATGGAAGAAGGCTCGAAAGACCGCTACTTCCAGGGCAACGAAAAAGACAGCAAGAAACTGGTGCCTGAGGGTATAGTAGGTCGTGTGGCCTATAAAGGCCTGGTGTCGGAGGTGATCTACCAGCTGGTAGGCGGCATCCGCGCCGGTATGGGTTATTGCGGTACCCCGACTATACCTACGCTGCAAAGCGCCAAGATGGTAAAAATAACAGGGGCTGGCTTGCGCGAAAGTCACCCGCACGATGTACACATCATGCGTGAGGCACCAAACTACAGCCGCTAGTCATTTCATAACACTACAATAAAGGAAGTAGGTTGGCCTTTTGCTAACCTACTTCTTCTTTTTTACGTTATGCAAGTTGTTCTTTAAAAACTCACCTCGACAACTTGGCCAAAGAGCAAAAATTTTTCTTACCTTACAAACTGATAAAGTCTCGGGCAAGCCATTTTCTGTCGCCGATAAAACTAAGCACGGTTTTCCGTTTTATGCTTTATAGAACCAACGCGAAATCTCTATTTACTACTTCGGCTCTGGTCAGCTGGTCACTCCTGCTGGCTAATGTGCTGTTGGCGGCAGAGAGCATGCGGCAGGAAGACACCAATGGCCTGGATCTGCCCTTCGTCAACAACTTCCTGATCGTCGTATTCATTATCTCTGTTTTTGGCTTCCAGCGCATGAGCGCTGACAATCTCAAAGGAATTGATTTCATTGGCTACCTCTGGAACATCTTTGCCAAAGGAGGTATAGCCGCCTACCTGAGCGTCGCTTTGTACATGGTATACCGCATGGTCACCAACTATTCCAATGTGCAGTCGCCGCTGCTGCTGCACATGGTGTATCAGGTAAACTTTGGCTTACTGGTACTGTTCCTGGCAAAGGCTTTCTATGTGTGGCGCCAACTGATACTCTACCATAAAAACAAGTTTATCCAGATCGCCTGGGACTGGTACGAGATCCTGCTCTTTGCTACGCTGCTTCTCACACTGCTCAACTTCAACTACAGCAGCCTGATCTTCATGCCGCTGCTGGGCCTGATCGGGCTCTATACCTTGTTTCTGTGCACCAACCTCAAATGGGTGGCCTACCTGACGTTCAACAAGAAAGGCAGGTCGCTTATTCTGCTCGTAGCCATCCTGCTGGCCTGCTACATCTTCGCGGACTTCTTCTACAACTTTGCTGACAGCCCGCAGCTGGTAATCGACTATACTGACGTAGGCTTCCTGCTGCTGGCCATGTTCTTTGTAGCGCTGTATACCTTCGCCGCATTTCTGGTAGCACTCTTCAGTTTACCCACCTCGAGTGTGTTTGAGCAGAAGAGTGAAGACCTCCTCAACTTCCAGCGCCTGAGCCAGTCCATACAGCAGGGCCAAAGCGAGAAGCAGGTATACGACATGCTTTTTGAGAGCACCGTAAAAGCAGCCGATGCCAGCGCCGCCTGGCTCGAGATATTTAAGGGCGAGAAAAAAGATGAAGTAGAATTATGGCATCAACTCACCATCGAGGAAGAGCAGATCAAGCGTATACGGCACTTGTTGCTGGCCTACAACATCCAGCACATCGACTATATCAACAACAACCTCGACCGCAACCCCGGCTTCCGTGATCTCACGCTGCCCTGGAAATCGCTGATCATCCTGCCCATCAAGTCCAAGAAGCACCTGTTTGGCGTGCTATACCTGCTGAAGGACATTGAACAGGGTTTTGACAGGGAAACGGTCAACGTGCTGCGCACCTTCACCAACCAGACCATTCTCACGATCGAAAACCTGCGGTTGGTACACGAGTCGCTGCAAAACGAGCGTTATAAAGAAGAGCTCAAGATTGCCTCGCTCGTACAGGATAGCCTGATCCCGAAAAAATTCCCGAGTGACAGCTGGTTTGAGATCGCAACTCATGCCAAAGCAGCCAAGGAAGTAGGTGGTGACTTCTATGACTTCCTGCAACTGAGCGAGTCACGCATCGCCATTATCATCGGCGACGTGTCGGGAAAGGGTATTTCGGCGGCCTTCCACATGGCCCAGATGAAGGGCATCTTCCATGGCCTGATGCAGCAGGATATGCCGCCGAGCGAATTCATGAAACAGGCCAACAGCGCCCTGAGCCGGTGCCTTGAGAAAACCTCTTTTATTACTTCTGCGCTATACATCATTGATTATCGCATGAAGGGCTTTATGTTTGCCCGCGCAGGCCACTGCCATACCCTGTACTACAACTCTATGATGGACGATACCTTCTATTTCCAGACAGATGGGTTAGGGCTTGGCATCATTCGTGATAAAAGCTATAACAATCACGTTCGGGAAATGTATTATGATTACAATCCAAGTGATGTGATGGTCATTTACACAGATGGTATCGTGGAAGCACGCAGTCCTGCCAACGAGGAGTATGGAGAGGAAAGGCTGCGTTACATGCTCACCCAGACCTACCACCTGGAGGCCGAAGATATTAAGTGTGCTATTATTAACGATCTGGAGGACTTTACAGGCCCGACAGAGAACCTATACGATGACCAGACGCTGCTTGTCATCAAGTTTAAACCGACTCAACCTAGTGAATAATTACACGTAAAGGATGCCGATGAAAATTACAAACCAAATCAAAGACACAACGATCATCATCACCCTGGATGGTGAACTGGACGCAAGCTCATCAGTAATGCTCGATGAAGCGCTGTCCGACCCCGAGATCATGACCTACAGCAAGATCCTGGTAGACTGCAAAGACCTGAACTACATTTCGTCTGCGGGCCTTGGGGTATTCATTTCGCACCTGCAGCGATTTGAGGACGCTCAGATCAAACTCATTTTTTACAACATGCAGGACAAAGTGCGCAACGTGTTCGAAATCCTGGGCCTCGACCTGCTCATGACCATCGTTTCGGATTACGAGGAAGCCATGACCATTGCTGATGAATAATAAAATTACAGTTAGCTGTACTAAAAAAAATCTGAAGCAAATACGGGACTTCGTCACGGAGTATCTGGCAGGTTATAAACTGACAGATATCCTGATGAACCAGATCGTATTGGCCGTGGATGAGATATGCGCCAACCTCATCATCCACGCCAACAGCGAAGACCCGTCAAAAAGCATTTCCCTCGCCATTTCGGAGAAGGCGGGCATGCTCAAATTTGAGATCGTCGACAATGGTGTGGCCTTCCGCCGCTCTGAGTATAGAGAGCCTAACATCGAAGAACACATCCGGATCGGCAAAAAAGGGGGCGTCGGCATCGCCCTGGTCAACCGCATCATGGATCGGGTGGAGTTCGAGTCAAGCGCCAGGCAGAACACCTGCTTCCTCTACAAAAAAATTAAATAGGGCTGAGCTGCACACTTTTAGCGCCCCTTGTCCGTTATCCGGAACGAAATCGCATGCAATAGGATTATAGTGGTACTTTTTGACTAATCTGTCAGAAAAATTAACTAAAATTGCATGATCTGACCTCGTCAGGACAAAACCAAGCGTTAGTTTATCATCTATTTATGCGCAGCAATCAACTACTTGTTGCGGCAGCAGCCCTCTTAATGGCTGGCTGTACCGCAACCAGGAAGAATGACAAGCAGGAACCTATCATTGCGACCATTGGCTCCCAACCTATTTACACATCCGAGTTTCAGTATGTGTATGAGAAGAACAACGGGGGCAATGAAGACGCCTATACCCGCCAGAGTGTAAGCGAGTACCTCGACCTCTATACCCGATTCAAACTGAAGGTAATGGAGGGCGAAAGCCGTGGCCTGGACACCACCACCGCTTTTAAGCGCGAACTGGAGGGCTACAAGGAGCAACTCGCCCAACCCTATCTCACAGAAAAAAGCGTGACCGACCAGCTGGTGCAGGAGGCTTACGAGCGTCTGAAACAGGAGGTAAACGCATCGCACATACTGCTCGGTCTGCCCAACGACCCGAGCCCGCAGGACACCCTGGCTGCCTACAACCAGGCCCTGGAGCTGCGCAAACGACTTGAGGCAGGCGAGGCTTTCGACAAACTGGCCCGTGAGTTTTCACACGACCCGTCCGCCAGCGAAAATGGTGGTAACCTGGGCTATTTTACGGCCATGCAGATGGTATACCGCTTTGAAGACGCTGCCTACAAAACACCGGTTGGCCAGATCTCAATGCCTGTTCGCACCCGTTTCGGCTATCACTTGATCAAAGTGCACGACAAGCGTGCCGCGCAGGGCGAAGTAAAAGTAGCCCACATCATGGTTCGTGCCACACCGGGTATGCCAAAGGCAGACTCACTGGCAGCCAAGCAGCGCATCGATGCTATCTACAAGCGTGTGCAGCGCAACGAGAACTGGGATCGACTGGCCGCTGAGTTTTCAGAGGATGCCAATTCGGCTGCCAATGGAGGCGAACTGCCCTGGTTCGGCACCGGTCGCATGATCCCTTCGTTTGAGGAGGTATCATTTGCCCTGAAAAAAGAGGGAGAAGTCGCTCCTCCGGTTCTGACGCCTTATGGCTGGCACATCATCAAGCTCATCGGCAAGCAGTCGCTCCCTCCGTTTGAGGACATGGAGCAAAACCTGCGCAACAAGATCGCCAAAGACTCCCGCTCGGAGCTGAACAAAGCAGCCTTCCTGAAGCGCATCAAAACAGAAAACAACTTCAGCGAAGATGCCACTGTGAAAGCTGCCGCTTTGGGCAAGGCTACCGATGCCCTGATGCAAGGCAAGTGGGATTTTGATGCTGCTGACAAAACAATCAAGAACACGCTGTTCACGATACAGGGCAAGCCTTATACCGTAGCCGACTTCTATACCTATGTAAAGGCTGAGCAGCGTCCGCGCATGGCGGGCACTCCACAGCACCACATGAACTCGCTCTATGATAACTTCGTGCAGAAGAGCCTGCTGGCCTACGAGCGTGCCAACCTGGAGAACAAGTACCCGGATTACCGCATGCTGGTGCGCGAATACCACGACGGCATCCTGCTGTTCCAGTTGATGGACGAGAAGGTATGGTCAAAGGCTGTTGAAGACACGGCTGGCCTCCAGGCGTACTTTGAGCAGAACCGTGATAAGTACCAGTGGAAAGAGCGTGCCCATGCCACCGTGATCAGCGCTGCCAATGCGGAGTTGCTCACCAAGGCGCAACAGCAGCTAAGTGAGCGTCGCTACGAGGTACGCAATG
This sequence comes from Pontibacter sp. LHS1, assembly GCF_058932855.1. Taxonomy (NCBI): domain Bacteria; kingdom Pseudomonadati; phylum Bacteroidota; class Cytophagia; order Cytophagales; family Hymenobacteraceae; genus Pontibacter; species Pontibacter sp. LHS1. The sequence goes on from NZ_JBZYWF010000004.1 coordinate 84,626, forward strand.
GCAAACCAGCCGATATTTCTTTTGAAACGAACAGCGCCACCCCGGATCAGGCAAATATAGCCCGACTGAACGAGCTAGCTGACCGCCTGAGCAACAACCCGAACCTGACGCTGGAAGTTAACGGCCACGCCGATGCACGTGAAGCAGCTGGCAAACGTGACCTTTCCGCAGAGCGCTCTCAGGCTATCGTCGCTTACCTGACAGCCCGTGGCGTAGCAGCAGACCAGCTCAGCGCCAAAGCACTGGGCAAAACAAAGCAGGCCGCCGCTGACAATACCGAAACAGGCCGACGCCGTAACAGACGCGTATCGTTCACGCTTTACTCTTCTGAGTTGAGCGCACTGGCTGACAACCTGAATACTGGCAACCCGCTAGGCGTACAGATCGCCGAGAAGAAATTCCAGAAAGGCGAGAACAAGGCCGTGGATGCTGTGAAATGGGAAAAAGGATCTTACAACACCGAACTGAACGGACGCAAGTACCTGGTGATCGTGCACGACGTGCTGGCTCCTGCTCCAAAGCAGCTTTCTGAGGTAAGAGGCCAGGTAACAGCTGATTACCAGAACTACCTGGACGAGCAGTGGGTAAAGCAGCTGCAGGAAAAGAACCCCGTTAGCATTAACCAGACAGAGGTCGATAAAATTATCAGAAAATAAAGCGGGTCCGCAACGAGAGAGCCGACACAAGCAACATGCATAACACAATCTATAAAACGAAGAACCTGGCCTTGCTACTGCTCAGCCTGATCACAGTATTTACAGCTACGGCACAGGCGCCTACCCAGAAAAAACTGGATGGCATCATTGCCAAGGTAGACAACCACGTGATCCTGCGCTCAGAGCTTGAATTCAGCTACCTGCAGTACCTGGCCCAGAACAAACAGCAGCCAAGCGCTCAGACCGAGCCTTTGAAGTGCGAGATACTTAAGTCGATGGTACAGGAGAAGCTATTGCTGGCCCGTGCAGAGATTGACTCCGTTGTAGTGGAGGAAGCCGCCGTAACCGGTGAGCTGAACCGCCGAATTGAGTACCTGGCCTCTCAGGTAGGTGGCACGGAGCGTCTGGAGCAGTACTACAACAAGAGCATCAAGCAGCTGCGCGACGAACTGCGCCGCACTGTTCGCAACCAAATGGTGTCTGAAAAGATGCAGCGTGAGATCACCGAGAAAGTAACCGTTACCCCGAAAGAGGTGCGTCGCTATTTCAACCAGATACCTGCTGACAGCTTGCCTTACTTCTCCAGCGAAGTGCAGCTGAGCCACATTGTGAAGTATGCTGAGGTGAGCCGCCAGCAGAAGCAGGCTGCCCGTCAGCAGCTGGAAGCTTTGCGTGAGCGCATCCTGGCCGGAGAAGACTTTGCCACACTGGCACGTGAGTACTCTCAAGACCCGGGCTCTGCCGAAGCAGGAGGTGAACTGGGCTTCTTCAAGAAAAAGGAACTGGTACCAGAGTATGAAGCTGCAGCACTACGCCTCGAGCCTGGCCAGATGTCTAATGTAGTGGAGTCGATGTTTGGCTTTCACCTGATCCAGATGATCGAGCGCAAAGGCCAGGAATTCAACACACGTCATATCCTCATCAAGCCCGCCACCGCCCGCGTAGATGTGCAGGATGCCATCGCCGCCCTGGACAGTGTGCGTACCCTGATCGTGAATGACAGCATCAGCTTTGCCAAGGCTGCCAAAGATTTTTCAGACGACAAGAACACAAAGGACAACGGTGGTACCCTGATGAGCCGTATGACTGGTAGCTCTTACATCCCGATGGATGAAGTGGAACCAAGCATATTCTTTGTGATCGACACCATGAAAGTAGGTGACGTGTCGAAGCCGGTAACCTTCACAACGCCTGACGGTAGAGAAGCAGCCCGCATCATCCAGCTTCGTTACAAATCGTCTCCTCACCTCGCCAACCTGCGCGACGACTACCAGAAGATCGCCGCCGCCGCCCTGGCGCAGAAAAGAGACAAAGCCGTGGATGAGTGGTTCCGAAAAAACATTGACACCGTATTCATTGAGATCGATCCGGACTACGACCGATGCAAAGTGCTTGACTTAACGCAATAGACACACATGAAGCAGTATACCTCTGACAAAGAAGCAGCCGATGCGCTGCACCGCTCCTACCAGGACCTCACTTCCGAAATATCTAAAGTTATTGTAGGACAGGAAGAGGTCGTGCGCCTGGTGCTCACAGCCGTTTTTTGTCAGGGGCACTGCCTTCTGGTCGGTGTACCCGGCCTTGCCAAAACTCTCCTCATCCAGACCATCGCCTCTTCGCTGGATATGTCATTCAGCCGGGTGCAGTTCACCCCGGACCTGATGCCGAGCGATATTGTAGGAGCCGAGACGCTGGACAAGGACCGCAACTTCAACTTCGTGACAGGCCCCATCTTCGCCAACATCATTCTGGCGGATGAGATCAACCGTACTCCTCCCAAAACACAGGCAGCCCTGCTGGAGGCCATGCAGGAGTATGCCGTGACAGTTGCCGGCAAGCGCTACGAACTGCCCCGCCCCTTCTTTGTGCTCGCCACCCAAAACCCGATTGAGCAGGAAGGCACCTACCCGCTGCCAGAGGCACAACTCGACCGCTTCATGTTCAACATCACGCTGGGCTACCCAAGCTACGAATCGGAGCTGCAGATCGTGAAGAACACGACAGGCGCTGCCCGTGTGGCACTGGACAAGATCCTGCATGCTGATGACATCCTGGCTTTCCAGCAACTGGTGCGCCGCGTACCTGTGGTGGATAATGTAGTGGAGTATGCCGTGAAGCTGGTTCACAAAACCCGCCCTAACACAGCGATGGGATCAGAACGGGCCAGTCAATACCTGGAGTGGGGTGCCGGTCCGCGTGCCTCGCAGCATCTGATCATCGGGGCGAAGTGCAACGCCTTGCTCAATGGCAAGTACTCCCCTGATATAGAAGACGTGCAGGCTGTCGCATTACCCATCCTCCGTCACCGCATCGTGCGTAACTTTAAGGCTGAGGCTGAGGGCATCACAGTGGAGCAGCTGATCCAGGAATTGCTGTAAACGTTAATTGCTGATTGATAATTGTTGATTGTTTAGAAGTTACTAAGGTATAACTTCAGATAGCTGAATATACTTAAAGTGTGAAACTAAAATCGTGACTTCTACATTATCCTGCGATACACAGAATTCTAACAATTGAGCAATTCAACCATTCAAGAGCCAACAATTCACCAAACAATTTAGCAATCTAAGCTTATTGGTGTAATTTTGCGGCTGTACTGATTTTTGACACATTACCCTGAAACTTATGGAGGCGGCAGCGCTATACGTTCGCTTTAAAGACAACCTGGCCACTATCATCGGAGCCCTGAACAGCAAACTGGAGGTTCGCTCCATGCCTTATAATGTATCCATTCCGCTGGAGATAGACCTGCTGGCTGACATCCTGCGCCTGCACGGCCTCGACTTCAAATCTGAGACAGCGGGTGCTGCTCGCCTGGAGGATTTTACCCGCTGGTTTGAGCAGAACGAGAACACCGTGATGGACACTTTGCAGCATGTACTGGAAGACAAACGAGCCTATATGAAAACGGCTGGCGGCGTGGTACTGCAAAAGGAGATGCTGATCCGTAGACTGGAGTATCTCAATGAAACGGCCCATACCCTGCAGGTGATGATGCGCCAGCAGCAACTCAACAGCCCGAAACACTTCAGGTACCCTTTCCTACTGAATCAATAGCCAGCGGCTATACCTGATAAAAACAAAGCGCCCGCAGACTTATACCTGCGGGCGCTTTGTTCTTTATGACAAGAAGAGCTTACTTATTCCGGATGGAGGTATGCCCCTCTTTAGAGTGATCCAGGTCCAGGTCGCCTTTGGGCTGCTTCTTCATACTGGAGTCTGCCTCCTCGCCTACAGGGCCTTTTGCGACCGTGATGCCTCCATCAACCATGTAAAGTGCACCCGTCACGTACGAGGCCTCGTCTGATGCCAGGAAGCAGTAGACGTTCGCTACCTCCTCCGGACTGCCTCTGCGGCCCATGGGCGTGGCTACCTTCATGGTCTTCACCATCTTCTTATCCATTGGCCCGGTGCTCTTGTGCGTCCAGGCGGTGTCGATAGGTCCGGGACCTACAATATTGACCCGCACACCAAACTGTGCCTGCTCCACGGCAAGTCCTTTCATGAAAGCATGTATAAACCCTTTGGTACCACCGTAGGGCGTGTTCTGCGCTATACCAATCACACCGGCCTCCGATCCGGCCGACACGATGTTTCCTTTTGTCTTGTGCAGTTCGGGCAGAGCGGCCTTACTCATGGCAAAGGCTGACTTTATGTTGTTCTTGATCATGTAATCCAGCGCTTCTTCGGTGTAGTCCTGCAGCAGGTTCACCTCCGGAAACACCCCGGCATTGTTGATCAGGATGTCGAGCTGCCCATACTCCTTTACAGCCAGCTCAACGCATTCTTTTGCATTAACTTCTGTGGAGATATCACCATTATAAGCAATTGCTTCTCCTCCCTCCTTCTGGATCTCCTTCACTACATCTTCTACGGGGTCTTCCGGAAAGCCCGCTACCACCACACGGGCTCCTTCCTGAGCAAATTTCTTGCAGATGGCCTCGCCTATACCTGTACCGCCGCCTGTCACGATAGCGACCTTACCTTCTAATCTGTTTTTCATAGTTAATTGATTAATGTTAAAGCACATGTATTGTATAAGCTTGTAACGGTCATGGCCGTTGGTCGGTTAGCTCCCACTTGGTCCAAGAAGATAATATCCACATTTTTAGCTGGATAGCGTATGACAAACAAAGCAGGCGGAACAACGTCACATCTGTTTCATCATAACAACACCATCGCTATGAGCTATCTATACAACACCTTGCCAGACGCTTTTGAAGAACAACTGGAGACAGAGCACCTGGTGCTGAGGCCCTATGCAGAAGGCGACGAGCAGGAGTTTATGCGCCTTATTCAGGAGAACACGGCAGCCCTGAGTCCGGCTTTTACAGGCAGAGTGGCACGGGTACGCGCACTGGAAGATGCACGCATACAGCTGGCCCAGTTGCGCAGTGACTGGGACAACCGCAAGCAGTTCGACTTTGGTGTCTGGTTCCGGGAGAGCAACACGTACATTGGTGATATCACGCTCAAGAACATAGACCGTTCTGTGCCAAAAGCAGAGGCAGCGTTATACTTTACGAGTTGGTCTGAGATGCTGGATCTGGCACAGGAGGCATTCAGAGCGGTGCTGCATTTTGCGTTTGAGAACGTGAAGCTCAACAAGGTATACATGCGCTGCACACAGTATAATAATGTGTGCTCCCAGTTAGCCGAGAATTGCGGCTTCGTGAAGGAAGGTGTGCTGCGAAGCGACTTCAAGGGTGCTGACTCAGAAGAGCTGCTGGACCTGAGCTACTACGGCATGACCCGCGACGACTACGAGCAGGCAACTCAGCTCAAAGAGCGCGACTCCCAGACTGCCGTGTAGACCCCATTACTTACGGGGTTTCGCAACAAAAAAATCAGTGTCGAAGGTCAGGTATAGCGCGTTCGAAAACTCCAGTTTGGGATTGTCGAGGTCGACTACGGGTTCTAGCCGCAGTGTCAGGTATAGGTCTTCCATGATTTCGATGTCCTTCATCAGACGCAGGATCAACAGATGGCGGTCTTCCTGTATGTAGTCAGGATCTTTGTAAGTTGTGGAAGCCGATTGGAAAAGCTTGCCCCCTAGTTCTGTAATATACCCGTCGCCGCGCCAGTAGCTCAGCATCACATCCTGGTACTTCGTGTCTATACCTGCATTGAGGTAAATAGCGCCTCCTTTCGTAAAAGGGAGCTGGAAGGTATTGGAGTAGTCGTTAAAACCCAGCAGATAATTTTTGGTGTATACCCGGTGGAGTACACGATGCGGCAGTAGCCGTTCCAGTTCCACCCCCACAGCCGCATTGACTACGGTAAGCAAAGGCAAGGGCGAACTATCGATCTGTCCGCCCTTGTGCTGCGCTGTGAACTGCACAGGTATAGCCAGGCGAATGGTATCACCCTCTACTCTGCCAGGTATGTTGAGCAGACGTATAGCAGAACTGACACCACCTGCCACCTCCTCCCGTACAGGATCAGCCCGGTAGATCATCTTGCTCCAGTCTACCCAGGCATCCAGTTTAACACGGTGGGTGTTGAGCAAAAACTGCAGACCGTTTTCCAGGCGATCGTTGATCACACGCTCAAAATCATAGAGTGGCTCCACATAATCGTGGCTGACATTACCTTCTAAAGTACCGAACACAAAGGCCCAGTTTTCGCGCTGCCACTTTACGGTGAAGGTTGGCTGAAAGTCCTGGTAACCTGAGCTGCCAAAGTCTTTCCACAGGAAAGCACCCGCATCTATACGCACCGAAGCAGACGGATAATAGCTCACCCGCGGCATCAGGTGGTAACCAAACAAGGTATAGCCATCGGCTATCTTATTGAAGTACTCGTTGTTTTTGGAAAAGCCAAAGGCATGCAAACCAATTCTAATATGATTAGCATTTTCAGGTTTGACGGGCATGGTCAGCTTGAGTGCATCGTTGTTAATCTGACTATAGGCTAAAGGGCTGTAAAGCACAGCAAAGGCACAAAATAAAAGCCTGAAATATCTCATAAAAAAGGAAATAAGATGGCACAAAAGCCTATCGATATATGTTGTAACAAGACGGCCATACTCAACTAAAATATTTAGCAAAATACCTGTTACTTTTTTTGCAAATTGATTTTGAACGTCGTAATTTCACATCAATATAAAGCTATTTAATTAAACACACATGAGCGTAAGCAACGAAAAACTAAAAGCCCTGCAGCTGACGATAGACAAGCTTGACAAGACTTACGGTAAAGGCACCGTAATGAAGCTAAGCGACAACAAAGTGGAAGATATTCCGGCTATCTCAACCGGCTCGCTTGGACTTGACATTGCTTTAGGAATTGGCGGTTTGCCGCGCGGCCGTGTCATTGAGATCTACGGTCCTGAATCGTCTGGTAAAACTACGCTTACCATGCATGCTATTGCAGAGGCGCAGCGCGCCGGTGGCCTGGCTGCCTTTATTGACGCAGAGCACGCATTTGACAAGGCATACGCTGAGAAACTCGGAATTGACACTGAAAATCTCCTGATATCGCAGCCTGACAACGGTGAGCAGGCACTCGAGATCGCCGATCACCTGATCCGTTCAGGCGCTATCGATATTATTGTAATTGACTCTGTTGCCGCCCTGGTGCCGAAAGGCGAACTGGAAGGCGACATGGGTGACAGCAAAATGGGTCTTCAGGCTCGTTTGATGTCCCAGGCGCTCCGTAAGCTAACTGGCACGATCAACAAAACCGGATGCTGCTGTATCTTCATCAACCAGCTTCGTGAGAAGATCGGTGTGATGTTCGGTAACCCGGAAACCACTACGGGTGGTAACGCTCTTAAGTTCTACGCATCTGTGCGTCTGGATATCCGTCGTGTTGGTCAGATCAAAGAGTCTGCCGACAATATTACTGGTAACCGTACCCGTGTGAAGGTTGTGAAAAACAAAGTAGCACCTCCGTTTAAAGTGGTAGAGTTCGACATCATGTACGGCGAGGGTATCTCTAAAGTAGGTGAGATCCTTGACCTGGGTGTTGAGCTTGGCGTGGTGCAGAAGTCTGGCTCCTGGTTCTCTTACAACGGTGATAAGCTGGGTCAGGGCCGCGATGGCGTGAAGCAGATCCTGCTTGACAACCCTGAGCTGCAGGAAGAGATCGAAGCGAAGATCAGAGCGATCGTAAAAGGCGAGCCTGAAAAAGTGGCCGCTGCGCTGGAAGATCCAAGCGGTGCGGAATGAACATTATTCCCAGCTAACAAGTAATCAAAAAGGTGCTATGCTACATAGCACCTTTTTGCGTTTTAAGTTGTTGGTAGTGTGAATATAAGATATTACCTTAGTGTAAAGGTCTGATTTTGGTATAATAGTTGGATACAAACTGTAAACGACACAAGCCTTACCCGTTAGCTTATGAAAAGGATATTACCAGTTATTGTGTTAGTGTTAGTTGTTCTCTCCGGCTTCGTAGCCAAGGAGTCGCTACGCACAGTTCCAAATGAAAGCTTCACAGCAGGAGAGTTGCTTAAATACAAAGTGCATTACGGCCCTATCACAGCGGCCGAAGCCGTGATAGACATAGCACCTAACCTGCATCGCATCAACGACAGACCTACTTATAAAGCAACTGTGTATGGTAAGACCACCAGCTCATTCGACCTCTTCATCAAGATCCGCGACACCTGGCAGTCTTACATTGACACGGCTGCTATTTTGCCTCACCGCTCTTTCCGTAACATAGAGGAGGGCAGTTACCGCAAGCGTGAGACAGTGGACTTTAACCACTTCACAAACACGGCGCAGGTAGAAATGAAGAAAAAGAACAGGGACAAGAAGCAAAGCACTCATAAAATTCCAGCTGGCGCCCAGGATATTGTGAGTGGCTTCTACTACCTCCGCACACTGGATTATGACCGCTTCAAACCGGGCGACAAGTTCACCATTAAAGGCTTTTTTGACGAGGAGGCCTTTGATATGGTGGTAACTTACCAGGGCCGCGAAACGGTTAGCACAAAGGCTGGTTCCTTCAGAGCCATCAAACTTGTGCCCCGAATGCCCAAGAACAAGCTCTTTAAGGGAGAGGATGCGATTACGGTATACCTGTCAGATGACAGAAACAAGGTGCCGGTGCTGATCTCAGCTGACATGTTCGTGGGCGCTGTAAAAGTAGACCTGTACGAACACAAGAACCTGAAGCATAAACCTGCCCTTGTGGCACAGAAATAAAGGAAAAGCCAGCTCTAGTAGCTGGCTTTTTTTGTACATGAGCTGCCAATGTTAAGAAAATATTATGATTTGGTTATCTACGCATTCCATACCTGCCGAAATAATATCTTTGTCATGAAATGGTCGCTACCAAATGGCTTCCAACAATAGCTATACCTGCCTGTTCTGCTGGCAGGCAACTCTAATCATAAACACGTGCAGACACCAACCCAAGCCCATTACAAAATACTGGTAGTTGACGATGACCCGGATATCGTGGAGCTACTGCAGTACAACCTGGCCCGCGAAGGCTATGCCGTAGCCCAGGCCGAGAACGGCAAGAAGGCCATAGAGGTCGCGCATACCTTTAAGCCGAATGTGATTCTGATGGATGTGATGATGCCGGTACTGGACGGTATAGCCGCCTGCCGCCAGCTGCGCGAAGAGCAGGACTTCCGCCAGACACACATTATCTTTCTGACTGCCCGATCCGAAGAGTTCTCCGAGGTTGCCGCTTTCGACGCCGGCGCTGACGACTTTATCACAAAACCCATTAAACCCCGTGCCCTGCTCAGCCGCCTGGCAGCCTACGCCCGTCGCGATGCGCAGCAGGAAGAGCAGGAACAGGTGATTGAGATTGGAGGTTTGCGTATAGACCGCACCAGCTTTGCCGTGTACAAAGGCGAAGAAAAGATCACGCTTCCGAAAAAAGAGTTTGAACTCCTATCCTTTCTGGCAGCCACTCCCAACAAAGTATTCACGCGCGAAGAGCTGCTCAACAACGTGTGGGGAAGTGATGTGTATGTAATCGCCCGAACTGTGGACGTTCACATCCGGAAAGTGCGTGAGAAGATTGGGGAAGATCAGATCAGAACCATCAAGGGTGTTGGCTATAAGTTTAACACAGACTAATTCATGAATTTAAACTCCCGTACGCTTGCCCTTTTAGTATCCCTGGCAGTGGCCCTTGTGCTCACTGCCTTTTTGGCTTTAGCCAGCTACTTCTCCTCAAGGGGCTTAATGGCGGCGCTTGTACTGGTGTTCATCTGCTGCTTTCTGCTGATCTACTTCTCCTACGAGGCACTGGTATTCCGTGAGATCAAGAACGTGTACTCTAGCCTTGAGAAAATCAAAAAACAGGAATACCGCAAAGCAGAGGGCCGCTCCCTGTTTACAGCTGACCCGCTCCGGAAAATAAAAGACGATATCTACCAGATCGCAGAGCGCAAGCAGCAGGAGATTGACGAACTCAGGCACCTGCAGGTAATGCGCCGCGAGTTTTTGGCTGATGTATCGCACGAGCTCAAAACCCCTATTTTTGCTGCTCAGGGCTTTATCCATACCTTGCTCGACGGCGCCATGGATGACCCAAACGTACGCGACAAGTTCCTGCAAAAAGCCGCTAACAGCCTCGACGGTCTTGACACCCTGGTGCAGGACCTGATCAGCATCTCGCAATTTGAGAAGGGTGTTGTGAAAATGGAGAAGCAGGACTTTGACGTTGTGCAACTCGTGCGCGAGGTGTTTGAGCAACTGGAGCAGAAAGCCAGCAACAGCCAGATAAAACTGCACCTGCTGGATGTGGAGCCAAATGAAAGGGTCATGCTGCACGCCGACCCCAACCGTATCCGGCAAGTGTTTATCAACCTCGTGGACAATGCCATCAAGTACGGACGCACAGGAGGAAATATCTGGGTTTCGTTTACGGAAGGTCGTAAGCGCTATACCATTACTGTAAAAGACGACGGCACAGGTATAGCCCAGGAGCACATCAACCGCATATTCGAGCGCTTCTACCGCATCGACAAAAGCCGCTCCCGCGACAAAGGAGGTTCGGGTCTCGGCTTGGCTATCTCCAAGCACATCATCGAAGCTCACCGCTCCTTCATCGCCGTTAAAAGCGAGCTCGGCAAAGGGACTACCCTCCGCTTTAAGCTGCTCAAGGCGAAGGGTAATTAAATTGCTGAATTGTTAAATGGCTAAATTGATGATTGTTTCTAAAACAAAACACAGGTAGAACCAACTGTCGCGTTTAGTTTGTGATTACACCCATATATACTCGACGTATCTATCAGATTTATAGAGTTTCAACCGTTTAGCAATTCAACAATTCAGCCATCTAACAAATTAACAACGCAACAATTCATAATCAGCAACCAACAATTAATACCCCCGCCAAAATTGCGTATCTTTGCAGGCTGCGTGGCTAAGGTATAGCTGCGCTTTTTAATGACACAGTAACGCATGAAATACCCGGTTTTTAAAGACCTGATCATATTTGAGAACGAGGACTTTCTGGTGGTGAATAAGCCCCCGTTTTTGTCCACCCTCGAAGACCGCACTCCTAACACCACCAATCTCCTAAAGCTCGCAAAGCAGCATAACCCGGATCTGCAAGCCTGCCACCGCCTCGACAAGGACACTTCGGGCTGCCTGGTGTTTGCCAAAAATCCGGAGGCCTACCGCCATGTGTCTATGCAGTTTGAGCATCGCGAGGTGTACAAGGTATACCATGCCGTGGCCTGGGGTGTGCATAAATTCGAGGACCAACTGGTGAACCGATCAATACTGGCGGGTGCCAAAGGCGTAGCCAAGCTTACCCCGCAGGGCAAGCCCGCCGAAACCTACTTCACGACCCTGGAAAGTTACAGCCGCCATACCTTGCTGGAGTGTATGCCGGTGACGGGTCGCCTGCACCAGATTCGTATACACCTGGCCTTTTTGGGAGCTCCGATTGTGGGTGATAAACTGTACGGCGGAGAAGATCTATACCTGAGCACGCTGAAGCGCAAGTTCAACCTGAAGCAGCAGACCGAAGAGCAGCCGCTCATAAAGCGCTTTGCGCTGCATTCGCATACCATTGGCTTCCGACTGATGAACGAAGAGCCGATCAAAATAGAGGCACCTTACCCGAAAGACATGGCCGTGCTTATCAAGCAACTTCGGCAGTATAACTAGAGTATAAAACAAAGGGGCCTGATGCGACATCAGTCCCCTTTTTGCTTTTACAAGGTATAGCTAACTAACTCGCAGCACAATCTTCCCAATATTCTTATTAGCCTCCATATAGCGGTGCGCCTCCGCGGCGTCGGCCCAGTCGAATACAGAATCAATAACAGGTTTTATTGTCCCCTTCTGAAATAAAGGCATAGCAAAAGCAGCCATATCCTGTGTGAGCTTGATCTGGTAGTCGCGGGTGCGGGAACGCAGGGTAGAGCCGATTACCTGCAGGCGCTTGATCAATATCTGGCGCAGGTCAAACTCTTCTACTTTGCCACCTCCCAGACTTGCCAGCAGCACCATCCTCCCATCCAGACGCAGGCACTCGATGTTTTGCTTGAAGTATGGCCCGGCAATGAAGTCCACGATCACATCCACTCCTTCTGAATTGGTATAGGCCAGCACTTCGTCTTCAAAGGGCACCTCTTTGTAATTGATAGCTTTATGGGCGCCCAAGTCGAGGCAGGCTTTTACTTTGTTTTCAGAAGCCGTTACCAGCACCTCAGCCTTGAGGGCACGGGCCAGTTGTATACCTGCCGTACCTACCCCGCTGGCTCCGGCGTGTATCAGTATGCGCTCGCCGGCCTGCAATTTGCCCAGCCAGGAGATTGCCTGCCAGGCCGTGAGAAATACCTCCGGTATACCGGCGGCCTCTTCCATGCTCAGGTTTTCAGGTATAGCCATGGCCATCTCCTCGTGTATCACGGCATACTCAGCATAACCACCGCCTGGTAACAGGCCCATGATTTTGTCGCCTTTCTTAAAACGGGTGCAGCTTATACCTGCTTCTACTACCTCCCCGGCTATTTCGAGGCCCAGCAGCGGACTTTCTCCCTTCGGGGGCGGGTATTTACCCTGTCGCTGCAAGGTGTCGGCACGGTTGAGCGCAGTGGCATGCACGCGCACCAGCAGTTCGTGAGGTTTAGGCAATGGCTGTTCGTACTCTCCCAGCACCAGTTGCTCGGGTCCGCCGGGTTGCTTTACAAGTATGGCTTTCATATCAGTCAGTTAGGATTTGGTTTTGGCTATACCTTAAGACGCCAGCTAAAAATAGATGTTTCCAATTGAAAGCCAAAATGACCTTCACTTGCTTCAAACAGCCCTCTACACCTTGACCAGAATTATTTTTAGAGAATTATGGGTCAAACACTTGACCTTTCTACGAAACTTTCGTAAATATACGAAAACATCGTAGAATTATGGAAAAGCTAACGCAACAAGAAGAGGAAGCCATGCAGGCGATCTGGTCGCTGGACGGCGGCTTTATAAAAGAGTTTCTGGAAAAGCTCGAAGAACCCAAGCCGCCCTATACCACACTGGCCTCTACGGTGAAGAATCTGGAAAAGAAAGGCTTCCTGCAGGGCGAAAAGTTCGGCAACACCTACCGCTATACCCCGCTCATCAAAGAAGAAGACTACAAGAAGCGCTTCATGAAAGGCTTTGTGGGCGACTACTTCAAAAACTCCTACAAAGAACTGGTGGCATTTTTTGCAAAGGAAAAGCAGATCAGCACGGAGGAGTTGAAGGAGATTATTGACATGATCGAAAACAAAAAGTCGAAGTGATATGCCAGCCCTGCTCCTATACCTGCTGAAAGCGAACGTAGCCCTGCTGCTATTCTATCTGGTATACTACCTGGTACTACGCAAGCTTACGTTCTACCACCTCAACCGGCTTTTCCTGGTGTTCGGCATTGTGTTCTCAGCGGTATACCCACTGATAGACCTCTCCGAACTGTTTAGCAGGCACGAAGAACTGGCCACTGTGCAAAGCTATGTTGTGGTGATACCTGCCTGGACACCCACCGCTATACCTGAACAAGCCCCTGCATTCGACCATTGGCTTATACCTGTCGGGCTGTTCTGGCTCGGCTGCGGACTGATGCTGCTTCGGCTGATCGTGCAGTTCGCTTCGCTTTACCGCATACACCGCGCCTCTGTGCCTGCCTCCTACCAGGGCGTGGACTTCCGGAAGGTACCAGGTATAAGCGAAGCCTTCTCGTTCTGGAAAACCATTTACCTGAACCCGGCGCAGCACCAATCGCCCGAACTGGAGTCGATACTGCGGCACGAGCAGATACACGTGAACGGCTGGCATACCCTGGATGTGCTGCTGGCTGAACTGAGCACCGTGTTTTACTGGTTCAACCCGGGTGTGTGGCTGATGAAACAGGCCATGAAAGAAAATCTTGAGTTTATAGCTGACCAGCATGTTGTAAATGCTGGCGTTGATAAAAAAGAGTACCAATACCTCTTACTGAAAGTTGTAGGCGCCACACAACCTCAGATTGCCAATCAGTTTAATTTCCCATCCCTTAAACGAAGAATTGCCATGATGAATAAAATGCCCACAAGCAGGGCAAACCGGCTCAGACTGCTGGTTGTGCTGCCCTTAGTCACTGTGCTGCTGGTTGCTTTCCGAAGCGCCTCACCAGATGATATTACTACAGTCACAGATGTCGTACTTCCAGAAAATGTAAGACAGGAGGCCCCTGCTGATCCGAAAGATGAGTATGCCGCCTTCTATGAGCGAAACCCAGAGGTAAACCGAGTTTCCTGGAGATCAAACCGGAAAATAGTAGTGGTACTCAAGTCTGGTGCGGAAGAGGTTTACACCTTTGGCGACAAAAAGGGCATGGCCGCCGCCGAGCTGAAATATGGCGAAATGCCCGGTACGCCACCAGTTGTAAAGAGAGACAGCGAAGTACCGACGTCATCTCAGGACAATGACGATAAACTAACAAAAGAGCTTGTTGATCATCTGATGAAGAACCCGGCGGTTAAGAACGTCTCAGCCAGAACAATTGATCAGCGCAGTGCCATTGTGATCAGATTAAACGGAGGCGGCACAGAAGTGTACTTTATGGACAATGCCGAAAACATCGCGACATTAAAGCGTAAATACAGCCTTCAAGAGCTGCCACCACCTCCACCGCCACAAGCTGCATCAGAATCAAAGTTACCAGACGCCGAGCTTTATTATATTGATGGAGTGCAGGTCAAAAAATCTACTGTTGCCCAATTAGACCCTAAGACTATTCATAGCATACAGGTGTTCAAAGGAGAAACCGCGGTAGAGACTTTTGGTAAAGGAGCATCACAGGGCGTAGTTTCGATCGTTACCGAACAAAACAAAAATTCCCGTCAGGTACAGGAGTTCAACAAAAAGTTGCCTGTACCACCAGCGCCTCCTGCACCACCTGCACCGGAAGCACCCGGCACCCCACCACCGCCTCCTGCGCCTGGCAAAGAGGCAATACCACCCGTACCTCCGGCACCTTCTGGTGAGCAGCTTCCTCCGCCGCCACCTCCGACCAGGTATGAGGGCCCGGCTATACCTAAAGCAGGCGGAGCGCGACTGGTTGAAACCGAAGAGTTCGTTACCTATTTTCTTTGGCCAGAGGAGATCACACAAAGAGAACTGGAAGTAGCACAAAGGGCCTTCAGAGAAAGCAATTTTGATCTGACGTTCAATGAAAAGTTCGAAAGTGGCAAGATCAGCAGTCTGAACATAGCGCTTGCTTCCCCAAACAAGAAGTCACGTGCAAATGCCACCTACAATGCAGGCGCCTTGAAAAATCTGCTGGACGCTGATAATATTGTGATCGTGCAGGGAAACAAAAAGACAGGTGAAGTTCGCATTGCGACAACCCTTGCACCAAGATAACACACCTGTATAGATGATAGATTAGCTTACAGGCAGCGGCGCAGCTTTGTGCCGCTGCCTTCTTTTTACACTATTCCCCTGTGTTCCAGCATATTTCTACACCAAGTATTGCATATCAAATAAAGAGTTTCTATCTTTGTGACCATTTTTCAAGAACCATCGAGAAAAAATTAATTGTTAAATAAATCGCTTACAACCACCAAAAATGGATCATTTAAGTTATAAGACCCTTACTGTCAATAAGAAGACAGCCAACAAAGGCTGGGTGATTATTGATGCAGGGCAAGGAAGCTTGGGTCGCGTGGCGTCTGAAATCGCCAAGATCCTGAAAGGCAAGAACAAGCCTTCGTATACGCCAAATGCTGACTGCGGCGACAACGTGATCGTTATCAATGCTGATGACACGCGTTTCACTGGTCGCAAGTGGGACCAGAAGTACTACCTGACGCACACTGGTTACCCAGGTGGTCAGAAGAAGACTTCTCCACGTGAGCTTAAGGCTAAATCATCAACGCTGCTAGTAGAGCGCGCGGTTCGTGGCATGTTGCCTAAAGGCCCACTAGGTCGCGAGCTTTTCAGAAATCTTCATGTTTTTGCAGGAAGCGAGCATCCATTTGCAGCTCAGCAGCCTAAAGAATTAACCCTCAACATCTAATAATTAATGGAAGTTATCAATACATCTGGTAGAAGAAAAACCTCGGTGGCTCGTATCTACATGACGGCCGGGCAAGGGAATATCACTATTAACGGTAAAGATATCAAGGCGTACTTCCCTGACGAAGTACTGCAAACTATTGTGAATCAGCCGTTTCAAACCTTAGAAGCTATTGGCAAGTACGATGTTACTGCTAATCTAAAAGGTGGTGGTGTAAGCGGCCAGGCTGAAGCACTTAGACTTGCTATCGCGAAAGCACTGGTAGTAGAAAACGCTGAGACTAAATCTGCACTCCGCAAAGAAGGATTCGTAACCAGAGATCCTCGTATGGTGGAGCGTAAGAAGTTCGGTAAGCGCAAAGCGCGTCGTTCATTCCAGTTCAGTAAACGTTAATATTAAAGGTGTATCAACAACATGGCAAGTACTAATTATAAAGAATTACTTGAGGCAGGTGTTCACTTCGGTCACCTTACCCGCAAGTGGGATCCGAAAATGGCTCCGTACATCTTCATGGAGAAGAACGGTATCCACATCATTGACCTGAACAAAACTTTGGTTGCCCTTGAAGAAGCTACTTCAGCTATCAAGAACATCGCGAAGTCTGGTCGTAAAATCCTTTTCGTAGCTACCAAAAAGCAGGCACAGGACATCGTAGCTGAAGAAGCTCGTCGTCTTAAAATGCCTTATGTGACCGACCGTTGGTTGGGTGGTATGCTTACAAACTTCGCTACTGTGCGTAAGTCGCTTAAGAAAATGTCTACTATCGACAAGATGGTAAAAGACAACACAGCTTATGCAGCTATCGCAAAGCGTGAGCGTCTGATGCTTTCTCGTGAGCGTGAGAAACTGGAGCGTGTACTGGGTGGTATTGCCGACCTGTCTCGCCTGCCAGCTGCTCTGTTCATCGTGGACGTGAAGCGTGAGCACATCGCAGTAAAAGAAGCACAGAAGTTGAACCTGCCTGTATTCGCGGTTTGCGATACAAACTCAAACCCTGAGACGGTTGACTTCCCAATTCCAGCAAACGATGACGCTTCTAAGTCTATCGCCCTGATCGTTTCTATCATGGGTAAGGCCATTGAAGAAGGTCTGTCTGAGCGTAAAGTGGACAAAGAAGAGACTGAGCGTAAGCGTTCTGAAGAAGAAGGCATCAAAGCCAAGCAGGAAGCTGACGAGCAATAATCTCGCATGCATATAGCATAGTAAATAAACTGAACATTGGGCCCTCAAGCTTCAATGTTCAGTTTGTTTTAGGGGATTTAGGAAGAACATAGGGTATACTTTAATTCTCTACTTGAGCTCCTGACCACCTCAAAAAGACTCTTAATTATTAATTCATAATTCTTAATTATAAAAAGATGGCTATTACAGCACAAGACGTTAACAGACTTCGCCAGGAAACTGGTGCAGGTATGATGGATTGCAAAAAAGCACTTACTGAAGCCAACGGTGACTTCGAAGCTGCTAAAGATATTCTGCGTAAGCAAGGCCAGAAGATTGCCAGCAAGCGTGCTGACAATGCTACTTCTGAAGGTATCGTGTTGACAAGCGTAAGCGAAGACGGCGCTACTGGCCGTGTAGTAGCTTTAGCTTGCGAAACTGAGCCTGTGTCTAAAGTAGAAGATTTCCAGAACCTGGCTAAAAGAGCTATGGAGACTGCTGTTTCTACTGGCGCTTCTTCTAAAGAAGAATTGCTGGCAGCTGCTCAGGCTGACGGTCGTTCACTGCAGGACCACATCACTGACCTGATGGGTAAAATCGGTGAGAAGATCGACGTAGTTTCTTACGAGACTGTGAAGGCTGAGAAAGTTGTTGCTTACAACCACTCTAACGGTAAACTGGGTGTTTTGGTAGGTCTTAACAACACAAACGGTACTGATGTGACTGAAGTTGGTAAGGACATTGCGATGCAGATCGCTGCCATGAAGCCAATCGCTCTTGACAAAGACGGCGTTGACTCTGCTACTATCGAGCGTGAGATTGAGGTTGGTAAGGAGCAGGCACGTGCCGAAGGCAAGCCAGAGCAAATGCTGGAGAAAATCGCTATGGGTAAACTGAACAAGTTCTACAAAGAGAACACCCTGTTGAACCAGGAGTTCGTAAAAGACCCATCTTTGACTATCTCTCAGCTGCTTGAGAAGACAAGCAAAGGTTTGACTGTATCTGAGTTCAAGCGTGTAGCTATCGGCTAATCCGAACTAGCAATCATAATAGAAAAGGCTCTGATTTCTCAGAGCCTTTTTTGTTTTCTACACCTACAACAACGAAATAGGATATTGCTCAAGTATAGGTTTCTACACCTTTATTAGGTACAGAAACTAAATGCATAGCTTAGTCATTCCGCCTCACTGTGCTCACAAAGGCATCACGCATATCCTGAAAGCGATTGACAACCGCTTCAATGAACTCCTCGTCCAGCAGGGCGATCGCTCCCTCGTCTCCTGCTACTTCGGTTTCCTCTATTTTATAAATCTGTTCCAGGTTGGCTTTCTCCAGCTTCAGGATATATTTTCCGTTGTAGGAGTGCAGCGTGATTTTCACGTGCGGGTTAGGGATGTCGGCTACTACTCTCATAGGTTTATTTGCTGGTTGAAATATGTTGATATGCTAACGTAAAAAAAGGCCTTTGGTACACGCTTCTACCCTGCCGCATCGCTGCGCTCCATCTCTATACCCATGAGCTGCATCAGCTTACTGGCGTTGAAGCTGCGGCAGATACCGCGTTGCAAGGTATAGTCAAAGAGTATCTTGTCGCCCTCGATGGTGCTGTTAAAACTGAAGTTCTCAACACTGCCCGGCAGCTCTTGCTCCATGGCGCCCAGCTCCAGGTCGTGTGTAGAGATCAAGCCGGAGGCGTTGCGGCGGTGCAGCTGCCGGATCAGGGCCATGGCACCGGCATGACGGTCGCGGGAGTTAGTGCCTTTGAGTATCTCGTCGAGCAGGTAGAAAACCGGCTCCTCCCCTTCTGTCATGTTGAGCAAAATACGCAGGCGCTTGAGCTCGGCATAGAAAGACGATGTATTCTCTGCCAGGTTATCGGCGGTGCGCATAGCGGTATATACCTGAGCCGGGGCTACTGTCAGCCGTCGGGCACATGCGGCTGCTCCCATAAAGGCCAGCACCATGTTGATGCCTACCGTGCGAAGGAAGGTCGTTTTCCCTGACATATTGGAGCCCGTCACCACAATCGTTTTACCTGCCCCCTGCATCTGGAAATCGTTGGCGATTCGCTCTACTGAAAAGATAAGTGGGTGTGCCAACTGCTCGGCATCGAATTCGAACGGTATAGCGCTTAACTCAGGTATAGCAAAATGCGGCTGGGCGTATTGAAAAGCTGCCATACTGGTCAGTGCTTCGAAGTCTGCCAGCAGTTCAAGTGCCTCTTCCACCTGGTCCAGATGCTGTGCTTTCCAGGATTCAATCCGGTAAATCCACACAAAGTCCCACATCAGGATCGTGTTCAGAAAGAAGCTCATCAGCGTGCTCAGTCGCCATGAGAAATAGTCGATGATGGTGGCTACTTTTCCGATAGCTGTGGAAGTGGGTATGCTGTCTTTATAGAGGCGTGTCCTGATCTCCTCCAGAAGCGGAGCCTTGAAGGTATGGGCCTCCAGGTGCCGCAGCTGGTCGGTATAGCTTTGCATGGCTTCATACATGCCGATGCTCTTGTCGTAGTAGTCGTCACGCACCTTCTGGAACTTGAGTCCCAACAGGTACTGGATGGCTAAGAGCGCAAGGGCTATGTAGCCAGAGTAGCCATAAAACCAGGCTGCAATGGCCGCTAAGGTCAATACAGGCAGGACAAACACCAACAGCTTCAGCCAGGGATGCTCCTTATAGAAGTGCTGCGCCCGTAGCCAGCCAAAGAACTCCTGTGTATTTGCCTCCGTGTGCTTGTAGTGCATCGGCTTCACGATGGCCAGCTGCAGCCACTCCTGTTGCTCGGGCTGTGCCAGTTCAGCCACCGCTTCCTGCCTGCGCAATACCTCCGGGGCAGGTGCCGCCTGCCGGAACCACTGAGCCAGCCGTAGCTTACCAATGCTGGTCACGGAGCGGTTCATCAACTGAAAGAGCGAGTCCGGACCGAAAATATCCAGGTCGGAGGTATAGGGATGATGATCGTCTCTGAAGGCATCGCCGCCGTCAAAGGTATGGAGCTTACCATGGAGCCGATCGATCTCCTGCAGGTTGAGTTTGCCCAGTAATTGCAGCTGCTTATACCTGTAGTCGAGGCGGCTGTGCCAGCGCATGACCAGCATAAACAGAATGTAAAACCCAACGATGCTGATGATGCCTGCGCTGGTGTTGCCATCTCTGAAAAAGAGCCAGGCCGTAATAGCTCCCGCCACAAACACCACCACCCGCAGCCACGACACTGACTTCGATTTGCCAGCTGCTTTCTGTTCCTGTTCAGCATAGGCCGTGGCCCGCTGCTTAAATTCGTTTTCTCTGTTGTTCACGTATAGCTCTTCTGTTTGCAGGTATAGCCTAGCCGATCGTGGCGATGCACTTCAGCTCGATGGCGATGGGGGTCGGCAGTTTGTTTATCTCTACCGTAGTGCGGCAAGGCTGATTGTCCTTGAAATATTCAGCATAGATGCGGTTGTAAGTGGCAAAGTCATCTTTCATGTTCGTCAGGAAAACGGTCACGTCCACCAGGTTCGTCCAGCTCGAGCCGGCATCTTCCAGGATGTAGCGCACATTCTGAAACACCGAATGGCACTGCGCCTCAATGTCGTACGACGTAATGTTACCAGCCTCGTCCAGCTCGACTCCCGGTATCTTTTTGGTACCTCGTTCCCTTGGTCCAACGCCAGACAGAAACAAAAGATTGCCCACGCGGCGGGCATGCGGGTATAGCCCCACAGGCTCAGGGGCTTTCGATGAATTGAGAAGCTCTTTGTCGTTTGTCATACTCAAAGATAAAACTTTCTTGCCAGCATTCTGAGGTAGGCAGCTTCTTCCATACCTCATCAATGAAAAAGCCAGCCCAAAACAGGCCGGCTTCTCTTACCTTAAACATACTCTGTTATTCAACCCAATTGGGGGTAATATGTTTCAAACCAAGTGTTTATTTTGTGAACCGCACGTCTTTGTACTTTGAGGTAATGTTGATAGTACCTTTTGGCGCAGCGCTTCCATACTTGCCTTTGTAAGCTGCTGAGGTATGGCCCTGCTCCAGATTGGTGAACTTTACCAGATCCCGGTCAACTTTAAAATCGGCAAATTGCAGGTTTATATCGAAATCGAAAGCAGCGCCATCATCAAAGTGTAGTTGTATAGGAGTGAACCCTCCATCCAAGGATATGTTTTTGAAGTTCTTCTGCACCTTGTCTACCCTAAAAGTGCCGTATTTCACCTCCATGTTCAGTGCTTCAACCAGGTTTCCGATCTTCAGGTCTGTAAACTTGGATGAACCATTCACACCATTAGTGGCAGCTAGATTTACATTGGAGTAATCCAAATCCAGGCTTCCTTTATTTATAAAACCAATTGTGTTCTGTGTATTCGAGCAGAAAGAAGCCTTAATATTGTTCGACACGTTTGACAAATTACCTACTTTAAATGAGCCGTGCTGCACGTTCAGGTCTACTGTTCCTTTCATATCAGGCAGGTATACGCTACCAAACCTATTCTTCACAGTAAGTGCATTATCGGTGGGCATATTGATGGTATAGTTGATCTGGAAACTCTGGTGACGGCCATTGGAGTTTATAGACCCCATCTCAGTTTTAACAGAGATGGTGTTGCCGCTTCGGCTGTCGGCTATGTTGATCTTGTTCAGCATTTCCTGCGCCAGCTGCTCTGAGTTGGCACGACTGATGATGTCTACCTTCACTTGTATCTCATTGCGATTCCAGGTGTTCACATGCACGTTGCCGAACTGGTTATTGATATTCAGTACATCCGACTTACTAACCTTGTAGGTCTTTTCGAATGTTTTGCGCTTTTCTGAACTGTAGGTATAAACCTCAGCTTCCTGCCAGCCTGACTGATGCGGCACCACCACAGGTGGTACTGGTGGCAAAGGAGGAGCAGGCGGCAGTGTCTGCTGCGCGGCAAGGGCTGGTGGCGCAGGTGGCATTTGGCTTGGGCAAGGCTCCGGCGCATAGGGCTGTGCCATGGCCAGGGCTGGCAGTATAACCAAAAGCGTAGCTATGTGGTAGCGCAATGATTTAAATAGTTGTCGTTCCATTGTTCTGTGGTTCAGTAGTATCCTGTTCTTTTATAGCTTCTATTTTCTTGAGCACTTCCAACTGACGGTTCAGCACTTCGATCCGGATCTGCAGGTTCTGGATCATGGCCGCCATCACTTGGTCGGTGTTCGGAGTAGTGTGTAATTGATTCTTGAGTCGGGTATAGCTGCTGTCGAGGCGGGCCAGTTCACGGTCTATCTCACGTGTTTCGTCCAGACCGAGCACTTTCAGGTCGTACTCGCTCAGCTCTTCGCGCTTGCTGTTGATCTGACTGGTATAGTATACCTCCACCTCAGCCAGTTCAGGAGCCACCTGGTATACCGAAGGCTGCTCACCCAATGTGGTATTTGCGGCAATGGTGTTAGTAGCAGTCGGGCTGTTCTGTTTCACCATCCAGAGGGTGATGCCACAAGCCAGCAGGAGCACGATAGTGGCTGCCACTCGCATGAACATGAAATCGGCTGTGAAGTTGAGGCGCTCCCCGAAGTTGATGCTGATCACCTTGGCTTCTTTGCTGGGCTTCTCCTCCTGTGCCTTCTGTGTATTCAGTTCGGTACAGATCTCCTGCCACAGCTCCGGTCTGGGCTCGAACATGTCGAAGTCCTCCCGGTTTTCGTTCACAAATTCCTTTAATCTATCTTTCATCTCTCTTCTCTTTATGATCTACCACGGCTAGGCCATGGAATGTGTGTCTTTCATAATCTCCAGCAGCTTCTTGCGGGCCCGGCTGTACTGCGACTTCGAAGTAGACTCGCTTATACCTAGCACCTCGCCAATCTCAGCGTGGTCGAAGCCTTCCAGCAGGTATAAGCTGAGCACCACTCTGTAGCCGTCGGGCAAGCGCTGTATGGCGCGGCGCACCTGTTCTACCTGCCACTCGGTATCGTCGTGATACTCCTCGTCAGGTATATCGCCTGCCAGGCGGTCTTCGAGCGGCACCAGTTCCGAGCGTCGCTTGCGGACGGCATTGACTGAGGCGTTGATCACGATCCTTTTGAGCCAGCTCCCGAATGAAGCTTCTGCTTTGTAAGAATGCAGGTTTTTGAAGGCGCTGATGAAGGCTTCCTGCAGCACGTCCTCAGACTCGGCATAGTCATTGGTGATGCGCATACTCACGTTAAACATGGCTTTGGAGTACAGTTTGTACAGTTCGTACTGGGCACGGTTATCCCCTTCCCTGCAGCGCTGCACTACCTGTGCGTTTACATCCTGAAAAGTGCCTTTTTCCAAAATCGCCTCGTTTATCGTGTTCTTTGCCTTGTTAGTCGATCAATACTGCTATTTCATCTTATATCTTTTCCTTCCCTTCCTACTTTCTGCACTAAAGACACAAGCAAATGCGTGGGGTTGCATCAAGTTGCAAAATATTTTAGAGAATTTTCCGTTGCTCACTGCTGCATTACACCACTTCGCTCAATTGCCAGGTATAGCCACCAAAAAAAGCCAGCCCCGGATGGAGCTGGCTTAGTATGGATCTTCCTACAGGGCCCCTACCCCAAGGATCTACATGATTAGAGGATTTGCAAGATTCAGTATGTACAAAATTAAAATTTGCGGATTTTAAGATTCACTTAGTGAGCGAATCCTATTAATCTTAAAATCCTGTAAATCCTTGGGGTAGGGGCCCAATATAAAGATTCGGACAATTAATCCATAATATCGAACTTGATACCCTGCGCCAGTGGCAACTCGCGGCTGTAGTTGATGGTGTTGGTCTGACGGCGCATGTAGATTCTCCAGGCGTCGGAACCGGACTCTCGACCACCGCCGGTGTCTTTCTCGCCACCAAAGGCACCACCGATCTCAGCACCAGATGTACCGATGTTCACGTTGGCAATACCGCAATCTGAGCCCCAGTGGCTCAGGAAGGCTTCCGTTTCGAGTATGTTGGTAGAGAAGATGGACGAAGAAAGGCCCTGCTTCACACCGTTCTGGATGTCGATAGCGTTCTCCACTTCTCCGCTATACCTGATCAGGTATAAGATCGGCGCAAAGGTCTCCTCCTGTACCATGTGGTAATGGTTCTCGGCCTCCACGATGGCGGGCGTTACATAAGTTCCTGTCGCGTACTGCTCGCCTTCCAGCACTTCACCACCAGTCAGTAGCTTACCACCTTCTTTCTGTACTTCTTCCAATGCATTCTGGAAAGCATTCACCGCATCCTTATCGATCAGCGGACCAACCAGGGTTGTGGCGCTAAGCGGGTGACCGATCGGCAGGTTCGGGTATATTTTGAGCAGGCGATCGCGTACCTGATCGTATATATTCTCGTGAATGATCAAACGGCGGGTAGAGGTACAGCGCTGCCCGCAGGTACCTACGGCACCGAACACCACGGCACGAAGTGCCATTTCGATGTCAGCATTCTCCGTCATAATAATGGCATTGTTGCCACCAAGCTCTAACAGCGACTTGCCCAGACGGGCACCTACTGCTTCGCCCACTTTCTTGCCCATGCGGGTAGAACCTGTAGCCGAAACTAGCGGAATACGGGTGTCATGTGCCATCAGGCTGCCAATCTCAGCATCACCGATGATCACGTTGAAGATACCTTCCGGCAATTCGTTGTCGGCCAGCACGTCGCGGATGATGTGCTGACAGGCGATAGCCGTAAGCGGAGTTTTCTCAGATGGCTTCCAGATGGTTACGTCGCCGCAAACGGCTGCCAGCATGGCGTTCCAGCTCCAAACCGCTACCGGGAAATTGAAGGCCGAGATAACGCCCACAATGCCCAGCGGATGGTACTGCTCGTACATGCGGTGCTGCGGACGCTCCGAGTGCATCGTGTAGCCGTGCAACTGGCGGGACAAACCAACAGCGAAGTCGCAGATGTCGATCATCTCCTGCACTTCGCCCAGGCCCTCCTGCAGGATCTTGCCCATCTCGTAGCTCACCAGCTTGCCCAGTGCCTCTTTGTGCTCACGCAGCTTGTTACCGATCTGGCGCACCACCTCACCCCGTTTCGGAGCAGGCATCTTGCGCCATACCTTGAACGCTTCCTGAGCGGTGCTTACCACTTGCTCGTAGTCCTCGGCGGTGGCCATGTTCACGGTCGCAATCAGGTTGCCGTCGGCTGGTGAGTAAATGTCGCGGGTAGTGCTATTTTCGCCGCCCCAGTTCAGGCCGGTGCTGTAGGCTGGGTTCAGTTCTTTTATACCTAGCTGCTGCATCACATCGGCAATCGCTTTCGTCAATGGCAGTTCATCTATGGTCTGTTTCATAATTTTACCTGTGTTTTGGGTTAAAGGTGTTGTAACTGTGATCCACAATAGCGAGCTGTCGGGCAGACCGCTCTGCTGCATGAAGATAGGCCTTTTTTCTCTTCTATTAAAACAAAAAAGCTTCTGCCATGCATGGCAGAAGCTTTTTTGTGCTATGGTCAGGTCTTAGCGCTTCCCGATCGGGTAGTAGGCTTTCAGACCGTCAGGGTATACACCCTCAATATAAACAATGCCGGTCTCAAAATTCTTCAGGTGGCGCTCCACATCGGAAGGCACGTTCACCGCATACTTATCGATACGCGTAATGATGAAGCCGTCTTTCATACCAGTATCGCGGAACTTGCTCTTAGCAACATTAGCGATCTTGGCGCCACCGTCTATACCTAGTTTGTTCATTTCCTGCTTGCTCACTGCCTCAAATGTAGCACCGTCAAAGGTTACAGAGTTGGCTGTGCTGCGCTTCGAAATCTCGGTGCTGTTATTCAGGTTCTTCAGCGTTACATTGGCTGTGCGACTCTTACCATCACGCAGGTACTCTACCTTCACTTTATCACCAGGACGGTAGCGCGCCACCTGCTCCAGCAACTGCGAAGAGCGAGCTACTTTCACATCGTTGATGGCTGTAATTACGTCACCGGTACGAAGACCGGCTTCTTTGGCACCACCTTCTTCTACTTCAGCCAGGTACACACCATTCAGCGTGCTCAGGTTTTTCTCTTTTGCCAGGGCAGCATCAATTTCCTGAATGCGGGCCCCTAACAGGGCACGCTGCACTTCGCCATACTTAAGCAGGTCATCTACTACCTTGCTCACAATAGCCGAAGGCACAGCAAAAGAATAACCGGCAAAAGAGCCCGTCTGCGATGCAATAGCGGTGTTTATACCTACAAGGTCACCGTTCAGGTTTACCAGAGCTCCCCCACTGTTACCCGGGTTCACAGCCGCATCTGTCTGGATAAATGACTCGATGCTCAGGTCGCGGTTTTGGGTAGTGCGCAGGATGTTGATGTTACGCCCCTTGGCACTCACAATACCTGCTGTTACTGTAGAGGTCAGGTTCATCGGGTTACCTACGGCCAGCACCCACTCCCCTACCTGCAGGTCGTCGGAGTTGCCGTAACGGACCACAGGTAGTTTGTCGGCGTTAATCTTCAACAGCGCCAAATCGGTGGTAGGATCGGTCCCTACAAGCGTGGCTTCAAACTTCCGCTTATCGTCCAGCGTCACTTCTATTTTGTCGGCACGGTCAATTACGTGGTTGTTGGTCACAATGTAGCCATTAGAGGCGATGATCACGCCGGAACCAGAACCCATCTGCGGGCCGCGTGGCACGCGCTCACCAAAGCCGTCGCCAAAGAACTCACGCAGGAACGGATCCATGGGCGTGTTGCTGCGCTGTGCGGAGCGCACACTATACTCGGTCATTACGTGCACCACGGCAGGCGTGGACACCTGTGCTGCTTTTATAAAATTAAGACCTTCCGGCACAATCACATCGCTGCTGCGCATGTCACTTGTGTAGCGTACGGTCGGGTACTGCTGTTGAGTCTCTACTCCCTGCGGACTATCATTCTCCAGCAACTTATAGCTGCCTACTGCCACACCGCCGCCCATCAGCGCCGAAAGTGTAAGGCCAACAATAAACTGTTTCGTCTTCATGTATTGAACTCCTCCTGATTGGTGAATATCTAATATTAAGGATTATATATATAATAAACCCATAACGCTAATATACTATACGGCAGTATACAAGGTCAAGGCAATTCGCATTCTTTAACATTTCTATAACAAAAAAGAGGCCAGTTTAGGTGACCTCTTTTTTGTGTGATGTTCTCTTACTTTTCTTTGCCGTTCTCAGAGGCTGTGGCTGCCACACGCTTTTGTTTCGCTGGCTGCTTCGCTTCCTCCCCGCCTGAGATTGTGATCTGGCGCTTCATGGTTTTCTGCTCGTCTTTTGGCACGTTCACCAGCAGCACGCCGTCCTGCAGTTGTGCAGATATCTTGTCTGCATCTACGTTGTCAGGCAGATAGAAAGAGCGGGAGAAAGTACCGTACTGGGTTTCCAGCATCTGGTAGCGACGTCCTTCCTCTTTCTTCTCGAAGCGGCGCTCACCCGAAATCGTCAGTTTACCTTCCTGGAAATCGATGGAGATGTCCTCTTTGCGAATACCAGGCAAGGCTACTTCAATTTCATAACCGTTTTCGGTTTCGCAGGCATCGACATGTGGTGTAAAACCAGCGAAGCCTCTTGAGTTTACAGACTCGTTGAAGAATCTATCTAGCATTGAGCTGAAAGTTTGCGGCATGTCATCCTGCATGCCATTATATTTTCTCAGTACCATAGCTACCTCCTTTTTTTAAGTTCTTGATTTCACTTACACTCAGGATATAGCTAAAAGTTTGCCAATCGTTTTATTTTATAAAATCATGAAATAATGTCATTTACGAAGCAGTTCAAGACTGACGTTCCTGTCAACTTTTCAGAAGTTTAGTAGGTATAGCTGCCTATAGAAACCGCTCTATTAAAGGTATACTTAAGTTCCAAGCCAAGGATGGGTGAAATGCGGTTGCGCTTCGTGGTATAACCTGGCTCCACCAGCACCCCGTCTTTGTCATATTTCGGCCCCACCTCCACGAAGTAGTAATCGGTCTGCCGCAGGAAGTAAGGCGTGATACGAAATCGGTCGCTAACCTCGTAGGTGGCGTCCAGTCTGAGGCGGGTGCGGTCGATGGTGCGTACCAGCAACTCGTTCGTTTCTTCACCAAATTCCTTTACCACAAACAACTCATAAGACAGTGATGGAGTAATGAAGCGCTGCCCCAGTGGAAGGCGATTGCCCAGCTCTGCCAGCAGCCTGAACCGTGCAAAAGGGTCGCGTCGCTCCTGGTTCACATAGTCGAGCATCAGCTGTTTGTTGAAGTATAAGCCTTTGATGTTGCCGGCATGGCGGATAAAAGCCGAGGTAAAGTTACTCGAGGGCATGTCTTCCTTGGCATAGCGGAACATAGCACCCGCCAACCAGTGATCCGTAAAGGCATGTTCGTAGCCCAGCGTGAATTCAATGCGCTCAAAGCTGCCCACGCCATTATAGCGCTCGTCGGTGTTGATGCGGTACTGGTTCTGCAGAAATAGCAGACCGCTCTCACCGAGGCCATAGCTCACTTGCAACTCAGGCCAGATAGCGGTTGGTGCCTTTATTTTGCTTTGTGCCTTGCTCAGAAGCGGCAACACAGCTAGGGCGAGTATCAGGTATAGCTTTCTCATAAATATTATCGATTATCAGCTGCCAGTTCCTGCACGGCAATCCAGGCCATCAGCCCGATGCCGGTTTCCAGTGCCGCTTCGTCAATGTCAAAAGTTGGGGTATGCACACCCGAGATGATGCCGCGCTCCTCGTTGCGGGTACCCAATCGGTAGAAGCAGGCAGCCACTTCCTGTGAGTAATAGGCGAAGTCCTCGGCACCCATCCACAGGTCAAGGTCCACTACATTGTCCGCTCCCAGGTATAGCGCTGCTGCCTCACGGGCACGGCCGGTCAGGTCCGGGTCGTTCTTCAGGAAAGGATAGCCAAACTTGATGTCGATGTCGCAGCTGCCGCCCATGCTTTCACAAAGCCCCTCTGCCAGTTTCCGTATACGGCGGTGCGCCTCTTTGCGCCATACCTCATCCATGGTCCGGAAAGTGCCTTCCACTTTTACTTCGTTCGGGATCACATTGGTAGCACCCAAGGCTTCCACTTTGCCGAAAGAAAGTACCGTTGGCACTTTAGGACTGGCGTGGCGACTCACGATCTGCTGCAGGGCCACGATCAGGTGCGAGGTGATCAGCACGGGGTCTACGTTGAGTTCCGGAAGCGCCGCATGGCCGCCTTTGCCTTTTACCGTGATGTATATTTCATCAGCACTGGCCATGTACATACCTGACCGGAAGCCTACTTTGCCGGCCGGCAGCATCGGGAACACGTGCTGTCCGATTATACCTGCTGGAGCTGGTTGCTGCAGCACGCCTTCTTTGATCATAATGGAAGCACCTCCAGGAAACTTCTCCTCTCCCGGTTGGAAAACCAGTTTTACGGTGCCTTCAAATTCCTTACGTACCTCCTGCAGAATGCGGGCAGCTCCCAACAAAGAAGCGGTGTGCACATCATGTCCGCAGGCATGCATCACACCCTCGTTCTTCGATTTGTAATCTACAGCGTTTTGTTCTGTTATAGGAAGCGCATCCAGGTCTGCCCGCAGGGCGATGGTTTTGCTCTCTGGGTTTCGTCCTTCGATCATGGCTACCACTCCGGTGTTAGCCATGCGGGTAGTTTCCAGCCCATAGCTTTGCAGCACCTGCTCTACATAAACAGCCGTGTTGTGCTCTTCAAAGGAAAGCTCCGGGTTGGCGTGCAGGTGCCGGCGTATACCTATCGTGTCCTGAGTATAGGCTGTGGCCAGCTCTTTTATTTTCTGTGCTAATTGATTCATGTAAATAATAGGGCAACAGGCCCTTGACGGGCCTGGTATCTTCTGTCAAATATAAAAAGAAAAACGTTGCAGCCGCCTGAGCAACTGCAACGCTGTATACCTGTAGCGGGTCGCTACACCTCAGTTTTTAGGTATGTTGATCTGCTCCTGCACAATGTGGGCATTAGGTATAAGATCACTGATCTGGTTGAGCACCTGCTGCGCCTCCATGCGTGTAAAATAGTCGCCTATCTTTAGTCTGAAGTTTGGCTGCTGGTAAGTCAGGTAGTCCTTCTCCTCCGGCACGCGGGCGATGATCGCTTTGCGCAGGTCCATCACCGTCTGACGCTCAGAGCCGTTATAGGCCAGTATGCGGTAGCCCTGTGCATAGCGGATGTTCTTGTTCACACTGGCCACCGAATCCAACAACACGGCGACCTTGGCATTTGCGTGGTTAGTCGGCTCTACCCTGGCAACTGCCGGGGAATTGGCCGCTTCAGCCGGGTAAGTCGGACGGTATACGCTGATGTCATCTACTACACGGGCACTGGTAGTGGTTCTGTCCGGTGAACTTTTACGGGCCTCTGCTGAAGGCTTGCAGGCCGATGATACTATTAGGGCAATAATAAAAAGAAAACTAAGCGCTCTGTTCATGCTTTACAATTTGAATACTGGCAGAGCAACCTAACCGGTCGGCTCCCGCCTCAATTAACGCCAGGGCATCTGCGTATGTTTTAATGCCACCTGATGCTTTTATTTTGATTTGGCTCGGCAGCACGCGGCGCATCAGCTGCACATCCTCCACCCGGGCGCCACCTGAAGCAAAGCCTGTCGATGTTTTTACGAAGTCCACACCGGCCGCCGCGCAGATCTCACAGGCTTTGGCAATCTCGTCCTGCGAAAGCAAAGCCGTCTCGATAATCACTTTCAGCTCCGCCTCTTTCAGATGGCAGAAGTTCGCCAGGTCGCTCAGCTCATTCTGTATCTCGCTATACCTGCCAGACTTAAAGAACGACACGTTCATGACCACATCAATCTCATTTGCGCCGTCTGCTATGGCTTGGTGAGTCTCCAGAAACTTTACTTTTGGATGCTGGTAACCCAGCGGAAAGCCCACCACCGTGGCTACTTTCACTCTTGCGCCTGGCCCCAGTCGCTCGGCAGCAGCCTGCACGTAGCACGGTGGCACACACACTGCCGCGAAACCATAGCTGCGGGCCTCGTCACACAATTGCATCACCTGCTCAGCTGTGGCATCGGGGCGCAAAATGGTGTGGTCTATATAAGTAGCAAGATCTTCTCCTGACATAATTCTTGACAAAAGATGTTTTAAACAAAGACAAAGGATATAATGCCTGGGCACTGCACCCGTTCTTATATCCTTTGCTTTCAGATGATCATGTAAAAGAATAGCCGCCAGACTTTTCAGAAGGCGGCTATCTGCGATTAGTCTTCAATCAGTACACATCGGTTGTGGAGCAAATCCTCCTCTACCGTTTTGAACTTCACGTCCTTGAGCACACGGCCGTCGTTGTACTGCACGCTTACGCGGTCATTGCGGCCGGCCACTTTTTGTGAATGTGCAGGCATGATCTTCTCCGGCTCCGGAGCGTGCATCGGGCCGCTGTTATGCTCCAGCGACGAGTGCACCTCCTCTTTCTGCTCGTGCAATACAGGTGGCTTCGGCATTTGCTGCGGACGTGGTTCCTGTACGTGCTCTGGCGCCTGCACCGGGATGTAGGCATGGAACAGGAAGGATACCGTCTCTTCATTCACTTTGCCGATCATACGCTTGAACAGCTCAAACGATTCGAACTTGTAGATCAACAGCGGGTCTTTCTGCTCATACACTGCGTTCTGCACCACTTGCTTCAGGTCGTCCATCTGGCGCAGGTGGTCGGTCCAGGCCTGGTCGATCGTGCCCAGTGTAATTACTTTCTCCATCGCACGGATCAGCTCCATGGCATGACTTTCATACGTCTTGGTCAGGTTAGCCACGGCGGCCAACTGGCGCTTGCCGTCTGTGAATGGCACAGCTACGTTCTCGATCATCGGTCCACGGTTCAGGTGGATGTTCTCGATGATCGGGTAAGCCTGCTCGGCAGTCTGCTTGTTCTTCGTCAGGTAGTGGTTCAGCGCCTCGTTGTAGAGTCGCTCCGCCAACTGGTTCGCCTGCACCGACTTGAACTCATCTTCTGTAATAGCAGTGTTGATACCGAATACACGGATGATGTTGAGCTGGAAGTTCTCATAGTCACCAATGTTTTTGTAGTTCACCACCATGTCTTCGCTGATATCGTAGATCATGTTCCAGATATCAAGCTCCAGACGCTCACCATACAGGGCGTTGCGGCGGCGCTTGTACACCACTTCACGCTGTGCGTTCATCACGTCATCGTACTCGAGCAGACGCTTACGCTGTCCGAAGTTGTTTTCCTCCACTTTCTTCTGCGCACGCTCAATTGAATTCGTGATCATCGAGTGCTGAATCACCTCGCCTTCTTCCAGACCCATGCGGTCCATAAGTTTGGCGATACGATCAGAACCGAACAGACGCATCAGGTTATCTTCCAGCGACACAAAGAACTGCGAAGAACCCGGGTCACCCTGGCGACCGGCACGACCACGCAACTGGCGGTCAACGCGACGAGACTCGTGGCGCTCCGTACCAACGATGGCCAGGCCACCAGCAGCTTTCGATTCAGGAGCAAGCTTGATGTCGGTACCGCGACCGGCCATGTTGGTGGCGATGGTTACCGTGCCCGGCTTACCGGCTTCAGCCACAATCTCGGCTTCCCGCTGGTGCTGCTTGGCGTTCAGTACCTGGTGCTTGATCTTGCGAAGGGTCAGCATACGACTCAGGAGTTCCGAGATCTCTACAGAAGTAGTACCTACCAATACCGGACGGCCTTTCTCTGTCAGCTCTACGATCTCGTCGGCTACAGCATTGTATTTCTCACGCGTGGTCTTGTATACCTTGTCGTGCTCGTCTTTTCTTTGGATCGGACGGTTGGTTGGGATCACCACCACGTCCAGTTTGTAGATGTCCCAGAATTCGCCTGCTTCTGTCTCGGCTGTACCTGTCATACCTGACAGTTTGTGGTACATACGGAAGTAGTTCTGCAGCGTAACCGTGGCGTAAGTCTGCGTAGCATCCTCTACTTTCACGTTTTCTTTCGCCTCGATGGCCTGGTGCAAACCGTCAGAGTAGCGACGGCCTTCCATCACACGACCTGTCTGCTCGTCAACAATCTTCACCTTATTGTCCGGCGTCACGATATACTCCGTGTCTTTCTCGAACAGGGTATAGGCCTTGAGCAACTGGTTGATGGTATGCACACGCTTGGTCTTCTCCTGGAAATCAGCGATCAGTTTTTCTTTTGCGTGCAGTAACTCCTCTTCGTTGAGCGACTTGTCGTTCTCGATGTTAGCGATCTCCGTTCCGATGTCCGGGAGGATAAACAGCTGCGGATCCTCGCCCTGACCAGTGATCAGGTCGATGCCTTTCTCAGTCAGTTCGATCTGGTTGTGCTTCTCATCGATAGTGAAGTAAAGCGGCTCGTCGGCCTCTGGCATCATGCGCGAGTTGTCCTGCAGGTAGTAGTTCTCTACCTTCTGCATGATGGCGCGATTACCAGTCTCACTCAGAAATTTGATCAGCGGCTTGCTCTTAGGCAGACCACGGTAGGCACGGAACAAAGCCAGACCACCGTCCTGTGTATTCCCCTCCTTGATAAGGCGCTTGGCCTCCGTCAGGAAGTTCATTACTACTTTGCGCTGGGCATCTACCAGGGTGGCGAT
Organism: Pontibacter sp. LHS1; assembly: GCF_058932855.1. Taxonomy (NCBI): domain Bacteria; kingdom Pseudomonadati; phylum Bacteroidota; class Cytophagia; order Cytophagales; family Hymenobacteraceae; genus Pontibacter; species Pontibacter sp. LHS1. The sequence continues at coordinate 118,409 of NZ_JBZYWF010000004.1, forward strand.
GCGTGGCTTCAGTTGGTAGAACTCGTGCTCATCGCCGCGTGGCACCGGACCGGATATGATCAATGGCGTACGGGCGTCGTCAATTAACACAGAGTCCACCTCATCGACCATAGCGTAGTGGTGCTTGCGCTGTACCAGGTCTTTTATTTCGCGTGACATGTTGTCGCGCAGGTAGTCAAAGCCAAATTCGTTGTTGGTACCGTAGGTGATATCCGCACGGTAGGCGTTGCGACGGGCCTCAGAGTTAGGCTGGTGCTTGTCGATACAGTCGATGGTGATGCCATGGAACTCGAACAAAGGCGCCATCCACTCGGAGTCACGGCGAGCCAGGTAGTCGTTCACGGTTACCACATGCACCCCGCGCTTCGACAGAGCGTTCAGGAAGGCAGGCAGCGTTGCCACCAATGTTTTACCTTCACCTGTAGCCATCTCCGCGATTTTACCCTGGTGCAGTACGATACCACCGATTAATTGCACATCATAGTGCAGCATTTCCCAGGTAATTTCGTTGCCGGCAGCCATCCACTTGTTTGCCCAAATGGCTTTGTCGCCGTCAATCTGCACGTTTGGCTTGCGGGTAGCCAGGTCGCGGTCCATGTCGTTGGCGGTTACCACCAGCTGACCGTTCTCTTTCCAGCGGCGGGCAGTTTCCTTTACAATGGCAAAACCAACAGGCAGTACTTCCATCAGCACTACCTCCAGCTCTTTATTGCGGTCCTTCTCCAGTTCGTCGATCTCTGAGAAGATGTTCTCTTTCTGCACAATGTTCAGCTCCGACTCATCAGCCACACGCTTGTGCAGAGCGGCTATTTTCTCGTCGATAGGCTTGAGACGTTCATCAATGATGCCTTTTATCTCGAGTGTCTTCTGACGAAGCTGGTCGTCGGTGAGGCTATTAAGCTTTGCGTACTCCTCGTTAATTTTGGATACGTAAGGCACTACCTCCTTTATATCTCTGTCGGACTTGGTTCCGAATAGTTTCGCAACGGTTTTACCGAAAAAATCAAACATCTGTATTGGTTGTTCTTAAATGAAATCCTGCGTTTGCAATATCGTCAAAAATAAGCTGTTTTTCTGAGATATCTAAGGCAATGCACTAAAACAATACCAGAATGACAGCTGCATGGCGTTTCTGCCATATTTGCCGATAGGCTATACTTATTTTCTCAACAAAGCTCAGGCAGTGTAAATTCCTGTGTCAGAAAGGGAAAGTTGTGGAATGGGTTGTGGCATTGTGACAGGAGATTTAAAACACCCGCTGCATCTCCACCACGTCATCCCAACCCCCATCAGACTTGCGCAGCCACTCACGGCGGACGCCTACTTCTTCAAAACCAGCACCCTTAAAAAGCTTAATGCTGCTATGATTGCTGGCGGTGATGCTACAGTATACCTGGTGCAGTTGCAGGGTATGCTGGCAGTAATCAAGCAATAGTTTCAGCGCTTCGGAGGCGTGGCCTTTCCCGCGGTATGCAGCCGCTACCACAATGCCTATACCTGCGCGGCGATGCAGGGGGTCGAAGTCGAAGAGGTCGATGGCGCCGATGGGCTCTTGATCACGGTTGCAGATGACCAGCCGGAGCTGCTTGACAGTGTAGATGTCGAGGGCGGCGTTTTCTAGATAAGCTTCCAGCACAAACCTGGAGTAGGGCGTGAGCGTATTGCCCACCTGCCACGTGGAGGTATCGTTCTCCAAGGTATAGAGGAAATCCAGGTCAGTGGGTTCAAGAGCCCGTAGGTAGATATGTTCGGAGCGAAGAAACATGGCTATACCTTCTCCGGCACCGGTACTGTACCTGTGAACACCAGCTTAGCAGGGCCGATCAGGTAGATGTAGCGGAAACCTATACCGTGCTGCTCAAAAGCTACTTTCAGGTTGCCGCCGAGTGTCTTTACTGAAACCGGGCTTTCCATACCCGTCATGCCTGCTACCAGGGCACAAGCCGTTACGCCGGTACCACAGGAAAGGGTTTCGTCTTCCACACCACGTTCGTAAGTGCGCACATAAATACTGTTATCCGATAGGCGCTGCACAAAGTTTACATTGGTACCCACTGCGTTGAAGCGAGGGCTATACCTGACAAGGCGGCCTTCGGCGTACACATCCAGGTTATCGATATTCTCCACGAAACGCACATAATGCGGCGATCCGGTATTAAGGTAAAAGTCGTCTTCGATGCGCTCTACTCCTACCACATCGGTCATCTTCAGTTGAATTTCTTCCCGCTCGATTGTGGCCTGGTGCTCGCCGTCAGCGGCCAGAAAGTAGGCTACATCTTCGATCACACCCAGTTGTTTCGCAAAGCGAACCGTACAGCGGGCACCGTTTCCGCACATGGACCCCAAGCGACCGTCGGCGTTGTAGTACACCATCTCGAAGTCATAGTCGTCGTGATTTTGCAGCAGGATCAGTCCATCAGCTCCTACACCTGTACGGCGGTTGCAGAGGTTCCTGATCAAATGCTCGTCGTCTGCCGGGAAGGTCAGCTTCCGGTTGTCGATCATCACGAAGTCGTTGCCAGTGCCCTGGTATTTATAAAAGCTAAGTGCCATATAGTAGAAACAATTAAACCAGCTCTTGCGTGCAATTTTCAGGCACGGCATATAATTCGTAATTTGCCAACCTTACACAGCCGGATATAAACAGCAAATATATGTATTCCTTTTTAACAACAGAAAACTGGTCTGACTACGAACTCGTTGACTCAGGTAATTTTGAAAAGCTGGAGCGCTTTGGTCAGTACTACGTGGCCCGTCCCGAGCCACAGGCCATCTGGGACAAGCACCTGCCCGAGTCAGAGTGGCAGCGCATGGCCAATGCCGTGTTCACCCGCGACAAGGGCAGCCAGGAAAAAGGCCAGTGGAAACTCAAAAAAGAAATGCCGGAGCAGTGGTACATCGATTACCAGTACAGCGACCTGAAACTGCGTTTCCGTTTGGGCCTGTCTTCGTTCAAGCACGTGGGCCTGTTTCCGGAGCAGGACAGCAACTGGAAATTCATTTACAACAAGACCCGCTCGCTGAAGACTAAAACGCCAAAGGTGCTCAACATGTTCGCCTATACCGGTGCCGCCACCCTGGCCGCCAAAGCCGCCGGCGCCGACGTAACGCACCTCGACTCGGTGAAGCAGGTTAACTTCTGGGCCCGCGACAACATGGAGGCCAGCGGCCTGGATAATGTGCGCTGGATCGTGGAAGACGCCATGAAGTACGCCCGCCGCGAAGTGAAGCGTGGCAACACCTACAACGGCATCATCCTGGACCCTCCTGCCTACGGGCGCGGCCCGAATGGTGAGAAGTGGCAGCTGGAAAACGAGCTGAACGAGCTCATCAAACTCTGCCACCAGATGCTCGACAAAACCGACTACTTTTTAGTGATTAACCTCTACTCCCTCGGCTTCTCAGCTTTGATATTAGACAACCTGATGCGCCTGACGTTTGGGGAGCAGATTCAGAATGAAGAACTGGGCGAGATATACCTGCACGACAGAGGAGAGCGGAAGCTGCCGCTGGGTACTTTCTTTAGGTTTAGTTCGGAGGGGTAGGTGCTTGAATCTATTTCATATATAAACTGTTTAGCAGTCTAAATTTAACCAAGGTTTAATTAAAATTAGACCAGTATTTACAAATAAAAGATGGGGCGAAAAATGGGGATGTCATTAATGGTAATTGGAGTATTATGCTTCATAACAGGATTTATATTCTATTCTAAATCGAAGAATGTTACTGATACTGCAAATCAATTTTTAGAGAAAAATAATACGATTTACACTTCAACAGATGTAAGCGAGGTCGCACCTTCTACTTCTACAGCAGACACAGATAATTCATTAAGCTCCTCCAATTCTAGCAATTCCTCCCTTAACTCAAATGAGTTAGCCAGAGTTGTTGATATGGCTATCGCTGACGGTGTACTTACTCCTAACGAGCGAAGTCTTATCAAGGAAATCGCAAACTCAAATGGCCTCGATTATAATGCTATCATACAAGATGTTGAGAGTAGAATTGCAGCATCAGGTTCATCAGAAACAGAAATAATAGATGTTAACAAAAGGAATGGTGACGATTTTGAAAAGTTCGTAGTACAGAAGTTTGATAGTAGGTTCTTTAAAATCAAGGAGTGGGCGGGTGACAAGTACGTAAATGGCAGATATGCTAAAACTAACCAGCACCCTGATTTGCTAGTAGAGTTTGCATTACAAAAAGAGTCAGCAGAATTTGCTGTTGAATGCAAATGGCGAAGCACCTTGTACAAAGGTGGAGTTGAATTTTCGACTGCTGAACAACTTGAGAGATATAGGGCTTTTGAGAAAAAGAAAAAAACGCCTGTTTATATCGCTATAGGTATTGGAGGAAAAGGAGAAAGCCCAGAAAGCCTTTATGTTGTTCCCCTGAAAGAAGTAAAATCAAATTTTATCTCACTTTCGGCTTTAAATAAGTACAAGAAGTATATTGACAAGAACTTTTACTACGATACTGAAACACAAAGATTAAGATAAAGTTACTTATAAAGCCTACATAAATCGGTAGATGCGCTAATTAATAGATTATAAATACTTGATAACAAAAAGCAACTCTCTCCTCCTATGACCAAACGCCTCGCACTCATCGACATGGGCACCAACACCTTTCACCTCCTCATCACGGAGGTAGATGCCAATGGTAACCGCACGGATTTCGTGAAAACCAAGTTGCCCGTACGATTAGGCCAGGGAGGCATCAGCAAGGGGGCAATTGCGCCGGAGGCCTATGAACGGGCTTTGAGAACACTGAAGGATTTCCGGAAGCAGATCGACGAGTATAACGTGGAAACAGTGCGGGCCATGGCGACCAGTATGGTACGCAACGCCAGCAACGGCGAAGATTTTGTAAAGGACGTGTTCAAGGAGACCGACATACAGGTAGAAATAATTGACGGTGCCCGGGAAGCGGAGTTGATTTACTACGGTGTGCGCTCGGCCAGCGTGTTGGATGAACAGACCTCCCTGATCATGGATATTGGCGGGGGTAGCGTAGAGTTTATTCTTTGCAACAACCAGGAGATCTTCTGGAAACAAAGCTTTGAAGTAGGTGCCCAGCGCCTGATGGATAAGTTCTTCACAGACGATCCTATACCTGTAGCAGAGGTCGCAGCAGAGAAGCAGTTTCTGGCGCAGAAACTGCAGCCGCTCACCGAAGCTGTGGAAAGGTATAAGCCCACTCGACTGGTAGGTGCGTCCGGCACGTTCGACACCCTGTGTGATATCGACGCGCTGAACCGTGGCGACAATACCCGACAGCTTTCGCAGCCTGCAATTTCTTCCTTGCAGGTCTCCGACTTCTACAAGATATACCAGGAACTCCTGCACAAAACGCATGACGAACGCCTGGCTATACCTGGCATGCTGGAGATGCGGGTCGATATGATTGTGCTGGCCAGTATACTGGTGGACTTCATACTCGAAACTTATAGCCTAAAGGAGATTCGGGTGTCGGCTTATGCCCTAAAAGAAGGTGTACTGGCGCAGGCACTCGAATCGATGTAGTCGCAACTATATACATTAAAACAGATCGAGCCTGCTTTAATTAGCAGGCTCGATCTGTTTAGGGGCTATCACTATACTTATCCTTTCGCCAGCTTCTTACGCTCCTTTTCATAGGCCTTGCCCAGGTGCTTCAGTTTCTTGTCGCCTTGAGTATAGGTGGCTGCCATCACCTTGGCCGTTTCGGTCTGGCCGCTGCTCACGTCTTTTATAGCCAACTGTATACCTAGCTGCTGCTGTGTCTTCTTGGTTTTGCCCTTGGCATAACCACTGTTGAGCAGCTTAGCCAGAAGTTGCAGTGCTGCTTTTTCCTGATGGATACTTGTAAAATGATCTACCACAGTAGCAGTGAAGGCCAGCTTGCTTTGCTCCCGGGCAAAGTTGTACAGCGAAATGTGATCTAATCCGAAACGAGCAATCGACTTATTAAGGTAGTGCTGTTCGGCATCGTTGTAACGTTGTATGGCATCCGTATAGCGACCTGTTGCTACCATGCGGTTCGCCTCCTCGAGCATGCGCTGGTAGGCTGCTGCGTCGGCAATGGTGGCACGTCCGTCTTCTGCCGTGAACGTAGCGATGGTGCAAGTAGCTTTTGATCCGGCCGCATTAAGAGCAGCCTGGTAAGCTTGGTCAGCAGCGATGAACTTCTTCTCCTTCACAAGCGATTGTGCAGCGGCATAATGGCGGTCGTATTCAGCTTGCACGTTCAGACACTCCTGCGTAAAAATGCGATCGCGTAATTCGATATACTTGGCCTGCACCTCAGTGTCACGTTCCAGGGCATAGCGGCTGCGCATATTCTCAGCTGAGCTGGCTACTGCTCTGGCATCGGCGAGCCTGTTGCCCATGGCCAGGGTATAGCCCTCAGCCAGCTGACTCAGCAGCACTGGTTTGGCAGCCTGCTGCAACAAACTATTAAGCTCACGCACAGGCTGGAAGGTATAGCTTTGCTCTAACGCCAATGCCGACTCGAACTGCTCCAGTGCATTGCGGTAATCTTTTGACTTCATGGCCTGACGACCTTTGTCAATGTGCTGCACATAGTACTGGTACTTCACCTGTCCCTGCAGCTCAGCCGCCTCAGTGGCGTCGTGCAGCAGGTAGTCGTACTGGCGCTGGAAGGTATAGGCATCGTCAGCCATCTGCTCAGCCTGTGCCAGGTCGCCACGGCTCAGAGAGCGCTTTCCCTCCTCCACTATACTGCGGTAATAACCAAACACGGCACGGCCTTCACCGTCATTCAGGGCAGGCATGTTGCAGCGCAGTCCGCCCAGGGTGCTGCACAAAGTGCGGGCATCGGCGTATGCTGCTACGGCACTGCGATAGTCGCCACGGCTGTTATGAGCATGACCTTCTGCCATAAACGAGCTGTAAATGTCGTGCGCCAGCCCCAAAGCCATCTGCTGGGTTTCAGGGTCTACACGCATTTGAGTGAGGATGTCGCGGGTACGGCCAGCCGCTTCGTGCACGTTGCCACTCATGAAATCCAGACGGGCCAGTTGCAGGTGCGCAGGCGCGAAACGTGGGTTCACCTCCAGCGACTTGACAAAATAAGTGCTGGCAGCCGCCAGATTGTTGCGGGCCATTAGGCTGATGCCTCTGTTGTAGAACTGCTGGTCGAGCGTAGCCAAGGTATGGTTCACTGCTTTGCGACGCTCTTTCAGCAATTGATTCAGCTGGTTCGACTTGGCCACATAGCGCTGCGGGTCGTACTGGTTCAGGCTCAGTTTATCAGAGAAGCGCTTGTCCTGCAGCTTCTTCAGCATTTCTTCCATATCACGCAGGCGTTGGTCCTGCTGCTTAATGCGGTCCACGTCGTCGTGCTTGATCAGGGTGACATCCTGCAGCATCTTATTAAGGGTGGCATCAGCAGCATAGTAGTCTTTGATCAGGCTGATCCGTTCCTCCAGTTCCTGCACATCTGCATGGGTATACACCAACTCCAGCCCTTCCACTTTCAAGGTATAGCCTTGGCCATTGGCGGTGTCTGGCACGGTGGTTTCGAGTGCCACAATGCCATTCGGCTTTAGGTTCAGGGCAGGCAGGCTATAGCGCTTTACTTCTTTCTGCTGACTGTTAAGTAAACGCACCGTCATCTTGGTGTGCTCCGGCAAGAGCACGCTGCCCAGGTCGAAGCCGCGATAATGCACATTGCCGCTCACGCCTATTTGCTGCAGCTGCACTTTGATCTGCAGCTGATCACCGGCTTTGGCAATGCGGGCCTGCTGCTCCAGGCGCACCACAAACTCAGGCTTGCGGCTCGGGCGCCCGCCAGATTTATTGGTAGTCGTGCCTCCTTCGGTTAGCAGCTGTATCAGCTTGTTGCTGTTTACCTGACTGCTGTTGCCAGCTGCCTCCTGCCTGATCAGGAAAGAAACAGGTATAGCTTCATTAAACACAAGCCGGCTCTGTGCCTGTACCGCGACAGCCGCTGTGAGTATCCAGATCAGAAGTAATGCTCTTTTCATAGTCGTATCGTTTTAGCCTATATTGGCCAAGTCAAAATCCATTCCACTTTTCTAATGAATCCCGAAAGTATAGAAAAAAGGGTATATAAATGATGCTCAAAGGTATAATTTCCGTGAAGGACAATCGCTTGAGGAATTGCGAGGCATTGGCCTGATATTTTTTTAATTTGCGGCACTAACAAGATTGCTATGTACCCATACCGACACCTCTTCGACTTCACCCGCGAGATATTTCTGAACATAGGCTGCTCCCTGGAAGATGCACAGCTAGCCACCCAGGTATTGCTGGAAGCCGACCTGCGCGGCGTCGATTCCCATGGCGTGGCCCGACTGAGTGGCTATATTCGCCTCTATGAAGCCGGACGCATCAACTCAAAGCCCACCATTTCCATCGTGCACGAAACGCCTAGCACCGCCACAGTGGATGGCGATAGCGGACTTGGTCTGGTGGTCGCGCCTCGTGCAATGGAGATCGCTATGAAGAAAGCAGAGAATGTTGGCTCAGGCTGGGTGTCGGTGCGCAACTCGAACCACTTCGGTATAGCCGGTTACCATGCCATGCAGGCCCTGCAGCGCGACATGATCGGCATGGCCATGACCAACGCCAGTCCGCTGGTGGCACCAACCCACTCGACGCAGCGCATGCTGGGCACCAACCCGATTGCGGTAGCCGTGCCAGCCAACGAGCAGCCTCCTTTTGTAGCCGACCTGGCCACCACCACTGCCGCTAATGGCAAGTTAGAGATCCTGCAGCGCAAGCAAAAGAAAACGCCGAGCGGATGGGTGCAGACAGCTACAGGGCTGGGCTCTACCAACGCTTTTGAGGTACAGGCTGGCGGTGCGCTGCTTCCTTTGGGTAGCACCAAGAACCGCGGCAGTCACAAAGGCTATGCGCTGGGTTCTATTGTCGATATTTTCTCAGGTGTGCTGTCGGGTGCCAACTACGGCCCCTGGGTGCCACCGTTCGTAAGTTTCCTGGCTCCTCCCGCCGATCCGGTGGGGCAAGGTATAGGACACTTCTTCGGTGCCATGCGCATCGACGCCTTCCGCCCTGCCGACGAGTTTAAGCACCACATGGACAACTGGATCAACGCCTTCCGCAACGCCCAGGTAAAACGAGGTGAAAAAGCCGTGCTTATACCGGGTGATCCGGAGCGCATCATGACAGCCAAACGCCTTCAGAAGGGTATACCGCTGCTGCCACCTGTTGAAAAAGACCTGGCAGAAGTTGGCAAGAAGTTCGGCGTAAAATTCTAAGCCATGGCGACGGACAAAGGTATAACCCTGTTCCGGGTGCTTGGCCTGGGTTCCACGCGGCGCAGCATTATGATGCTGGTGCTGTCCTGGATCCTCAATGTGGCCTGGCTGGGGTTCAACTATTTCTGGCGGCTCGTTCCGGAGTCGGTGCTGATTGCTATACCTGTGCTCCTGCTGCTCTACGGCCTGCTCGCCCTCATAGCCTATGTATATTGGGGCGTGAAAGGCGTACGCGAACAGGACGAACCGTATGCCAACATCATGGTCGGGGTGATCGTGGCGATTACACTGCTATACCTGAATTATACCTTGCTTGACGCCCTGCTTTCCCTTAGCCGATCGTAAAAACAAGAAGAGCTGGCCATCACGGTCAGCTCTTCTTGTTTTCGGGTATAAGCAGCAGGTATAGCCTACTCTATTTTCTTGCCTGCCATCGCCTGCTTAATGGAAATCTGCATGACACGCTCCGCAAATGGGCTTGTCTGCTCTTCCAAGGTATCCACGGCTTTCAGAATCTGATCTTTGTCGCCACTTGGCAGCACGTCGCGCAGTTTCTGTAAGTTCTCTTGCGTCAGCTTTATCTCGTCTTCGGTTAGGTGCTGGTTGTTCTTTTCCAGGAACCGCTCCACCTGGTACAGCATCTGCTCAGCCGTGGTGCGGGCTTCGATCACCATACGCGCCGATACGTCCTCACGGGCGTGGGTAATAGAGTCCATCAGCATCTGCTCCACTTGAGAATCTGTCAGGCCGTACTGTGGCTTCACCTCCACCTCCTGGCGTACTCCTGAGCGCAATTCAATTGCCTCCACTTTCAGGATGCCGTCGGCGTTCAGAATAAAGTTTACATCTACTTTCGGGAAACCTGCTGGCATAGCCGGTATACCTTTCAGGTCAAACTCAGCCAGCTTGCGGTTTTCCTTCACCAGGTCACGCTCGCCTTGGTAAACTGAGATCTTCATGTTCACCTGTCCATCGATCGAAGTCGTGTACTGGCGACCTGCCTTGGTGGGTATCTTGGAGTTACGCGGGATGATCGAGTCCATCAGTCCGCCCATGGTTTCTATGCCAAGCGTAAGCGGCGTCACGTCCAGCAGCAGGATGTCTTTGCGGTTGCCCGACAGGATATCGGCCTGAATGGCAGCGCCGAGGGCCACTACTTCATCCGGATTGAGGGTATTGTTGGCAGGCTTTCCGAAGAACTCCGACACTGCCTCGTATACCATTGGCACACGGGTAGAGCCACCCACCATGATCACGGCATCGATCTGCTCCGGCTTCAGTTTGGCATCGCCCATCGCCTGTCGGCAGCTGTCGATGGTCTTGGCCACGATCGGGGCAATTAGCTCTTCAAATTTGTGACGCGTAATACCGCATTCAATATCATTCACCTTGCTGGTATAGATCTGCTGCTGGCTCAACGCCTTCTTGGCCTCCTCTGCCTTCAAACGCAATTCCTGCTGCAGGTTTTTGTCCTCGTTCAGCGTATCTGCCACCAATTGATTTTCCTGGATCCAGTAATTGATGATAGCCCGGTCCATGTCGTCGCCGCCCAGGTAGGTGTCGCCGTGTGTAGAGAGCACTTCAAATATACCCTGGTGCAGACTCAGAATAGAAATATCAAAAGTACCACCGCCCAAGTCGTATACAGCGATCGTCTTCTCTTCTGAAGGATCTATACCTATACCGTAGGCAAGCGAAGCTGCAGTCGGCTCGTTAACAATGCGCAGCACTTCCAGCCCTGCCAGTTTACCGGCATCGCGGGTAGCCTGACGCTGCGAGTCATTGAAGTAAGCCGGCACTGTGATCACCGCTCTGTTCACAGGCGTTTTGAGGGCATGCTCAGCACGCTCACGCAGCTCTTTCAAAATCTCTGCAGATAATTCAATCGGGGAATAGAACCTGTCTCCTACCCTGATCTTCACGAGTCCTTCGCTGTCATCGTCGATGATCTTATAGCCGAAATAGTCTTTGTGTTCGCCCAGGTCTTTGTAAGATTTACCCAGCAGGCGTTTTACAGAATAAATGGTATTGCCCGGGTCAGTGGTGAGGTATTCTTTTGCCTCGTTGCCCACAATCGTCTCGCCGTTCTGGGTGAAGTGCACCACAGAAGGCACGATCGTACCACGACCAAGGTCATTTATAGCTACCGGTTTTTTGGTTTCAGGATGTATATAGGCTACCAGGCTATTGGTAGTCCCAAGATCTATACCTACGATCACCTCTTCCTGCTGAAGGGCTCCCGTAGAAAGGTTTATCGCAACTTTTGCCATGTTCTTATACGTTAGTGAGGCCGCCCTATACCTGGGCAGCGCTATACGCAAAGTTACGAAAAAATAAGGGGAGGTGTGGGGATGGTCATGCTTTATACCTGGTAGCCCGGCTCATACCTTTAATATAGCCAACGAAACAGGGTACGGATCATGTGTAGCGTCTTTGATGACCAGCCAGCAAACCCTAATCACGTGGAGTGCATTCAGGAAGTATAGCACCAGATAGGCGCCCAACACATACCACGAACCAGGATAATGCATGATCTTCATCCAGGCAAAAAGCATAACCAGTGGATAGGTGACTAAAGACCAGGTAATCTGAAAGTTCAGTAGGCTGATGCCCTGTTCGTGCACATGGAGCACTTTCTTTTTCTGTGTAATCCAGATGATCAGCGGGAAAACGAGATTCCCAAGAGGCATTAACAGATAAGATAGCACCGACAGATGCATCAACAGCAACACACCTTTATCTGGCTCTTTGCCGTAGTCATACACTTCCTCCACATCAACGTCTAGTGCCTGGCAGATGGATTTTAAGGTATAGCCTCGTGGCTCGGTCTCCCCTTTTTCTATACGCTGCAGAGTCCGCAGGCTTATACCTGCCATTTCTGACAGCTCCTCCTGGCTCAGGCCCTTTCTCTTTCGTATTCCGATAATCTTGTTTCCTAACTGCTTCATCGTGTCTACAGATTTGTTTCTCAATACTACATCAAAAGTATCATCTGAGCTGCCGGTGTTTCTATGTCATTCCTACGACATTTATGACTTTTAGGCTCCCAAGGGCTATAAATGCAGAAAGCTGTTCGTCAAAACAGCTTTCTGCACATCCATCGATGGACCTATATCTTACTTCTCCTTCTTCGGCACAACGATAAACACATCCTCTCCCGGGCGCTTCATCAGGTATTTTTCCCTGGCAAATTTTTCGAGCAGCTCCGGATTACCCATCAATTCCTCACGGTCCTGCTGTACCTCGGCCATTTTTTCCAGGTAGTACTCTTTGTCCATTTCTTTATCGCGCAACTCTCTGCTCATGCGGTACTGCGTGATAAAGTCATTCGAATCAAAAAATAACATCCACACCAAAAACAGCATACCTGTTATAAAATAAAAACTGCGAACAAACTTAGGTATACGATTAAGCATATATAAAAAACTATAGATATTATTCTGAGGGCTTTACACAAAAATAAGGCTGTGAGTCATAAACCCACAGCCTTATGCCTAAAATATTTTCTTGATGTTCTTTAGAACTTCTTTCCAGGATAATAAGCCACTTCGCCAAGCTCCTCCTCAATGCGAAGCAACTGGTTATACTTGGCCATACGATCAGAGCGGGAAGCCGAACCTGTCTTGATCTGTCCTGTGTTCAACGCTACTGCCAGGTCAGCAATTGTGTTGTCTTCTGTCTCACCAGAGCGGTGCGACATCACACTCTTATACCCATGACGCAGACCTAAGTTGATGGCGTTGATGGTTTCCGTCAATGTACCGATCTGGTTTACCTTGATCAGGATAGAGTTGGCTACGCCCTGGTCTATACCTTGCTGCAGACGGTTCACGTTCGTTACGAACAGGTCGTCGCCAACCAACTGTACTTTACTGCCGATTGACTCAGTCAGCTCTTTCCAGCCTTTCCAGTCGTCTTCGTCCATACCGTCTTCAATTGAGGCGATCGGGTACTTCTCCGTCCACTCTTTCCAGTAGCTTACCATTTCAGAAGAAGTCAGCTTGTCGCCGGTCGACTTCTTGAAGGTATACAGGCCGGTAGACTTGTCGTAGAATTCCGAGCTGGCTGCGTCCATGGCAATCATCATGTCGTCGCCCGGCTTGTAACCAGCTGCTTCGATTGCCTGCAGTACCACCTCGATTGCCTCTACATTGGAAGCGATATTAGGAGCAAAGCCACCCTCGTCGCCTACGTTCGTAGAAAGTCCTTTCTTCTTCAGTACGTTCTTCAGGTGATGGAACACTTCAGAGCCCATACGAAGCGCTTCTGAGAAAGAAGGCGCACCAACCGGCATGATCATGAACTCCTGGAAGTCGATGGCGTTGTCAGCATGGCTACCACCGTTCAGGATGTTCATCATTGGTACAGGAAGGGTGTTAGCATTTACGCCACCTACGTAGCGGTAAAGCGGCATACCTAGTTCCTGCGCAGCAGCACGAGCAATCGCCAATGACACACCCAAGATTGCATTAGCGCCCAGGTTGCCTTTGTTCTCCGTACCGTCCAACTCGATCATGATCTTGTCAAGCAGGTTCTGCTCGAACACCGGAAATCCGACAAGCTCTTCAGCTATCTTCTCGTTTACATTTTGAACGGCCTGCAGCACACCTTTGCCCATGTACTTGCCTTTGTCGCCGTCACGAAGTTCTACCGCCTCGTGCACACCTGTAGAAGCGCCAGACGGAACAGCAGCACGGCCTAAAACGCCGCTCTCTGTAAACACATCAACTTCTACTGTCGGGTTGCCTCTTGAATCAAAGATCTGGCGGGCTTTAATATCTGTAATTAAGCTCATCGGTTTGTTTTTATATAGTTTTACTTGTTTTGCTCTAGCAGGTCGATAAAATCATCGAATAGGTAAACGGAATCATGTGGTCCAGGGGAAGATTCCGGGTGATACTGTACCGAGAAAGCCGGCTTAGACTTCATACGTATACCTTCGACAGTATTATCGTTCAGGTTGATATGCGTCACTTCTACGTCCGGATGGTTCTTCAGTTGTTCAGCATCTACCACAAATCCATGGTTCTGTGAAGTAATTTCGCTTAAACCTGTAATCAGGTTCTTCACTGGATGATTCAGTCCTCTGTGGCCATTGTGCATTTTGTAGGTAGCAATGCCATTAGCCTGTGCCAGCATCTGGTGCCCCATACAAATTCCGAACATCGGTCTGTTCTTATCAAGGATTTGCTTCACACTGTTTATCGCCACTGTAGTTGCTGCAGGATCGCCAGGACCATTTGAAATAAAGTAACCATCTGGGTTCCACTTCTCCATTTCCTCAAACGGCGTATCATAAGGGAACACCTTTACTTCACAACCACGCGCCACTAGATTGTTCAGGCTGTTTCGCTTCACACCAAGATCCAGCACAGCCACTTTATACTTCACCTCCTCAGGCTTCATGTGGTATACCTCTGGTGTGCTCACATGCGAAGATAGCTCAAGCCCAGCCATTGATGGTACTTCAGCTAATCTCTGCTTCAAAGCTGCTATATCCGCAGTCTCAGAAGAAATAATGCCGTTCATGGCACCTTTGTCACGTATATGACGCACCAGGGCACGAGTGTCAATCTCACAGATGCCAACTATACCTGCTTTTTCAAAGTAATCCTGCAAAGAACCTTCTGCACGCTTACGGGAGAAGAAGTGCGAGAACTCTTTACATACAAGACCATTGATCTGTACTTTTTCTGATTCTACTTCATCGGACTGCACACCGTAATTTCCTATGTGCGAAAAAGTAGTGACAACTAACTGACCATAGTAGGATGGATCCGTGAAGATTTCCTGATAGCCAGTCATACCTGTGTTAAAGCATAACTCACCACCTGTTGTACCGATGCGCCCCAGGCTCTTACCTGTGAAGACGGTACCATCTTGCAATAAAAGAATAGCTTCGGAAGTTGTGTGTTTCTTCATTTTAATAATTTGATACAAAAATAAAAAAGGGACACGACTTCCGTCATGTCCCTTTGCAATATTTCACAAATGAAGCTTATTCAGCATCTTTTGTTTCATCTTTAGTGCCCTCTGCTTCTGGAGTTGCTGGAGCTGAAGCCTCAGTAGACTCAGCACCTTTTTTCTTAGAAGAAGAACGACGACGAGTTTTCTTAGCACCACCGGCAGTACCAGTTGTTGTCAGCATATCCTCGTTGTAGTCAACAAGCTCGATAACGCACATTTCAGCGTTGTCACCAAGTCTGTAACCAGTCTTCAGAATACGAGTGTAACCACCTGGTCTGTTAGCGATCTTTACAGATACTTCGTCAAACAGCTCTTTCACAGAATCTTTGTCCTGCAGGTAAGCAAAAACAGTTCTTCTGGAGTGAGTAGTGTCGTTTTTAGATTTTGTCAGTAGAGGCTCGACATACTTGCGTAGTGCTTTCGCTTTAGCTACTGTTGTAGAAAGACGCTTGTGCAGGATAAGCGAAGCAGCCATGTTTGACAGCATTGCTTTACGGTGCGAAGCGGTTCTTCCTAAGTGATTGATTTTTTTACCGTGTCTCATTATTTTGAATTGTGCACGGGCATACCGTCGATCAACCCACCCGGGGATCGGGAATTATGCCGTAGGATTATTAATCTTCTTCTAATTTATACTTAGAAAGGTCCATGCCAAAAGTCAGGCCTTTCTCTTGCACCAGGTTCTCAAGCTCTGTCAAAGACTTCTTACCGAAGTTACGGAACTTCATCATGTCAGAGATATCCAACTGTACAAGGTCGCCAAGCGTTTTGATGTCGGCAGCCTTAAGGCAGTTGTAAGCTCTTACAGAAAGATCCATATCCTGAAGTGAAGTCTTCAGTACTTTGCGCATGTGCAGCAGTTCTTCATCCACAGCTTCTTCTTCTTCAGGCTTAGCTGTTTCGAAAGTCATTGTGTTGTCAGAGAAGAGCATGAAGTGCTGAATCAAAATATTGGCAGCACCTTTCAAGGCATCCTCAGGATGTATAGAACCATCAGTCTGTATGTCAAGCAATAGCTTTTCATAGTCAGTCTTCTGTTCAACGCGTGTATTTTCTACACTGAACTTTACATTCTTGATAGGCGTGAAAATGGCATCAATTGGAATAAGACCAAAAACTTGATCTGCTGGCTTGTTTTCTTCAGCAGGAACGTAGCCTCGTCCTTTCTGAATAGTAAGCTCAACTTCCAGTGTCATGTTCTTGTCCAGGTTGCAGATTACAAGCTCTGGGTTAAGCACCTCAAAGCTTGTAGAGAATTTGCTGATGTCACCAGCTACAAATTTATCCTGACCTGAGATAGATACAGTGACCTTGTCATCAATAACTTCGCTAATTTTCTTAAAGCGAACCATTTTCAAGTTGAGGATGATATCAGATACATCCTCCACTACGCCTTCAACAGACGAGAACTCATGCAGTACACCAGGTATGCGAACGCTAGTAATTGCGTAACCTTCCAGAGAAGAAAGCAAAATTCTTCGCAAAGCATTACCGATGGTTACTCCGTAACCTTTTTCAAGCGGCTTGAATTCAAATAAACCATGAAAGTCGTCGGCTTTTTCCATTACAACTTTCTCTGGCATTTGAAATGCTAATATTGACATACTTGCAGTGTTAAAGGTTAAAAATTGATTAAGCGGCTTACTTAGAGTAAAGCTCGACGATCAGCTGCTCCTGAATTTTCTCAGGAATCTGGTCACGCTGTGGCGCAGACACAAATTTACCAACCATCTCAGCTGCATCCCACTCTAACCAGCTAAATGCACGTGCATTACGTACGCTCAGGCTAGTTGTAATTGCCTCAAGAGACTTTGATTTCTCTCTTACGGCTACCGTATCACCAACTTTCAAGCTATAGGATGGAATGTTAACGATCTCGCCGTTAACAGTGATATGCTTATGCAAAACCAGCTGACGGGCAGCTCTTCGTGTTGGAGCAATACCTAATCTGTAAACTGTGTTGTCAAGTCTAGACTCAAGAAGGATCAACAGGTTTTCACCAGTGATACCGCCTTTACGAGCTGCTTTTTCAAACAGGTTAGCAAACTGCTTCTCCAGCATACCATAGATATATTTTGCTTTCTGCTTTTCAGCAAGCTGAACTGCATATTCAGACTGCTTCTTACGACGGCCACGGCCGTGCTGTCCTGGAGGATAGCTTTTCTTTTTTAGTGCTTTGCTTGGGCCAAAAATCTCCTCGTTAAATTTTCTGGAGATTTTGCTTTTAGGACCAGTATATCTTGCCATTGTATTTAATCTAATTTACTAATTAAACTCTTCTGCGTTTAGGAGGACGACATCCGTTGTGAGGAAGTGGTGTAACATCCTTGATGGTTGTTACTTCGATACCAGTGTTCTGTACAGTACGGATGGCGGACTCTCTACCTGCACCAGGGCCTTTTACAAATACTTCAGCTTTGCGCATACCTAGATCATAAGCGACCTTCGCGCAATCTGCAGCAGCCATTTGTGCAGCGTAAGGAGTGTTCTTTTTAGAACCTTTGAAACCCATTTTACCAGCAGAAGCCCAAGAAATAACTTGTCCTGCGTTGTTGGTTACTGAGATAATGATATTGTTGAAAGAAGCTTTGATGTGTACCTGGCCTGTTGATTCAACAACTACAACACGCTTCTTAGCTTTGTCTTTTCTTTTCTGAGCCATGATCAAAAATTATTTAGAAGCTTTCTTCTTGTTTGCTACTGTCTTACGCTTACCTTTTCTTGTGCGCGAGTTATTCTTCGTGCGCTGACCTCGTACAGGTAGACCTTTACGGTGTCTCAAACCACGGTAGCAGCCAATATCAAGAAGACGCTTGATATGCAATTGCACTTCTGATCTCAAAACACCTTCTGTTTTGATCTCAGCTGCGATTACATTTCTGATCTCATTAGCTTCATCTTCGGTCCAGTCTTTCACCTTTTTGTCAAGATCCACCCCGGCTTTGTTTAGGATTTGCACAGAGAGATTACGACCTATACCATAGATGTACGTCAAAGAGATCTCTCCTCTTTTGTTGTCCGGAATATCAACTCCTGCTATTCTTGCCATAATTAATAATTATCCTTGTCTTTGTTTATATCTTGGATTTTTTTTGTTGATCACATAAAGTTTCCCCTTGCGGCGGATAACTTTACATTCAGCACTTCTCTTTTTTACTGATGCTTTGACTTTCATTGTAGTTATTTATATCGATAAACAATTCTTCCTTTAGTTAAATCATAAGGAGACATCTCCAATTTAACTCGGTCACCTGGCAGAATCTTGATGTAATTCATTCTCATTTTACCTGAGATATGTGCGATCACCTGATGACCATTTTCTAACTCTACCCGGAACATTGCATTTGATAATGCTTCGATGATAGTACCGTCTTGCTCGATAGAGGACTGCTTCGCCATTTATTGTTGTTTAGCTTTATCTATGTAATCAAAAGTTGTTAATACTTCTGCTTGATCTTTTCTTATAACCACTGTATGCTCAAAATGAGCAGAAGGTTTATTATCACGGGTTCGGATTGTCCACCCATCTTCCTCTTGAATAATATACCTGGTACCGAGGTTAACCATTGGTTCAATCGCAAGTACTAACCCATCCTGAAGCTTTAATCCCTGTCCACGTTTTCCATAATTAGGCACTTCAGGAGATTCGTGTAAGTTACGCCCTATACCGTGTCCTACTAGTTCCCGTACGACACCATACTTAAAAGCTTCAGCGTGTGTCTGTATAGCATGGCTAACATCACCTAGTCTATTCCCCACAACTGCCTTTTCGATACCTTTGTACAAGGACTCTTTTGTAACCTCTAACAGATGAGAAACCTCGTCTGAAACATTACCGACAGCATGTGTAAATGCACAATCGCTGTGAAAACCATTATAATAGACTCCACAGTCAACAGATATCACGTCGCCATCGTTCAAAACGTAATTACTTGGCATCCCATGGACAACAGTAGAGTTTACCGAGATACAGAGGCTAAAAGGAAACCCATTGTAGTTCTTAAAAGATGGAACAGCTCCATGATCTTTGATAAACTCTTCAGCTCTTTTATCTAGAGTAAGGGTTGACACCCCCTCCTTTATAAGAAGAGCTATTTCGCCATGTGCTTTACTTAATATTAAAGCACTCTGGCGAATTAGCTCTATTTCTTCTTCAGTCTTGTAAAAAACCATTTATTAGGATACCATGGCAATATTCTCTGTTCTGCCTCTAAGCTTACCAGATTTCATCATGCCATCATAGTGACGCATTAGTAAATAACTTTCAATCTGCTGCAACGTGTCAAGAACAACACCCACCATAATAATCAGGGAAGTGCCTCCATAGAACTGAGCAAACTCTCTTGTCACTCCAAATAGCATGGCAATAGCAGGAAAGATTGCTACAAGCGCTAGATAAATAGCACCTGGCAGCGTGATTTTTGTAAGAATATTATCAATATATTCTGAGGTAGAACGACCAGGTTTAACACCAGGGACAAAGCCACCACTACGCTTCAAGTCATCAGCAATTTGATTCGGATTAACAGTAATCGCTGTGTAGAAGTAAGTAAATATCAGGATCATTAATCCAAATACTACATTGTACTGCCATGAGGTGAAGTCCGAGAATGTCGCTCCTATATAACTCGCTGTTTCATTTGAATCCGCCCAGATTGAAGCAATCATAGAAGGGAGGAACATAAGTGATTGAGCGAAAATGATAGGCATAACACCTGCAGCATTTACCTTCAAAGGAATAAACTGACGCTGACCACTGTATAGGGAGCTGCCGCCAACCTGCTTGGCATATTGTACTGGGATTCTTCTTACTGCCTGCGTAAGCATAACAACAGACATTACTACAAAGAAGAGAACAACTAACTCAAAGATAAACAGCAATGCACCATTTAACTCTTTAGACAAGGCTTCTGCAACAATGGCACCAGGGAAACGTGAGATAATGCCAATCATAATCAGCATTGATATACCATTTCCTATACCTTTATCAGTTATTCTTTCACCAAGCCACATACAGAAGATTGTCCCGGATGTCAACACAATCATGGAGCTTATGGTGAACAGTGTTGTGTTTACTACAATTGCTTCACTGTTGATAGTAGCAACAAAGCCTACTGCCTGAGCTAGCGTAATGATAATAGTAAGAACTCGGGTGATTTGGTTGATTTTCTTTCTACCAGACTCACCCTCCTTCTGCATTTTTTGAAAATACGGAACGGCTATAGTAAGTAGCTGTAATACGATAGAAGCTGAAATATATGGCATAATACCCAACGCAAAGATGGAAGCATTGCTAAATGCTCCACCTAAAAACGTATCCAAAAGACCAAATATACCTTCGGTGTTGGCCTTGAGCTGGTTAGGATCTATACCAGGAAGAACAACATAAGAACCTAATCTAAAAATAGCTATAAAACCTAAGGTATTGAGTATTCGTACTCTTAGATCATCAATAGCAAAAATGTTCTTAATTGTTGTTATAAACTTCTTCATAAAAATTAAAGGGCTACTGTTTTACCGCCTGCTTTTTCGATGGATGAAATGGCAGTCTGAGAAAAAGCGTGAGCGTGTACTTCTACAGCTTTAGATATCTCTCCTCTACCTAAGATCTTAACTTTGTCATTCTTGGACACTAAACCGTGCGCCTTGAAGAAATCAAAGTTAAAAACTTTTTCATTAGTTTCTGCAGCCAAAGACTCCAGAACATCTAAATTTATTCCTTTATACTCTACTCTGTTGAAGTTTTTGAAACCAAACTTAGGCACACGTCTCTGAAGTGGCATCTGACCACCTTCAAAGCCTGACTTCTGAGAGTAGCCAGAACGAGACTTGGCACCTTTGTGACCTCTAGTAGAAGTTCCACCTCTACCTGAGCCAGTTCCTCTGCCTATTCTCTTTCTAGTCTTAACAGACCCTTCTGCAGGTTTTAATGAATTCAAATACATATTAAATGTCCTTTACTTCTACTAAATTGTGAACCTTGTTAATCATACCAGCAATCTGAGGTGTTTTCTCAACAGTTACTGATTTATTGATCTTACCAAGACCTAGTGCTTGAATTGTAAGCTTTTGGTTCTTTGGTCTATCAATAATGCTTTTAACTTGTGTGATTGTTACTTTAGCCATCTCAATTAACCGTTAAATACTTTCTGCAAATTAACACCACGCTGCTGAGCTACGGCCAAAGGATCACGCATTTTAGACAGCGCGTCAAATGTTGCTTTCACCACGTTGTGTGGGTTAGAAGAACCTTTAGACTTACAAAGTACGTCTTTGATACCAGCACTTTCCAGTACCGCACGCATTGCACCACCGGCGATTACACCAGTACCTGGAGCAGCAGGCTTAACAAGAACAAAGCCACCAGAGTACTTTCCTTCCATTGCATGAGGAACGGTATGATGATAAAGAGGCACTTTCACCAGGTTCTTCTTTGCATCGTCAATACCTTTTGCAATAGCATCAGTTACTTCATTTGCTTTACCAAGGCCGTATCCAACAACTCCGTTACCATCACCTACTACAACGATGGCAGCGAAGCTAAATCTTCTACCACCTTTTACAACTTTAGCTACACGATTGATCGCAACAACTTTTTCTTTGAGTTCGATCTCGCTAGCCTTTACACTACGAATATTATTTTTCAACATAATTCTTAGAATTTAAGGCCTGCCTCGCGTGCGCCTTCAGCCAATGATTTTACATTACCATGGTAAAGGTATCCAGAACGGTCAAACACCACCTGCGTGATACCCATCTCGAGAGCTTTAGCTCCTATTTCTTTTCCAACCTGATTGGACACTGAAATATTAGCGTTGGATACACCATCAAGCTTCACAGAAGAGGCAGCCGCCAAAGTTTTTCCTGTAGTGTCATCGATCAGCTGTGCATAGATAGCTTTGTTGCTTCTAAAAACAGATAATCTTGGTCTGGCAGAAGTACCAGAAATCTTGTTTCTGATACTTCTCTTAATTCTAAGTCTTCTTGATACTTTATTAACAGACATGATGATGATTATTTAGACGCTGTCTTACCAGCTTTTCTTCTTACAACTTCTCCTACAAAACGGATACCTTTACCTTTGTAAGGCTCTACTTTGCGAAGTGATCTGATTTTAGCAGCTACCTGACCGATCAGTTGCTTGTCATTACTTTCAAGCGTGATAACTGGTGCTTTACCTTTTTCTGTTACTGCGGTTGCAGAAACTTCTTCAGGCATGGTCATGAAGATATTATGTGAGTATCCAAGAGCAAGCTCCAGCACATTTCCCTGTACAGTTGCTTTGTAACCTACACCCACTAACTCCAGTTGCTCTTTATAGCCTTCACTTACACCTACCACCATATTGTTGATAAGTGAACGGTAAAGACCATGCATCGCTTTATGACGCTTTTGCTCAGTAGGTCGCTCAACCACAATTTGGTTTTCTTCCTGCTTTACAATAATGTCTTTATCTACCGGAGTAGTTAGTGTTCCCTTAGGACCTTTTACAGTAACAACGTTATCCTTTGCAATAGCAAATTCAACATTTGTCGGCAGAGTGATTGGCAATTTTCCTATACGTGACATTGTCTATCCTCCTATTAGTAAACGTAACACAATACCTCACCACCTACATTAAGTGACTTGGCTTCTTTTTCAGTCATTACACCTTTGGAAGTTGACAAAATAGCAATGCCTAACCCGTTCAGAACGCGTGGCAGGCTGTCATTCCCGGTATACTTACGAAGCCCTGGTTTACTAATCCTCTCTAGTTTCACAATAGCAGATTGCTTAGTGGTAGGATTATATTTCAGAGCGATCTTAATTGTACCTTGTACAGAGGAGTCATCAAATTTGTAGCTTTGAATGTATCCTTTTTCGTACAATACTTTTGTAATCTCTTTCTTGATATTGCTAGATGGTATTTCAACTACTCTGTGGTTTGCCTTGATGGCATTACGCACTCTAGTTAAATAATCTGCTATTGGATCTGAGTTCATTATGAATCACTTAAATCTTGAACGCTTTTTCTAAGCGAGCGGCAAAGATAAGAATATCTTTTCTTCTTTCTTAATATGTTAAGAAAAAATTACCAGCTCGATTTTGTTACACCAGGAATTTTACCCATAACAGCTAGTTCTCTGAATACTACACGTGAGATACCGAATTTTCTCATGTAACCACGTGGTCTTCCAGACAGCTTGCAACGGTTATGTAACCTTACTGGAGATGAATTCTTAGGAAGCTTATCAAGTCCTTCGTAATCTCCTTTTGCTTTCAGTTCAGCACGCTTCGCAGCGTACTTTGCTACTAACTTCTGTCTTTTAAGCTCTCTCGCTTTTACTGCTTCTTTAGCCATTTTTCTTATTTCTTAATATTAGTGAAAGGCATACCAAACGCTTTAAGCAACTCGTAGCTCTCCTCATCAGTCTGAGCAGTTGTTACGAAGGTAATATCCATACCACTAATGGCTTTAATTTTATCAATGCTGATCTCAGGGAAAATGATCTGCTCTTTTACACCAAGTGTATAGTTTCCACGACCATCAAAACCTTTATCACTTACACCTCTAAAGTCACGTACACGCGGCAGAGCAATTGTCAACAGACGGTCAATGAACTCGTACATACGCTCACCTCTTAGTGTAACGCGTGCACCGATTGGCATGCCTTCACGAAGTTTGAAGTTTGAAACTGACTTCTTAGCGATGGTTGCAACAGCTTTCTGGCCTGTAATGGTAGTAAGCTCTTCTACACCGATGTCAACAAGCTTCTTATCTGCTACAGCAGCACCGATACCTTTGTTGATAGAGATCTTTGTGATCTTAGGCACCTGCATTACGTTCTTGTACTGGAACTTCTCTTTCAGGGCAGGTATTACCTCCTTCTGATATTTTTCTTTAAATCTTGCAGTTGCCATATTAGATTACTTCTCCTGATTTTTTAGAATAACGCTCTGTTTTACCTTCGCTGTTTTTTCTTCTGCCAACTTTGATAGTCTCACCTGAATTGGGATCAACTATAGCTACATTGCTGGCATGAATAGGAGCTTCCATTTTAGAGATACCGCCTTGAGGATTTTGAGCGCTAGGCTTTGAATGCTTAGTCACCATGTTTATACCTTCTACAGTTACTCTTTGCTTCTCAATATTAACAGCTGTTATGCGGCCTGTTTTTCCGCGGTCGTCACCGGCAATCACCTTAACTGTATCGCCAGTTTTTACGTGAAGTTTTTTCTTATTCATCTTGATGTCTGAATTAATGATTAAAGAACTTCAGGTGCCAACGAAACAATTTTCATGAATTGCTTTTCACGTAGCTCACGTGCAACTGGTCCAAAGATACGTGTACCACGTGGCTCGTTGTTAGCGTTCAGAAGCACGGCAGCATTGTCGTCGAAACGAATATAAGATCCGTCTTTTCTTCTGATCTCTTTCTTTGTTCTTACAATAACTGCTTTAGAAACAGTTCCCTTTTTAACGTTTCCAGAAGAAAGGGCTGACTTTACAGTTACAACGATTCTATCACCGATAGAAGCATATTTTTTGCCTGTACCACCTAGAACACGGATGCAAAGAACTTCTTTAGCACCACTGTTGTCGGCTACATTCAATCTTGATTCCTGCTGTATCATTTTATTTCGCCCTTTCTATTATTTCAACTAAACGCCAGTTTTTATTCTTGCTTAGAGGACGTGTCTCCTGAATGCGTACGGTATCACCAATATTGCATTCGTTATTCTCGTCATGAGCCATGAATTTGGTGGATTTGCTAACGAATTTTCCATACATAGGGTGCTTCATTCTGCTTTCCACTAACACAGTGATAGACTTGTCCATCTTGTTGCTAACAACCTTACCACTTCTTTCTTTTCTAAGATTTCTCTCTTCCATGATTTCTATTAAGTATTAAGAGTTAGCTTCAATTTCACGGCGACGGATCTCAGTATTCAGACGAGCAATTGATTTTTTCGTCTCACGGATTTTCATCGGATTTTCCAACGGAGAAATAGCATGTGCAAAACGCAGGTTCTGCATTGTTGTTTGCTCCGTATTAAGCTTCTCTTTCAGCTCTTCTAAAGACAAAGCTTTAATCTCTGAATTTTTCATATACTATTTCTCAACGTAATCTCTACGTACTACAAACTTTGTTTTAACTGGCAGCTTCTGTGCAGCTAATCTAAGTGACTCTTTCGCCACTTCCATAGGTACACCATCTGATTCAAACATGATGGTACCTGGTTTAACTACGGCTACCCAATATTCAGGAGAACCTTTACCCTTACCCATACGAACCTCTGCAGGCTTCTTCGTAATTGGTTTGTCAGGGAAAATTCGAATCCATACTTGACCTTCACGTTTCATCGCTCTTGTCATGGCGATACGAGCAGATTCAATCTGACGGCTTGTAATCCAAGAAGCCTCCAGTGATTTGATCGCAAAAGAACCAAATGAAATAGTACTGCCTCTATGAGCCAGACCTTTCACACGGCCTTTTTGCATTTTTCTATATTTAGTCCTTTTCGGCTGTAACATTTTCTAAAACTTAATAATGTTATCAATCAATTATTGGCGACGCTTACGCTTAGGAGCTCCGTCAGTTTTCTTGCGATCACCGCGGCCTCTTCTATCGCCACCCTGTGCACCTGCTCCACCTTTGGTATCCATGTCTGCATTCGGAGTAAGGTCTTTT
This sequence comes from Pontibacter sp. LHS1, assembly GCF_058932855.1. Classification (NCBI taxonomy): domain Bacteria; kingdom Pseudomonadati; phylum Bacteroidota; class Cytophagia; order Cytophagales; family Hymenobacteraceae; genus Pontibacter; species Pontibacter sp. LHS1. Next base: position 144,296 of record NZ_JBZYWF010000004.1, read on the forward strand.
TTACCGTAAACCTCACCTTTGAAGATCCATACTTTGATACCCAGCTTACCATATACAGTCTGAGCTTCAGACAATGCATAGTCGATATCAGCACGAAGAGTGTGCAGTGGAGTTCTGCCTTCTTTGTAGTGCTCTGTTCTTGCCATTTCAGCACCGCCAAGACGACCTGAAACCTGAACCTTGATACCTTCAGCACCAACACGCAGCGCAGAAGCAATCGCTTGCTTCATGGCACGACGGAAAGAGATACGGGCCTGCAACTGCTGAGCGATAGATTCACCTACCAGCTTTGCATCAAGCTCTGGGCGCTTAATTTCAAAAATGTTGATCTGAACATCTTTGTTAGTAAGCTTCTTAAGCTCTTCCTTAATCTTATCTACTTCCTGACCGCCTTTACCGATTACTACACCTGGTCTGGCTGTGTTGATAGTGATAGTGATGCGCTTAAGGGTTCTCTCAATGATAATTTTAGAAATACCACCTTTAGGAATACGCGCTAAAATATATTTTCTGATTTTCTCGTCTTCAACCAGTTTCTCAGCGAAATCTTTGCCACCATACCAGTTAGAATCCCAACCTTTGATAACTCCTAGGCGAAAACCGATCGGATTTACTTTCTGTCCCATGTTCTTACTTATTGGCTTTTTTAGATTTCTTTGATTGCTGTTGCTCTAGTTGCTCTTCAGTCATGCTGTCAATCACAAGAGTCACATGATTAGATCTTTTCCTGATTCTGTAACCTCGGCCCTGTGGTGCAGGACGCAGACGCTTCAGCATCTTACCTTCATCAACAAAAATCTCTTTGATATAAAGATTGGCATCTTCTATGCGGGCATCTTCATTCTTTTGCTGCCAGTTAGAAAGAGCTGATAATAAAAGTTTTTCAATTCTTTCGGCACCTGAGTTAGCTTCGAATTTCAATAAACCTAGGGCTTTATTTACGCTTTTGCCGCGCACCAGACCTGCTACTAATCGCATTTTGCGAGGAGAAGTAGGTACGTTTTTAAGTCTTGCTACTGCTTCCATTTTATCGCTTGCCTTTATCTTTTTTAGCAATATGACCTCTAAAGTTTCTGGTTGGGGCAAACTCACCAAGTTTATGTCCTACCATGTTCTCTGTCACATAAACTGGGATAAATTTATTCCCGTTATGAACTGCGAATGTGTGACCTACGAAATCTGGAGAAATCATAGATCTACGTGACCAAGTCTTGATAACAGTCTTCTTACCAGACTCGTTCATCACGTCTACTTTCTTCTCGAGCCTATAGTCAATATAAGGCCCTTTTTTTAATGATCTAGCCATTTACTATTTCTTTCCTCTATTAACTATAAGTTTCTCTGAATGCTTTTTCTTGCTGCGTGTCTTTAGACCTTTCGCTAATAAGCCTTTGCGTGAACGTGGGTGACCACCTGATGACTTACCTTCACCACCACCCATAGGGTGATCGACAGGGTTCATAGCAACACCACGTACTCTTGGACGCTTACCTAACCATCTGTTACGACCGGCTTTACCGATTTTAACATTCATATGGTCAGAGTTAGAAACTGTTCCTACAGTTGCATAGCAGTTTACAAGTACCATGCGAAGTTCGCCAGATGGCAACTTGATTGTTGCATAGCGTCCTTCTCTTGCAACTAGCTGAGCATATGAACCTGCACTTCTTGCAAGTGTTGCACCTTGGCCCGGCTGCAATTCGATGTTGTGAACGATTGTACCTAGAGGAATATCAGATAAAGGAAGGCAGTTACCTACTTCTGGAGCACTACCAGGTCCTGAAATTATTTCAGTTCCAACCTGGATTCCAGAAGGAGCAATTATATAGCTCTTCTCACCGTCTGCATAATAAAGCAATGCAATACGGGCGGTTCTGTTTGGATCGTACTCGATCGTTTTAACCGTAGCTGGCACACCGTGCTTCGTACGCTTAAAGTCGATAACTCTGTACTTCTGCTTGTGACCACCGCCCACATAGCGGATAGTCATTTTACCTGAGTTGTTTCGTCCACCAGATTTTTTACTCGGTGCCAACAAAGATTTCTCGGGAGTAGCTGTTGTGATCTCATCGAACGCTGGCGCTACACGGAATCTTTGACCTGGTGTTGTTGGTCTTAACTTCTTTAAAGCCATTGTTATTTAATTATATGCTGCTGTAAAAGTCGATTACTTCGCCCTCTTTCAAGGTAACGATTGCCTTTTTCTTAGAAGCTGTACGGCCTGTTACAGCGCCAGACTTAGTGTATTTACTTTTCACTTTGCCTTGTGTTTTCATGGTTGCTACCTTCTCTACAGTAACACCATAAAGCTTCTCAACTGCCTTCTTGATTTCTACTTTGTTGGCTTTGATATTTACCTCAAAAGCATACTTTCCGACCTCATTCATGGCAGCGAATTTTTCCGTCAGAAGCGGTTTTTTCAAAATCATAATATTATGCGCTTAGGAGGTTTTCAATAATGTTTACAGAGTCTTCAACCAGCAAAACACGATCAGTATTTAACAGATCATATGTGTTTAGATCGCTAGCAGTAGAAATCTTCACTTTATTCAAGTTGCGTCCTGAAAGAACTACATTCTTATCAACTTGAGGAAGCACTAGCAAAGTTTTGCCCTCTACCTTTAAGTTGCTTAGCATGTTCTTAAACTCTTTTGTCTTAGGAGCCTCAAATGTAAAAGACTCAACAAGAGAAACTTTATTATCTTTCGCTAACAACGATAGAGCTGAAATACGGGCAGCTTCTTTAAGTTTCTTGTTCAGCTTGAAACTGTAGTTTCTTGGCTTAGGTCCAAATACTCTACCACCACCATAGAACAAAGGCGACTTGATGCTACCTGCACGAGCGCCACCGGTTCCTTTTTGCTTTTTGATTTTTTTGGTAGAACCTGCTATTTCAGCTCGCTCCTTTGACTTGTGCGTACCTTGTCTCTGATTAGCCAGGTACTGTTTCACGTCAAGATACATTGCATGCTCATTTGGCTCAACACCAAATACAGCATCAGAAAGGGTCACCTTTCTACCTGTATCTTCACCTTTGATATTCAATACAGAAAGCTCCATTTTATTTCTCAATTAACACGTAAGAATTTTTGGCACCTGGTACAGAGCCACTAACTACCAACAGATTTTTGTCTGCAATAACACGTATCACAGTTAAGTTCTGAATCTTAACTCTGTTACCACCCATTCTACCGGCCATACGCATTCCTTTGAATACTCTTGATGGCCATGATGCGGCACCAATTGAACCAGGGTGTCTTGCTCTGTTATGCTGACCGTGAGTCTGTCCACCTACACCGGCAAAGTTGTGGCGCTTTACAACACCCTGAAAACCTTTACCTTTTGATGTACCAACTACATCAACAAATTCTCCTTCTTCGAATAGATTCACATCAACTGTATCTCCAAGATTCAGTGACACTCCTTCTACATCGAACTCAGCAACTTTTTTCTTAGCTGACGTATTAGCTTTTTTGTAATGACCAGCTTCTGCTTTCGTTACTCTTTTAAGCTTTTTGTCGCCGTAGCCAAGCTGCACAGCTGCGTAGCCATCAGTCTCAACCGTCTTCACTTGAGTAACTACACATGGTCCTGCTTGAATAAGCGTAACTGGAGTGTATTTACCATCTGTAGTGAAGAGGCTTGTCATTCCGATTTTTTTACCGATAATTCCAGGCATTCAACTTGTTTTTTAAAAGATGGATATAATGATTTTATCCCACAGCTCTCGCTAAGGGAGTGCAAAGTTAATAAAATTTAAAATGCTTTAGCAACTTTTGTCTAAAATATTATTAATCAGCGCATAAAAAAAGAGAACCCTAAGGTTCTCTTTTTAATATTCGATCCGTTTTTATCAAACTTTGATCTCAACATCCACACCGCTAGGAAGTTCTAACTTCATCAATGCGTCTACTGTTTTAGAGCTTGTAGAGTAGATATCAACCAGGCGCTTGTAAGTGCAAAGCTGAAACTGTTCTCTGGATTTCTTGTTCACGTGTGGTGAACGAAGAACTGTGAATTTATCCTTCTCTGTAGGAAGAGGAATAGGACCGCTTACGATTGCTCCAGTAGCCTTTACAGCTTTCACAATCTTCTCAGAAGATTTGTCTACCAGGTTATGGTCGTAAGACTTAAGCTTAATTCTAATTTTCTGATTCATTATCTTTTACTACTATTTAGCTGCAGTTCCTTTTAATTTAGCAATGATGCCATCGGCCAGGTTTTGTGGTACTTGCTCATAATGAGAGAAAGTAAGAGAAGCCGTCGCTCTACCTGAGGTAATGGTACGAAGGTCAGTTACGTAACCAAACAGTTCTGAAAGCGGAACGTCTGCCTTAACTACTGTTGATGTTCCTTTCGTATCCATACCTTTCATGATACCTCTTCTTCTGTTCAAGTCACCAGTTACAGGACCTGTGTACTCGTCCGGAGTTACTACATCCACTGCCATGATTGGCTCAAGTAGTTTCGGAGCACACTGCTTGCCTGCTTCTTTGAAGCCCTGACGTGCAGCCAGTTCAAAAGAAAGTGAGTCAGAGTCAACGTCGTGGAATGAACCATGGAACAGACGAACTTTCATAGAGTCGATCGGGAAGCCTGCCAGAATACCATTCTTCATTGCTTCTTCGAATCCTTTCTGAATTGCCGGGATAAATTCTCTTGGAATCACACCACCTACAATTGCATTCTCAAACTCTAGCCCTTGCTTGCCATCTTCACGTGGTCCCATTGTGAACACGATATCGGCAAACTTACCACGACCACCTGACTGCTTCTTAAACACTTCTCTGTGCTCAACAGCCTTGGTGATTGTCTCTTTGTAAGCTACCTGTGGTGCACCTTGGTTCAATTCAACCTTGAACTCACGCTTCATACGGTCGATGATGATCTCCAGGTGAAGTTCACCCATACCTCTAAGGATCGTCTGACCAGTTTCCTCGTCAGTGTTTACCTGCAGAGTTGGATCCTCTTCAACAAGTTTGGCAATCGCCATACCCATTTTATCAGAGTCAGCCTGTGTCTTTGGCTCAATAGCATAACCAATTACTGGCTCTGGGAACTCCATTGATTCCAGTACGATTTTAGCTTCTTGTGCACACAGCGTGTCACCAGTCTTAATATCCTTAAAGCCTACTACCGCAGCAATGTCACCAGCTTGCAGCTTGTCAATCTGGATTTGCTTATTTGCATGCATCTGGAAAATACGAGAGATACGCTCTTTGTTTCCAGAACGAGAGTTATATACATACGAACCTGAATCAAGCACACCTGAGTAGGCTCTAACGAAGCACAGACGACCTACATAAGGGTCTGTAGCAATTTTGAAAGCCAGACCTGCAAACGGGTCTGTTTCTGATGGCTTTCTTGCTACTTCTGCGCCCGTGTCAGGGTTTGTACCAATAATGCTTTCTTTATCAACTGGTGATGGAAGCAACGCCATTACATAATCCAGCATTGTTTGCACACCCTTGTTTTTGAAAGATGAACCGCATAGCATTGGCACGATCGCCATGTCAATTGTTGCAGCACGAAGAGCATTCAGAATCTCTGCTTCCGTGATTGAATTAGGATCTTCGAAGTATTTCTCCATCAAAGATTCATCATATTCAGCAACGGCTTCCAGAAGCTTTTCTCTGTACTCTTCAGCTTCTTCTAGCATATCATCTGGAATTGGAACTTCAGTAAAGGTCATGCCTTTATCACTTTCATTCCAAACAATACCTCTGAAGTTTACCAGGTCAACCACACCTTTGAAGTTGTCCTCAGAACCAATTGGTAACTGAAGTGCAACGGCATTGCTACCAAGCATTTCTTTCACCTGACGGCATACATTCAGGAAGTCAGCACCTGAGCGGTCCATTTTGTTAACAAAACCGATACGCGCCACTTTATAGTTGTCAGCAAGTCTCCAGTTAGTTTCAGACTGAGGCTCAACGCCATCAACTGCACTAAAAAGGAATACCAGACCGTCCAGTACACGCAGTGAGCGGTTCACCTCTACTGTAAAGTCTACGTGACCTGGAGTATCGATAATGTTGATATGGTAGTCGTTACCTCTGTAAGGCCAGTTTACAGTAACAGCTGCGGAAGTGATTGTGATACCACGCTCTTGTTCCTGCTCCATCCAGTCAGTGGTAGCGCCACCTTCGTGAACCTCACCTAATTTGTGAGATTTACCTGTATAGTAAAGTATACGCTCTGTTGTCGTTGTTTTACCAGCGTCAATGTGAGCGGCAATACCAATATTACGTGTGTATTTTAAGTCCCTTGCCATTAATTAAAATCTAAAGTGTGAGAATGCTTTGTTTGCCTCGGCCATTCTGTGCGTGTCGTCTTTCTTCTTAACGGCAGCACCTTCACCTTTTGCAGCTGCGATAATCTCACCAGCTAATTTGTCTTTCATTGTCTTCTCACCTCTCTTGCGAGCGTAAGAAATCATCCACTTGATACCAAGAGATACTCTGCGGTCCGGACGAACCTCAGTCGGCACTTGGAAAGTAGCACCACCTACGCGGCGGCTTTTTACCTCTACGCTTGGCATTACATTGTTCAATGCTTTTTTCCAAGTCTCAAGGCCGTTCTCTTTCGTTCTTTGCTCTACTAATTCTACAGCATCATAGAAGATACCATAAGCAATACTTTTCTTACCATCTTCCATCAGATAGTTTACGAAACGTGTTACCAAGGTCTCTTTGAATTTTGGATCAGGAAGGAGAACTCTACTTTTAGGCTTTGCTTTTCTCATTGTAATATAATTCTATCAATTATTTTTTCTTACCACCTTTACCTGCAGCAGCGGCTGGCTGGCCTGGCTTAGGTCTCTTAGCACCGTACTTCGAACGTGACTGCAAACGGCCGTTAACTCCGGCTGTATCCAGTGCACCGCGTACGATGTGATAACGAACACCTGGAAGGTCTTTCACTCTACCACCTCTGATAAGCACAATAGAGTGCTCCTGAAGGTTGTGACCTTCACCTGGGATATAAGCGTTCACTTCTTTACCGTTTGTAAGCCTTACCCTGGCTACCTTACGCATAGCTGAGTTTGGCTTCTTAGGAGTGGTTGTATACACTCTTGTACATACACCACGACGTTGTGGGCATGAATCTAGGGCTGGAGACTTCGACTTTGAAGTTAACTTCTCTCTTCCCTTTCTTACTAATTGCTGTATAGTAGGCATTTATAATTTGTTAATTATAGATATTTTTCACTCTAAAATTTGGTCTGCAAAGGTAGGAAAACCATTTTGCAAATTCAAAATTTTAATTCATTAATTATTAGCACCTTAGGCTTCGCCTACTGTTCCTCCAAAGTTCATTGGGAAAGATGGTGCTTCATTTGCCGGTTTGATTTCCCCAAAGCTGTTCTCAAATTTTTGAATGTTATCGGCCAGAGCCGCCAATAATCTCTTGGCATGCTCTGGCGTGATAACTATCCTTGATTTCACTTTTGCTTTAGGCAATCCTGGCATCAGTCTTATAAAATCAATCACAAATTCACCACTTGAGTGGGCAATCATTGCCAGATTGGCATATTCCCCCTCTGCTATCTCTTCTGATAACTCGATGTTTATTTGATTTTGATTTTTCAGTTCCTCTGCCATACCTGCTTATCTATTGTTCTGTAGTTCCTGCTGCTTGGCGCGGCTTCCAACTCCAGATCTTTTTGATTCTACTAATGAATCGTATTCTTCCTGGCTTCCAACAATCAGGTTTTGGTAATCGCGCAGACCTGTACCAGCCGGGATCAGGTGACCTACGATCACGTTTTCCTTCAGACCTAACAGTTCATCGGCTTTACCTTTGATCGCTGCTTCGCTCAGTACTTTTGTAGTTTCCTGGAACGACGCTGCAGAAATAAAGCTTTGTGTACCCAATGAAGCCTGTGTAATACCTTGCAGGGTAGGACGCGAAACGGCTGGAGATGCATCACGCACAGTCACCAGTTTCAAATCACGCCGCTTCAGGCTTGAATTTTCGTCACGCAGTCTTCTCGCTGTCACGATCTGTCCTGGCTTCAGGTTAGTTGAGTCACCAGCATCTTCTACTACTTTCATGTCGATGATGCGGTCGTTTTCTTCCATGAAGTTAACCTTGTCCACCACCTGGTGCTCCAGGAAGCTTGTGTCACCAGCATCGATGATCACAACTTTCTGCATCATTTGGCGAACTACCACCTCAATGTGCTTATCGTTGATCTTCACACCCTGCAGACGGTATACTTCCTGAATCTCGTTTACCAGGTACTCTTGTACTGCACCAGGGCCTTGAATATTCAGAATGTCTGTTGGTGTGATGGCTCCATCTGACAACGGCATACCTGCACGAACAAAGTCATTGTCCTGTACCAGAATGTGCTTGGAAAGCGGCACCATATATTTCTTCTTCACACCGTCCTTAGACTCGATGAAGATTTCACGGTTACCACGCTTCACGCTACCATAAGTCACCACTCCGTCAATTTCAGAAACAACTGCCGGGTTTGACGGGTTACGCGCTTCGAACAATTCAGTAACTCGTGGAAGACCACCTGTAATGTCTCGTGTTTTACCAATCGCACGTGGGATCTTCACTAGAATCTGACCAGCTTTGATCTTTTCTCCGTTCTCAACTGTCAAGTGTGCTCCTACCGGGATATTGTAGCCTTTCGACTCACCACTCTTCGGATTCACAATGATAGCCGGGTTCTGGGTCTTATCTTTTGTATCAATAATTACCTTCTCACGGTATCCTGTCTGCTCGTCCGACTCTTCACGGTAAGTTATACCTTCTATGATTGACTCGTAAGCAATTTCACCGTCAAACTCTGAAAGGATTACTGCGTTGTATGGATCCCACATACACAGTTGGTCACCTTTCTCTACAAGCTGCCCGTCATTTACAGTAATGAATGAACCGTAAGGCACGTGGTTACTTATTAATAGTTTCCCAGTGGCCGGATCAACGATCTTAATCTCACCTGAACGACCCATTACTACTTTTACTGGCTCACCTTCGTTGTTGATGGTTTCGATCGTACGAACATCTTCGAATTCGATCTTACCAGCGAACTTCGCACGAATCATAGCATCTACAGCGATGTTTGACGCTGTACCACCTACGTGGAATGTACGGAGTGTCAGCTGTGTACCAGGCTCACCGATTGACTGTGCGGCGATTACACCAACAGCCTCACCTTTCTGCACCATAAATCCTGTTGCCAGGTTACGGCCGTAGCACTTAGCACAGATACCGCGCTTCGACTCGCAAGTCAATACCGAACGAATCTCTACTGTCTCGATCGCAGTGTTTTCAATAGCACGTGCTACTTCCTCTGTCACCTCTGAACCTGATTCAACAATCAGTTCATTCGTGATCGGATCGTATACATCGTGTACCGTCACACGACCAAGGATACGCTCAGAAAGCGATTCCACGATATCTTCATTGTCCTTCAGTGCACTTACTTCCAGACCACGTAGTGTACCGCAGTCTTCCTCGTTCACAATTACGTCCTGCGATACGTCTACCAGACGACGTGTCAGGTAACCAGCATCCGCAGTCTTAAGGGCTGTATCGGCAAGACCTTTACGAGCACCGTGTGTAGAGATAAAGTACTCGATTACATCCAGTCCTTCCTTAAAGTTAGAAAGGATCGGGTTCTCGATAATTTCACCTACTGAACCTTGCAATGACTTTTGAGGCTTGGCCATCAGACCACGCATACCACCCAGCTGACGGATCTGCTCTCTCGAACCACGAGCACCAGAGTGCATCATCATGAAGATCGAGTTAAAGCCTTGATCATCATTCTCCAGGCGACGCATCAACGTTTCAGTGATCTGGTTGTTGATACGGGTCCAGATATCGATTACCTGGTTATAACGCTCGTTGTCAGTGATTAGACCCATGGAGTAGTTCTGCCATACAGCGTCTACATCTTTCTTAGCCTGAGCTACCAGAATGTCTTTCTCTGCTGGGATCTGGATATCGCCGAGACCCATTGATAGACCGCCTTTGTAGGCAGACTGGAATCCGAGTGTTTTGATATCATCCAGGAAGTGAGCAGTACGGGCCATACCCGTCTCCTTGAATACTCTGGAGATAATCTGCTGAAGTTTCTTCTTCGTTAGCAGTTCATCAATGTATCCAACTTCTTCCGGAACAAATTGATTGAAGATTACGCGGCCAGCAACGGTCTCAATTGACTTCGTTACCAGTTCACCTTTCTCGTCTCTTATTCTTGTTCTTACCTTAATATAGGCCTGCTTAGAAAGACGGCCTTCGTTGATGGCGATGATCACTTCCTCCGCAGAGTAGAAGCTCATGCCTTCACCAAGTATCTTTTCGTTTTCAGTGCTACGCTTTCCTTTAGATACATAGTATAAACCTAGTACCATGTCCTGAGAAGGTACCGCAATTGGAGCACCGTTAGCAGGGTTCAGGATGTTGTGCGAAGCAAGCATCAGCATAGAGGCTTCCAGAACAGCAGCAGGTCCAAGTGGAACGTGCACCGCCATCTGGTCACCGTCAAAGTCGGCGTTGAATGCCGTACACACCAGTGGGTGCAGCTGAATCGCCTTGCCTTCGATTAGTTTCGGCTGGAACGCCTGTATACCTAATCTGTGGAGCGTAGGAGCACGGTTAAGGAGTACTGGATGGCCTTTCAGCACATTCTCCAGGATGTCCCAAACAACAGGGTCCTTGCGGTCAACGATTTTCTTCGCTGACTTCACAGTCTTCACAATACCTCTTTCGATCAGCTTGCGGATGATGAACGGCTTGAAGAGCTCAGCCGCCATGTTCTTAGGCAGACCGCACTCGTGCAGCTTCAATTCAGGACCAACCACAATTACCGAACGGCCAGAGTAGTCAACACGCTTACCAAGCAAGTTCTGACGGAAACGTCCCTGCTTACCTTTCAGCATGTCAGAAAGTGATTTCAGCGCACGGTTACCTTCTGCACGAACAGCGTTCACTTTACGTGAGTTATCGAACAGGGAGTCAACCGCTTCCTGCAGCATACGCTTCTCGTTACGAAGGATTACTTCAGGAGCCTTGATCTCGATCAGACGCTTCAGACGGTTGTTACGGATGATAACACGACGGTATAGGTCGTTCAAATCCGAAGTTGCAAAGCGGCCACCATCCAATGGAACAAGCGGACGAAGCTCTGGCGGAATAACAGGCACCATGCGGATGATCATCCACTCTGGTCTGTTTTCAATCCTTGTTGTTGCATCACGGAATGCTTCCACCACACGAAGACGCTTCAAAGCCTCAGCTTTACGCTGTTGCGACGTTTCGTGCGCTGCAGCGTGACGAAGCTCATAAGACAAGTCGTCCAGGTTCGTACGCTCAAGCAACATCTGTAATGCTTCAGCACCCATTTTCGCGATGAACTTGTTTGGATCGTTGTTGTCCAACATTTGGTTCTCGCGTGGGAGCTTGTCTATCATATCCAGGTATTCGTCTTCTGTCAGGAAGTCGAGTGTGTTCACACCGTCTTCTGCCAAAATACCTGGCTGGATAACTACATATCTTTCGTAGTAGATTATCTGGTCTAGCTTCTTTGTAGGTAAGCCTAGCAGATAACCAATTTTATTAGGAAGAGATTTGAAGTACCAGATGTGTGCTACAGGAACTACCAGTTCGATGTGGCCCATGCGCTCGCGGCGCACTTTCTTCTCAGTAACTTCTACACCGCAACGGTCGCAGATGATACCTTTATATCTGATTCTCTTATACTTTCCGCAGTGGCATTCCCAGTCCTTTACAGGTCCGAATATTCTTTCGCAGAATAGACCACCCATTTCAGGCTTATAGGTTCTATAGTTGATTGTCTCAGGCTTTGTAACCTCGCCATTTGATCTCTCCAGAATCGACTCTGGAGAAGCCAGGCTTATCGTTACTTTGGAGAAGTCCTGAGTTAGCTTTTTGTTTTTTGCAAATGCCATATTATTACAATAATGTCGATACAATGAATATGCCTTACAGCTAATCTGTATAAAGTGCGCTAAGCGCCCTGACTTCTGCCAGGACGCTTAGCTTATACTTTACTACTCTAAGGTGATCTCGAGTGCCAGACCTCTTAGCTCGTGAATCAATACGTTGAATGATTCCGGGATATTTGGCTTAGGCAACACATCACCTTTTACGATTGCCTCGTAGGCTTTCGCTCGGCCGATCACGTCGTCAGATTTCACTGTAAGTATCTCCTGCAGTACGTTCGAAGCACCGAATGCCTCAAGTGCCCACACCTCCATTTCACCAAAACGCTGACCACCGAACTGGGCTTTACCACCCAATGGCTGCTGTGTAATAAGTGAGTATGGTCCGATAGAACGCGCGTGCATCTTATCATCAACCAAGTGGCCCAGTTTAAGCATGTAAATCACACCTACTGTTACCGGCTGATCGAAACGATCACCTGACAGACCATCGAACAAGTATGTACGGCCAAAGCTAGGCAATCCAGCTTCTCTTAGTTCAGACTGTACCTGCTCCTCTGTAGCACCGTCGAAGATTGGAGTAGCATAAGTTCTACCCAATTTCTTGCCAGCCCACCCAAGAACGGTTTCATAAATCTGACCGATGTTCATCCTTGAAGGTACACCCAGTGGGTTTAGCACGATATCCATAGGCTCACCTGTTTCCAGGAACGGCATATCCTCTTCACGCACGATACGGGCAACCACACCTTTGTTACCGTGACGACCAGCCATCTTGTCACCTACTTTCAGCTTACGCTTCTTAGCGATGTATACTTTGGCTAGCTGCACGATACCTGCTGGCAACTCATCTCCAACCTCCAGTGTGAAACGCTCACGCTTAAAGTGTGCAGATGTAATGTTGCGGCGCTTGTTATAGTTCTTAACAAGCTCCACCAGCATATTGTTGGTTTTCTCATCAGTCGTCCAGTTCTCCAGAATCAGATCCTTGAACATGTTCACTTCCTCAGGAACCGCATAGTTACTCTCGTCCTTATATGGGTTCTTCTCAGGGAACAGTGCCTCAATGATGTTCTTTCTGCTGAACTTAACTCCTTTAGACAGAATCTCGTCACCAAACTTGTGCTTGATACCCTGAGACGTTTTGCCTTCCAGCAAAGCCACCAGCTTATCAACCATCACGTTCTTAATGGCGTTGAGGTCTTTCGAGTATTTTACTTTTAACTCTTCAACCTCTTTCTTAGACTTAGCCCGCAGGTTTTTGTCTTTCTTAGGTCTTGAGAAAAGCTTTGTTTCAATAACTACACCGTTCAGTGATGGCGGCGCCTTAAGCGATGCATCCTTCACATCTCCGGCTTTGTCACCGAAGATGGCACGCAGAAGTTTTTCTTCCGGAGTCGGGTCAGTCTCACCTTTTGGTGTAATCTTGCCGATCAGAATATCACCTTCACGAACCTCAGCACCGATACGGATAATACCGTTTTCGTCCAGGTTCTTTACGGCTTCCTCGCTTACGTTTGGAATTTCAGAGGTCAGTTCTTCTTCACCACGCTTGGTCTCACGAACCTCAAGCTCGAATTCCTCGATGTGGATAGAAGTGAAGATATCATCTCTTACTACTTTTTCAGAGATAACAATAGCATCCTCGAAGTTGTAACCTTGCCAAGGCATGAAAGCCACCTGCATGTTACGACCGATTGCGAGTTCACCATTATTAGTAGCATAACCTTCGCAAAGCGGCTGACCTTTCGTTACACGCTGACCTGTATAAACGATCGGAGTCAGATTGATACAGGTATCCTGGTTCGTTCTTCTGAACTTAATCAGGTTGTATGTCACATACTCTGCATCGAAGGCAACCAACTTCTCTTCTTCTGTCAGATCGTATTTTACCACGATCTTGTTTGCGTCTACAAAGTCTATTACACCGTCACCTTCAGCGATAACAAGTGCTCTTGAGTCAATAGCCGCTCTTCTTTCCAGACCTGTACCTACAATCGGAGCTTCAGCTTTCAAAAGTGGAACAGCCTGGCGCTGCATGTTTGAACCCATCAAAGCACGGTTGGCGTCATCGTGCTCCAGGAACGGAATCAACGAAGCCGCTACGGACACGATCTGGTTCGGCGCAACGTCCATATAAGTATATGTCTTAGGTTCTTCCACAGGGAAGTCACCTTCGAATCTACCTTTTACTCTATCATTGATGAAGTTACCTTTGTCATCGATTATGGCATTAGCCTGCGCGATGTGGTGGGTATCTTCTTCTTCTGCTGTCAGGTATTCAACAGCCCCATCCATCTCTACTATACCATCGCTCACCTTACGATAAGGTGTCTCGATAAAGCCCATGTGGTTAACACGAGCATGCACGCATAGTGATGAAATCAGACCGATGTTCGGACCTTCCGGTGTTTCAATTGTACACAGACGACCATAGTGCGTGTAGTGAACGTCACGAACCTCGAAACCAGCGCGCTCTCTGGATAGACCTCCTGGCCCGAGTGCAGACACACGACGCTTGTGCGTCACTTCTGCCAGCGGGTTGGTTTGGTCCATAAACTGAGACAGCTGGTTAGTTCCGAAGAACGAGTTGATCACAGAAGACAAGGTACGCGCGTTGATCAGGTCAACAGGCTTGAAGTCTTCGTTGTCACGCACGTTCATACGCTCCTTGATTGTTCTTGCCATACGGGCAAGACCAACGCCAAACTGCGCATAAAGCTGCTCGCCTACCGTTCTTACACGACGGTTGCTCAAGTGGTCAATATCGTCTACTACAGCCTTGGAGTTGATCAAACCGATCAGGTACTTTACAATAAGAACGATGTCCTCATTTGTTAGCACTTTCGCATCCCAGTTTGTATCAAGTCCGAGCTTCTTGTTGATTCTGTAGCGCCCAACTTCACCCAGATCGTAACGTTTATCTGAGAAGAACAGCTTCTGGATAATGTCACGTGCAGTTTCCTCGTCTGGCGCCTCAGTATTACGAAGCTGACGGTAAATCTGCTCTACAGCTTCCTTCTCAGAATTTGAGTTATCTTTCTGAAGTGTGTTGTAGATAATGGCATAGTCTGCAATGTTCACGTTTTCACGGTGAAGAATGATAGACTTGGTACCAGAATCCAGGATAACATCGATATCGTCCTGCGTAATTTCTGAATCACGCTCCAGAAGCACTTCGTTACGGTCTATTGACACTACTTCACCTGTATCCTCATCCACAAAGTCTTCTGTCCAAGTGCGTAGCACACGTGCAGCCAGTTTTCTGCCGATCGCATTCTTCAGATTTGTCTTTGTAGCAGGCAACTCTTCAGAAAGACCGAAAAGATCCAGAATATCCTTATCTGTACCATAACCGATAGCACGCAGGAGCGTTGTTACCGGAAACTTCTTCTTACGGTCGATGTAGGCGTACATAACGTTATTCACGTCTGTTGCAAACTCAACCCAAGATCCTTTAAAAGGAATAATTCTGGCAGAATAAAGTTTTGTACCGTTTGTATGCTTGCTTTGCGCAAAGAATACACCCGGAGATCTATGAAGTTGAGATACAATAACACGTTCAGCACCGTTGATAACAAAAGAGCCTTTCTCGGTCATGTATGGGATGTTTCCCAAAAACACTTCCTGCTCGATTGTCTCAAAGTCCTCGTTGTCTTCATCATTACAGATGAGACGAAGCTTAGCCTTTAGCGGAACCGAATATGTAAGACCACGGTCAATACACTCATCTACTGAGTATTTTGGCGGGTCTATATGGTAGTCGATAAACTCTAGTACAAAGTTTTCTCGTGAATCGGAAATCGGAAAGTTCTCAGCGAACACCTTGAACAAACCTTCCTGAGCCCTATTTTCAGCAGGAGTCTCCAGCTGGAAGAAGTCCTGGAATGACTGCAGCTGAACATCAAGGAAGTCAGGGTAGTCAATAACCGGATTTATAGAGGCAAAATTGATTCGCTCTGTCGTTTTATTCTTAGCCAAAGCCATGGAATTTTAACGTTTACAATATGATTCCAGCACACAGCCATTCGTATAGCCATGGGCAAAAAAAGGATTCAAATTTGAATCCGTATACAAACAGGAAAAGACCTGACGAAACTGCCAGGTCTACCTGTTCTCGGTATGTTGGTAAGTGAGATTATTTAACCTCTACTTCAGCGCCAGCTTCTTCCAAAGACTTCTTCAGTGATTCAGCTTCGTTCTTATCCACACCTTCTTTCAAAGGCTTAGGAGCGCCGTCTACCAGTTCTTTAGCTTCTTTCAGGCCAAGACCAGTCAATTCTTTTACAAGCTTAACAACTGCAAGCTTAGATGCACCAGCTGACTTAAGGATTACGTCAAAAGAAGTTTTCTCTTCTGCAGCAGCTCCTCCTTCAGCAGCACCACCACCAGCCATCATAACTGGAGCAGCAGCAGCTGGCTCGATACCATACTCATCCTTAAGAATTGTAGCTAGTTCATTAACCTCTTTCACAGTTAAGTTTACTAACTGCTCAGCGAATGCTTTCAAATCTGCCATTTTATTGAAATTAAAAGTTACTTATTGATTACGTTTTTAAAATTATTCTTTTTCAGATAGGGTTTTCAGGATGCCGGCCAGTTTGCCACCGCTGCTCTGGAGAGCAGAAACAACATTCTTAGCTGGAGACTGAAGCAAGCCAATGATTTCACCGATAAGCTCGTTCTTAGACTTGATGCTAGCGAGTGTGTCAAGCTGGTTCTCACCAACGTAGATACCGCCATCAATGTAGGCACCCTTCAACAATGGAAGTGCACTGCCTTTCTTTCTGAAGTCTTTCAGAAGCTTACCAGGTGCATTACCTGACTCAGCAGAAAACACAATACCAGATGAGCCTTTCAGTACAGTCTCTAAACTAGTAGTGTCTGCCTCTAGGGTATCTAATGCTTTCTTAATGAAAGTGTTTTTGTAAACTTTATACTCCAGGCCTCTATCATAGGCCATTCTCCTGAACTGATTGATGCTGGCTACAGTCATAGTAGACGCATCTGTGATATAGAAATAGCTAGTGTTCGCTAACTTCTCGCTCAGGTCTTTAACAATTATCTCTTTTTCTTCCCTGGTCATGTTCTTAGATAGTTGCGTTCTTGTCAACGATTACGGCCGGGCTCATTGTGCTAGACAATGTTATGCTCTTAATGTAAGTACCCTTTGCTGAAGATGGCTTCAGGCGGTTCAGTGTAGCAATCACTTCTGCAGCGTTAGCAGCTAACTGCTCTGGTGAGAAAGAAACTTTGCCAACACTTGTATGGATTATACCATACTTGTCAACTTTAAAGTCGATCTTACCTGCTTTAACTTCTTTTACTGCTTTAGCAACGTCTTGTGTAACTGTACCAGACTTAGGGTTTGGCATCAGGTTACGTGGACCTAAGATTCTACCTAAACGACCTACTTTAGCCATTACAGCTGGCATCGTGATGATCACGTCTACATCCGTCCAGCCTTTTTCAATCTTTTGGATATAGTCATCCAGACCTACGAAGTCAGCGCCTGCATCTTTGGCTTCCTGCTCTTTGTCAGGTGTTACCAATGCCAGTACTTTTACGTCTTTACCGGTGCCATGTGGAAGGGTAACAATACCACGTACCATCTGGTCGGCTTTGCGAGGGTCAACGCCTAAGCGTACATCAATATCAACAGAGGCATCAAACTTTGTAAAAGTGATATCTTTTACAACTGAAGCCGCATCTGTTAAAGAATACTCTTTTGTCAGGTCAGCCTTTTCTAAGGCTGCTTTCCTGTTCTTTGAAATCTTCGCCATTATCCTTTAACTCTAATTATTCGTTCCACGGAGCGTTTCCAGACACTGTAATACCCATGCTTCTAGCTGTACCAGCTACCATCTTCATAGCGGCCTCCAATTTGAAAGCATTTAAGTCAGGCATTTTCAGCTCTGCAATCTCTCTTACCTGATCCCATGTAACTGAACCTACTTTGTTACGGTTTGGCTCTTTAGAACCACCCTTAATCTTAGCAGCATCCATTAACAATACCGGAGCAGGAGGCGTTTTAATAACGAAGTCGAAGGACTTATCTGCGTATATTGTAATCAACACTGGTAACACTTGTCCTGGCTTATCCTGGGTTCTAGCATTGAACTGCTTACAGAACTCCATGATGTTAAGACCTTTAGAACCAAGTGCAGGTCCAATCGGTGGCGATGGGTTCGCGGCACCTCCCTTTACCTGAAGTTTCAGGTAACCTTTTATTTCCTTTGCCATTATTTGTATTTACTACGATTCTTTTTCTACCTGTATGTAATTCAGCTCAACTGGTGTGTTACGGCCGAATATCTTCACCATAACATTAAGCTTCTTACGTTCTTCGAACACTTCTTCTACAGTACCTGAGAATCCACTGAAAGGACCATCCATCACTTTCACCATTTCTCCAACTAAGAATGGAGTATCCAATACTTCTGCCTGTTCTTCAGCTTCGTCTACAGTACCCAGTATTCTGTTTACTTCAGACTGACGCAGTGGAACCGGCTTTTTATTCTGACCTCCCTCGTTTGAACCGAGGAAACCAATAACACCTGGAGTGCTGATGATAATGTGCTCAGCTTCACCATGTGAAAGATCAGCTTGTACCAGTACATATCCTGGGAAGAAGTTTCTCTCTCTGATCTTTTTCTTTCCACCTCGCATCTCATACACCTTCTCAGCTGGTATGAGAACCTGAGGAACGTACTCTCCAAGATTCTGTCTAACTACTTCGTTCTCAAGATAAGCCTTTGCCTTTTTCTCCTGTCCGCTTACAGCGCGAACCACATACCATTTTAAATCAGCCATAGACTCAAATTAAAACTGGTTGTAAAACCAAGACAACGACGAATCAAAAACGAAATCCATAGCTCCAACTACCAGAGCAAATATTAAAGACCCGATCAACACCAATACAGAGCTATTCTGCAGGTCAGAATATGCAGGCCATGAAACTTTGTTTTTCATTTCCTCCACTGTCTCGTCTATGTAGCCTTTTACTTTGCTCATCGCCTTCGCTTTAATAGTATTTAAATTGCACGGGTGGAGAGACTCGAACTCCCAGCCAATGGTTTTGGAGACCACTACTCTACCAATTGAGCTACACCCGTAAAAAAATGCACACCAATTTTAATTGGAGTGCAAATTTATTTAAAAGAATATTAAAAACAAACCCGTTTCCGAAAAAGATTCCAGAAACGGGTCAGTTTTATATATTATTAGTCAAGGATTTCAGTTACCTGACCGGCACCTACTGTTCTACCACCCTCACGGATAGCGAAACGCAGGCCTTTTTCCATTGCTACAGCGTTGATCAGGTTTACCTCGATCGTGATGTTATCACCAGGCATAACCATTTCTACACCTTCTGGCAGCATGATCTCACCAGTAACGTCTGTCGTTCTGAAGTAGAACTGTGGACGGTACTTGTTGAAGAATGGCGTGTGACGGCCACCTTCTTCTTTAGAAAGAACGTAAACCTCAGCCTTGAACTTCGTGTGAGGCTTCACAGAACCTGGCTTACAGATAACCATACCACGACGGATATCAGATTTCTCTATACCACGAAGAAGTAGACCTACGTTGTCACCAGCTTCACCTCTGTCAAGGATCTTGCGGAACATCTCTACACCAGTTACTACTGACTTCAGGTTCTCAGCACCCATACCAAGGATTTCTACTGCCTCGCCAGAGTTGATCACACCACGCTCGATACGGCCTGTTGCTACAGTACCACGACCTGTGATAGAGAACACGTCTTCAACTGGCATCAGGAATGGAAGGTCAACCAGACGCTCCGGAAGTGGAATCCAACTATCTACTGCATCCATCAGTTCCTCGATAGTCTTCACCCACTTGTCGTCGCCGTTCAAGCCACCAAGAGCAGAACCCTGGATAACTGGAATATTGTCGCCGTCGAATTCGTAGAATGAAAGAAGCTCACGGATTTCCATCTCAACAAGCTCAAGAAGCTCTGGATCGTCCACCATGTCCACTTTGTTCATGAATACTACCAGCTGAGGTACACCTACCTGACGAGCAAGAAGGATGTGCTCACGAGTCTGTGGCATTGGACCATCAGTTGCAGCAACCACAAGGATAGCACCGTCCATCTGGGCAGCACCAGTAACCATGTTCTTCACGTAGTCAGCGTGACCTGGGCAGTCAACGTGAGCATAGTGACGGTTCTCAGTTGCGTATTCTACGTGAGAAGTATTGATTGTAATACCTCTTTCTTTTTCTTCTGGAGCGTTATCAATAGAAGAGAAGTCGCGAAGTGCAGCAAGACCTTTCTTAGCCAAAACTGTAGTAATGGCAGCAGTCAAAGTTGTTTTGCCGTGGTCAACGTGACCGATAGTACCGATGTTTACGTGCGGTTTGGAACGGTCAAATGTTTCTTTAGCCATTGTATGATAATTAAATTAAGGTTAAAACGTTTAAGTATGTTGCGTTAATTATACACGTAACGGACTTTGAGCCAACGATGGGAATTGAACCCACGACCCCTTCCTTACCAAGGAAGTACTCTACCCCTGAGCTACGTCGGCTTTTGCCATCACTTATCTTAAAAATGAGTTTATACTAAAAAGGAAATCCATCTTCATGAAATTCCTTACAAAGCAACCCATAATTGATAAGCAGCACGCCGTTTGCTTATTGAGCGGGAGACGAGGGTCGAACTCGCGGCCTATAGCTTGGAAGGCTATCGCTCTACCAACTGAGCTACTCCCGCTTTTAATGAAGCAAACCATTAAATAGCGTGGTCTTAATTGTGGGGAGAGCAGGATTCGAACCTGCGAAGTATCACTACAACGGAGTTACAGTCCGTCCCATTTGGCCGCTCTGGAATCTCCCCTAATATTCAACCTGGCTGACTTATTCAGCCTTTCCTTAGTACTTCAAAACTGTTTTTCAGTCCGCTGTTCGTTCTAAGGAGATGCAAAATTAAGCGCTTTTTCTTTCCAGTCAAATATTCTCTAAAAAATTATTCACTTTTTTTTCTGGGTGCTCTACAATGAAACCTGATTGTACAGTTCCAAAAGCCTTTTGTCCTGCTCATTCGCTCTTATCTCTTTGAGCAACTCTACTATCTCTGGACGCTCTGAATGCACCATAAGTGTCTGAAAGGCAGCCATACGCACATAATACAGTCGGTGCTCCTGTGCCAATTCTGCCAGCATACTTACTGCTTCCGGTGTATAGGCTTCCGGGTTTACCGCCATAAATGCGCCATAGCTCTGCAACAGATAATATAGACCTACTCCTTTGGCACTTTTCATCTGCTTCATAAACCAATCATACTTTGCTGCCCCTCCTTTCACTGCATAGTATGATGCCAGTGCCAGCACGATCTCCTCGTTTGTCTCCTTTTCAAAACTGGCCAGGCGTTGGTTAATGTCCGGCGCCTCTGTCATGGCATAGCTCAGTATACCTGCGGCTGCCACTTTGTAGGAGTCATCCGCCATCGCTTTCTTATATAGCTCGCTATACTCATCATCGCCCCATTCTGAAAGCAGCATGACAGCACCCGCTCTTACCTCCCCTTTCTTATCGCTTTCAGCCATTTGCTTCACAATTGGCTCCAGCGTTTCAGTCTGCCTGGCTGGCAAACGCCCCGCTACATCCAAAGCAAGATTCCGAACTGCCCAAAATTCGTCTTTCAAAGCGCCCTGCAACAAGCCGACCATTTCCTGCTGGCTTAACTCTTTTTCCAACTCTTCCAACGCCTCTAGTTTTGCAGCCAACACGCCTGCGTTGTTGAACTGAAACACCAATTCTTCGGCTGTCTTCGCATGCTCTACAGTTCCGAGTAGCTGCTGCTCGCTATCAAACAGCACAAGCTGCGGCTCTGCACTCACAGGCAGGTTAAACACCTGGTTGGCTTTAGTGATCTCGATGGCATGTTCCGCTTTTTTACCATTTCCCCAGACTGCTACTTTCAGAGGCAATCTGTACACTGGCTGGTAAAGCGTGTCCTGTTGCTGCCATACCTGCAGTGTAAGCGCACCGTTCTGATAGGTATGGCTTACTTTAAGTTCCGGATGACCGGCTCGCAGGAACCACTGATCAAAGAACCACATCAAGTCTTCGCCAGTAGTATCTTCGAAGGCCATGCGCAATTCAGCCACCTCTACATCTGAGAATTTGTTCTGTGTGAGGTAGCGGTTAAGTGAAGCAAAGAAAGCTTCATCTCCAACATACTTGCGAAGCATGTGCAGCACACGACCGCCTTTGGCATAAGAGTGGCTGTCGAACATATCTTCCCGGTCGGCATAGCGATAGCGAATCAGCGGTTCACGCTTGCTTTCGGCTTCATCAAGGTACTGCCCCAGTTCGTCCAGGTGATGAAAGGCGGCCTCATCTGCGCCATACTTGTGCTCCGTCCACAGGTATTCAGAATAGTTGGCAAACGCCTCATTAAGCGGCAGGTTAGCCCACGACTCCGTGGTGACATAGTTGCCGAACCACTGGTGGAACAGTTCGTGCGCAATGATGCCATCCCAGTTTTTATCCAGCAGTTCCCGCTCATTCAATTGCAGGTCTTCCATGAAGGTGGAGGCCGACGTGTTTTCCATAGCTCCTGACACGAAGTCGCGCACAACTACCTGCGAGTATTTAGACCACGGGTAATCCACACCTAGTTTCTTTGAGAAGAACTCAAGCATTTCGGGCGTGTTACCAAATATCTTCTTAGCAGTTTTCTCATAAGCCGGCTCCACATAGTAGTTCACTTCCAGGTCTCGCCACTTGTCTTTCACTACGGCGTATTCCCCAATGGCCATCATGGTCAGGTATGGCGCATGCGCTTGCTCCATTTTCCAGTAATCGGTCTTGGTACCATTCGCGTTTTTGCGTGAGTAGACGAAGGTGCCGTTAGAAAGAGTGGTAAACTGCTGGTCCACGGTGATGTATAGCTCCTGCGTCATGCGCTCGTTTGGCGAGTCAATGGTCGGGAACCAGGCAGAGTTCGCTTCGGTTTCGCCCTGTGTCCAGATCTGACGCGGCTTGTTTGGCTCCTCCCCTTTCGGGTTGATGAAGTAGAGTCCTTTGTCTTCGGTGATGGCATCACTGCCACCTACTGCCAGTTCATTTGGCTTAGCTGTGTAGTCTATTTCAATGACATACTTGTCGTTCCGGGTATATGTCTTGTCCAGGTCAATTGTCAGTTTCATTCCGTCGTAGGTATACTGAAGCTCCTTCGCATCAAACCCATTCATCAGGTTTACGCTGTGGACATCAAAACCTTTGGCATCGAGCACTAACTGGTTCTGCGGATAGAAATAAGGTTTAAGGGTAAGCTCTGCGATGCCATGCAGGTACTGCTTGTCCCAGTCAAAGCTTACGCGAAGTTTGGTATGCAGCAAGTCGTGCACCCGTGTTCTGGAGGGATTGAAGGCATGGTTCTTTGGGGCCCACACAGGAGGCTCGGCAATCTCCAAAGTCGGTTTGCCTGTTACTGGCTCAACCGCTGAAGTTGCCTTCGTTTGTTTGTTCACTCTGCAACCGCCTGTAAAAGCCATAGCGGCAGCAAGGCCAACTATGCTCAGAAACCTATGATTCATGATGGAATGTTTTAATTTTGAGCTCAATTTCTAAAAATACTCTGATAAATCAATTATCTTTAAGCTTCCAAAACCTGATTTACAAAGATGCTCCAGATAAAAACCGCTAACGACAAGACATGGCAGGTTGATATTCAAAAAGACGCTATTCTCCTTAATGGATCACCTTTCAACTGGGATATTTCGCCACTTGGCCCTAACAGGTATCATATCATAAAAGACGATAAGTCGTATACCGCAGAGTTGGTAGAAGCTGACTATCAGGCTAAAACATTCACTTTTAAGATAAACGGCATCAAGCAGACCGTGAGCGCGAAAGACCGCTTTGACCTGCTGCTCGACAAGCTAGGCATGAGCAATGCCAACGCCCAGAAAGTGAACGATGTGAAGGCTCCTATGCCTGGCTTGATACTTGAAATAAAAGTGCAGCCCGGGCAGGAAGTAAAGAAAGGCGACCCTATCATGATATTGGAGGCGATGAAGATGGAAAACATCCTCAAATCTCCTGGAGACGGCGTGGTGAAGGAAATAAAGGTAGCCGTGAAGCAGAACGTGGAGAAAAATCAGATCCTGATTCAATTTTAATTTTTTTGTGTTGCCGGATGGGCAGCACGTAGTGCCTTGCCGCGACATGAGCACCATAAATGTTAACATTACTATAAAACGACCGTGAAGTATAAAAGAATATTGCTGAAGTTAAGCGGCGAAGCGCTAATGGGAGAACAGCAGTACGGCATTGACTCTGACAGGCTGATGCAGTACTCGCAGGAGATTAAAGAAGTGGCCGCACTTGGCGTTGAGGTAGCAGTAGTTATAGGTGGAGGCAACATCTTTAGAGGTGTGCAAGCTGAGCAGGTAGGCCTTGACCGTGTACAGGGCGACTACATGGGTATGCTGGCCACTGTTATCAACAGTATGGCATTGCAGAGTGCACTTGAGAAGCTGGGTGTCTATACCCGCTTGCTGTCTGGCCTGAACATTCAGCAGGTATGTGAGCCTTATATTCGCCGCCGTGCAGTACGTCACCTCGAAAAAGGACGTGTCGTAATTTTTGGGGCCGGCACCGGCAACCCTTATTTCACAACCGATTCAGCTGCGAGCCTTCGTGCTATTGAAATCGAAGCGGATGTGGTACTGAAAGGCACACGCGTAGATGGTATTTACTCTGCTGACCCTGAGAAAGACCCGAATGCAATTTTCTACTCCAACATATCCTTCAAAGATGTGTTTGAGAAAGGTCTGAACGTAATGGATATGACAGCTTTTACGCTCTGTAAGGAAAATGGCCTGCCAATCATTGTGTTTGACATGAACAAAGGTGGCAACCTGAAGAGACTAGTGCAAGGTGAGAAGATAGGCACGCTTGTGACAATGGATGACCTGGCTGAGTCAATAGAAGAAGCTGTGGACAAAATCCAGGAATCGGAGAGTGCCAGAACAACCGACAAAAATTAATATTTTTGCAGCATAATCATTATACTAAAACGGAAGAACCTTATTAAGCTAAAATTGATATGACGGAAGAAATTCAGTTTTACCTCAGCGAAGCCGAGGAGTCGATGCAGAAAGCAGTGCAGCACACAAACTCTGAGCTGCTCAAAATTAGAGCAGGCAAAGCTTCCCCTGCTATGGTAGAAGATCTGCGTGTGGATTATTACGGCTCACAAACACCGATTTCTCAGGTTGCCGGCATTACCACGCCAGATGCCCGCACACTCCTGATCAAGCCATGGGAAAAGAACATGTTAGCTGAAATTGGCAAAGCCATTAAGAACAGTGACCTGAACCTGAACCCGCAGCACGAAGCGGATGCTATCCGTCTGAATATTCCTCCGCTAACTGAGGAGCGTCGCCGCGACCTGGTAAAGCAGGCAAAAAATGAAACCGAAAGCGGCAAAATCGCTATCCGTAATATTCGCAAAGATGTGAATGAATCGCTGCGCAAGCTGCAGAAAGAAGGCACTTCTGAGGATGCCGTGCGTGATGCAGAGACCAAAGTCCAGAAAATGACGGATGCCTATATCGTGAAGATTGACGAGCTTCTGGCGAAGAAGGAAGCTGAGATCATGACCGTGTAGATAACATTCTTATACCTTTACAAAAAGGAGAAGCCCGCTGAACGTTCAGCGGGCTTCTCCTTTTATAGGCTTATGCAGTATTTACAGGTATAGCTTGTGCAACTTGATATACTCAGCCACCTCGTCTGGCACCATATACTTAATTGACTTCTCCTCTTTGATGCATTTCCGAATAAACGTAGCCGATATATCCAACACAGGAGCTTTGATGAAAGTCACATTAGGCATAGCCGGCAATTCGGTGGTAACAGAGCCAGAGCGCGGGTACACGTACACACGGTGGTATTCCAGTATACGATCATAGTTCTTCCATTTCGGGAAGAGCGGCAGATTGTCCTCCCCCATGATCAATACAAACTCGTAGCTTGGGTACTTTTCCTGCAGGTAGGTAAGCGTATCGATGGTATAGCTCGGCTTGGGCATGTTGAACTCGATGTTCGACACACCCAGGCTAGGGTTATCAGCCACGGCCAGCGACACCATGTGCAGGCGGTCAAACTCGTGCAGCAGCGTATTGCTGGGCTTAAAGGGGTTCTGTGGCGACACCACCAGCCAAACCGTATCCAGGTCTGTGTTATTGGCCATGAAATTAGCCAATATCAGGTGCCCGATGTGGATGGGATTAAAGGAGCCGAACAGCAGCCCTACTTTCATACAATAGCCGGTTCAGCGTTCAGAAACTCGTTTACCAGTTTTTCTGCCTTGGCGCAGGCTTCTTTCAGGTTGTCGTTTACGATCACCTTGTCAAACTGGTCTTCAAACTTCAGCTCAAACTCAGCTTTGAATACGCGGCTCGAAATGCTGGAAGCAGAGTCGGTGTTGCGGGCCTGCAGGCGTTTGGCCAGTTCTTCTATTGAAGGCGGCTTCACGAAAACCGCCAGTGCTCTTTCTTTGTAAAAATGCTTTATACTTAATCCTCCTTTTACATCCACGTCCAGTATCACGTGTTTGCCACTTTTCCAGATACGCTCTATTTCAGATTTCAAAGTGCCGTAGAAGGCGCCTTCGTATACCTCTTCCCACTCTACGAATTCGTCTTTTGCGATCTTCTGCTTGAATTCTTCCGGTGTTATGAAGTAGTAGTCTTTTCCGTTTTCTTCGGTGCGGCCGCGCTTATCGCGTGTGCAGGCCGAAATAGAGAAGGCAAGTAGTGGGTTTACCTGTAAGAGGTGCTTTACAATAGTAGTTTTGCCGGCGCCGGAGGGTGCCGAAAAAATGATAATCTTTCCTTGCATCAGAGGTTATACAGTTTCTTGAATTCTGGCTTTAATGGACAAAGCTAAGCTTTCCGGCACAATTACGCGCTTAAGATGACCACTTACAAGCCCTTTGAGGAGTTTTTGCTTTTGATGGCTTTCGAAGCAGGGAACGCACTCTTCGATGTGAGTATTAAAGTAGGACTGCTCTTCTGTGGAGGCCTCTCCATCAATCATCAGGTCCAACAACTTGGCAATTTTGTCGCATTCCGACTCATGCCCGTCTTCAGAAAGTTTCTGGTGCGCTTCTGTAAATTTCGATTCCATCTTAACTCAAACTCTTTAGGTTATTCTAACTGTTATATCCCATGCTCTTCGCATACTTTTCCAACTTCTCTTTCAAAGAGTTACGGGCACGGTGCAGCCTGGAGCGCACGGTACCTATAGGTATATCCAGAATTTTAGCCATTTCCTCGTAGGTGAAGCCCTCGAGATCACAAAGTATGATCACGGTTCTAAAGTCGACCGGCAATGCGTTTAAGGCACTGGCCACTTCGTCGCCAATCAGGTCCTGTACACTTTCGGTGCGCATGTCGGTGGTGGAGGCCACGCCGCCCTCGCCTTCTACGTCGTCCGAATTGTAGTACCCCTCGACCTCACTATAGTCTACCTTGGCAGGCTGTTTGCTCTTTTTCCGGAACTCATTAATGAAAGAGTTCTTCAGGATTCGGAACAGCCAGGCTTTTGCATTAGTTCCTTGCTCAAAGTAATCGAAAAAGCGGTAGGCCTTCAGGTAAGTCTCCTGTACCAGGTCATTGGCATCATCTTCATCGAGGGTGAGCCTGTAGGCAAAATTGTACAGAGGATCCAGCACAGGCAGTAGCTCCGCCTCGAACCGGGCATCTTTTTCCTCTTTACTCAACTGTTTACCTGTTTGCTCGCTCATTTGACTTGATTTTGTAATTTATAAAGTCGTAATCGCGTAATTATACGCAAATATAGAAATTTTAATTACATACCTTTCTAGCCGCCTTTGGGTTGCACGGGAGCTATAATGGTATGCACAGGACAGGCAGCTTATGAGCCGCTCTTATTCCTTTCTTTATTAGAAACATACGGATTTTCAGAACTTTCAGCAGTTCCTGAGCATTTTTTTCATTGATTTAGGTGTTAAAGCTTAATTTTGCAGCTCCATCCACATAGGGAGTTCCCATACATGAGCCAACCAATATCGGTTACCATCCTGACTAAAAATAGCCAGCAGCATCTCTCCGACTGCCTGCATTCCTTGCAGCGCTTTCCTGAGATAATTGTACTGGATAATGGCTCTACAGACGAAACGCTGGCTGTTGCGGCCCGCTTTCCGAATGTACGCATCGTGCAGCATGCCTTTATCGGATTTGGACCAATGAAGAACCTTGCCGCACAGCACGCTACACACCCGTGGGTCCTCTCCATTGACAGTGACGAAGTGCTTTCACCTCAGCTAACAGAAGAAATTCTGCAGCTCGACCTCCACGATACGTATAAGGTATACAGCTTCCTGCGCCATAACTTTTACGGCAAAAAGCACATCAAAGCCTGTGGATGGGACAATGATTATGTGCTGCGCCTCTATCATAAGGAAACTACCCGCTTCGCTGACCTTCCTGTGCACGAGTATATTATAACAGATGGCTTACAGGTACAGGCTTTGCGCGGCACCATGAATCACTTTTCCTTCAACAGCATTTCGCAGCTGATTGCTAAGATGGACCAGTATACTACACTCTTTGCTAGAGAGAAGCGGTTCCGGAAGCGCTCCTCCCCTGCCATCAGTTATTTCAAGTGGGCTTTCTCTCTCTTCAGGAACTATGTGCTGCAGCGCGGGTTTTTGTACGGGTACGAAGGTATGGCCATCTCCTTCTCGAACGCTAACGGCACTTTTTACAAATACATGAAACTGCACGAAGAAAACCAGCGCCTCGGCGTCAGCCTGATCGTGACAACCTATAACTGGAAGGAGGCCTTGGGCACAGTGCTGCGCAGCGCCTTTCAGCAGAGTGAGCTCCCGCGTGAGATCATTGTGGCCGACGATGGCTCCCGCGAAGACACACGTGCTCTTGTAGCGCAACTAGCAAAAGAGTCGCCGGTGCCGGTGCTGCACAGCTGGCAGGAAGACTTGGGTTTTAGAGCAGCGGAGAGCCGCAACAAGGCTATTGCGATGGCAACCGGTGAGTATGTGGTGATTATTGATGGGGACATGGTGCTTCATCCTGACTTTTTGAAGGGCCACCGCCGGGCTGCCCGTAAAGGTTATTTCACACAAGGTAAACGCGTACTCCTGAGTCCCGAGTTGAGCCAAAAGCTGATCAATCGCGGCCCCTCTCCTATCTCGCCTCTTTCATCAGGTATAAAGAATCGGTTCAATGCCACAAACTCGCCTTTTCTGTCAAGGCTTTTCAGTAAGGACAAGGCAGGAATCGCTTCAATCAAGAGCTGCAATATGGGTTTCTGGATGGAAGACATCGTGCGCGTCAACGGCTTTAATGAGAACTTTGTAGGCTGGGGGCGAGAGGATAGTGAGTTTGCCATCCGCCTGCTAAACAGCGGCACCAAGCGGCAGAACCTTGCTTTCGGCGGTATAGCCTATCATTTACATCATCAGGAGAACTCCCGCCAAAGCCTGGCAGCTAATGATGCACTCCTTGAGAAGGCCATTTCTGAGAAAAGCACCTTTTGCCCTAACGGCATCAATAAGCACCTTCACAGAGAATAAGTATTCATTCCCGTCTTGCCAATGCCTATACCTGTTGCCCAAGACCTCTGCAACAGGTATAGGCATTGAATTTCTAATAACCCACCTGCACACAAAGTAATTTTATAACATCAGGTATAGCCTGCAGGCAACAAAATTATTGCTTTAGAGTAATGTAAATATTAAGCTATTTTTTATTACAAAATACATTAGCTTCCTGTATTGTTACCTCTAACGCCCTTGCTTCCGGATGCGCCTTTTTGCTCTAACACTCTTACTGGCAGTTTCGCTAAACCTGCAGGCGCAACAGTTCAACTTCCGGAACTGGTCGCTTGAGCAGGGCTTACCGCAATCCCAGGTAAATGACATCCTGCAAGATCACAAAGGGCAGCTCTGGGTAGCCACACTGGGGGGACTTAGCCGCTTTGACGGGTCTGCATTCCATACCTATACGAAACGCGATGGCATGAGCAGCAACAGTATAAGCTGCCTGCTGCTTGACAGCCGCCAGCGCATCTGGATCGGGACTACTGATAAAGGCTTGATGCTGCTCACAGGCAACAACTTTTATGCCTATGACCTGGAGGCGGGTCTGCCACCTGGAGGGGTTTACAGTATATCAGAAGACAATCAGGGTACTATTTGGGCAGCCACAGACAGCGGTGTTTACTACCTGGCCAAGAACGCATTTGTGCAGCACACCGACTTACCGCCCATCCGTTACAATGATGTGCTCTTCACGGCCACAAATGAGCTTTGGGCAGGAAGCGACTCTCAGGGGGTGTACAGCATCACATCCAGGGGAACAAGTAACTATACCTCCACCAACAGCCCCTTACCTTATAACAGCATCAATGTATTGAACCAGTCACCTGACGGCACTATCTGGATAGGTACTGCCAACGGTGCGGCAACTTTCAGGCTGAACAAGCTGGAGAACTTTGAGCTACCGCCAGGCATAACAAGCCCCAATATAAGAGACTTCACAACCGACAATTATGGTCATCAATGGTTAAGTCTGAACCTGAATGGTGTTCTCAAATACGATGGCAAGGAGTTTCAGCACCTGACCCGCTTCAGCGGTCTGCGCACAGACAGAGTTAACTGCATCACAACAGACCGTGAAGGGAATATCTGGATTGGAACAACCGGTCATGGCCTGATGCAGTACCGTAACCCCTGGTTTGTACACTTCTTTGATATGGGACAGGTGAAAGAGCCTGTCATCTCAGCCCTGGCACAAGATACTAAAGGCAGGGTATGGCTGGGCACCGATGACGGCTATGCTGCTTATATGGAGGGTGGCATTCTAAACTGGCTGCAGACTGACATTTGGCCAAAAGGCACTACCCTGCATAGTATGTGGGTGGCGCATGAAAATGATGTTTGGGTATGTACCAGCAAAGGGCTGTACCGTTTGGGGCCCGGCAAAGTAGCTCATTACAGCACGGCGCAGGGGCTGCCCTCAGCGGAAGTGTTTCAGGCCATGCCCTTACGAAATGGCGACCTGTTACTCGCCACTGCTACCGGATTGGCTATTTTGCCTCCCAATCAGCAATCTATCAGGCCATTGCACAAGCCACAGCTCACGGGCAACGTATATGCCCTGCACCGTGACAGCCAGGGCAGGATATGGGTTGGCGCTGAGAAAGGTGTATTCCGGTACGAAAACAATGCCCTAGCCGCTGCTAAGGGACTGGGAGAAGCTGGATTCCGTGAAATACACTCCATAACGGAAGATGAGTGGGGCACTCTGTACTTCGGTGGTTTCAACTACGGCATTATGGCCTGGCATGACAAATGGAAGGCTCCTAAGGTATACAACTCCCGGAACGGACTCCCCAATGAAGGTATAAAGAGCCTGTTTGTTGATAATACCAACCACCTCTGGGTCGGCACCAGTCGGGGCGTGCTAAAAGTGCAGCTTGATCAGCTCCATGACCGGGGGCGCCTCAGCATCCGGGCCTACGCTAATCAGGAGGGGTTCCGGGGCCTAGAAGTCAGCAACAGGGGAATCACTCAGACCCCAGACGGTACTGTGTGGTTTGCCACTGCCAAAGGCCTGACCATGTACCTGCCCGACATGGACCGGCGCAATCAGGTTTACCCCAATACGATCCTAACCAATATTATGCTCTTTCTGAAGCCTACTGACTGGACAAGCATGGGCTACACCACCGACTCAACTAACGGGCTCCCTGTGAACCTTCGGCTCCCACACCACCAAAACCACCTGACCTTTGACTTTCATGGCATATCTCTAACCGCCCCAGACCGTGTGCGTTACCGCTATCGCCTCAAAGGTCATGACGACCATTGGTCTGCTGTCACGGATCACTCCTTTGCCACCTATGCCAGCCTCGACCCGGGCACCTATACCTTTCAGTTACTGGCAGCCAACAGTGACGGCTACTGGACGCCTAGCCCACTTACCTATACCTTCACCATTGTACCCCCTGTGTGGCGCAGAGAGTGGTTCATCGTGCTACTGGTACTTATCGCCACCGGCGCAACGATCAGCCTGATAAGGCTGCGCGAAAGAAGTCTGGTAAAAATGAATACCCTGCTCGAGCATAAGGTACAGTATCGCACGCAGCTGCTGGAAGAGAAAAACCGTGAGAAGGAAATTCTGTTGAAGGAGATCCATCATCGCGTTAAAAATAACCTGCAGATCATTATGAGTATGCTCAACCTGCAGGCCCGGCACGTACAAGACCCGAATGCACTCGAAGTAATGCAGTCTGTAAGGGGCCGGGTTAGGTCGATGGCGATTCTGCATGAACGCCTTTACCAGCACGAAGATCTGGCCTCCATTGATCTGAATGCCTACATAGAAGACATATGCGAAGGCTTGTGCGCCACATATGGCACCAAAGAGCGCCATATCAAAATCAAGCTTGATATACCTACTATCATGGTGGAAGCAGATACAGCCCTTTCATTAGGGCTGATTGTAAATGAGCTTGTTTCCAACTCCATTAAATATGCCTTCCCCAACCGGTACGGGCAGATCGCAATTTACCTAAGGCCAGAACAGGAAAATGCTTACACCTTGACTGTACATGACGACGGTGTAGGCTTACCTCCCGACTTTCGGGAACGACGCAAAAAGTCGTTTGGTCTCCAACTGGTGTCCTCATTAGCCAGGAAGCTTGGGGGTAATATCGAATTCCAAAATAATAATGGTACAAAATCAATATTGTATTTTGTTTTGGCATCGTAACTCCCTAATTTTACGTATGAGATTAATGCTATGACAAAACCAAAAATTCTTATTTCGGAAGACGAAATTATAATCGCAGAAGACCTGGCTGCCTGTTTGGAAGAGCTAGGTTACCAGACGTGTGGCATCGACTCCGGTGAGAACACTCTAGAGATGATTCGGACCTTGCAACCAGACCTGGTGCTGCTCGATGTGAACCTGAAAGGTGATGCAGACGGGATAGAGATCGGCTCTAAAATACGGGAGGAGTTTGACATTCCTTTCATCTACCTGACCGCCTATGCCGACAAAGCCACATTGGACAGGGCAAAGAAAACAGAGCCGGATGGGTTCCTGGCCAAACCCTTTGACGAAAAAAACCTGCGTTCAGCTATTGAACTTGCCCTTTACAAGCATGACTCCGGGCACAAAGCAGTGGACAACGGCGCAGGCAAGGCACCCAAAGAAGCCGAAACGCAGACCGATTACATTTTTGTCAAGGTAAAGCACCGCATTATCAAGGTACAGTATAGTGACATCTTGTGGGTAGAAGCCTATGACAACTACTCTTTTATTGTTACTGTAGATCAGAAATACCTGGTTAGCTCTACACTCAAGGACATGGAGCACAAGCTGCCTTCCAGTAATTTTGTGCGGGTGCACCGCTCCTATATTGCCAACCTCGACAAAGTAGAGGCGCTGGAAGAGAACGCAGTCGTGTTTTCTAAAGGGGAGGTTCCGATCGGCAAATCCTACAAGAAGGCCCTGATGTCGCGCTTCAACATCATTTAATAGAAACTCACAAGTCATACGTAAAGCTACAGGTTGCCCTGACTCTGAAATATATACAGAGCCAGGGCAATTAATTTAGCGCTCCCGCTATCTTTGTGCATTCACTCAGTTTTAATGAATATGCCTAAGGGAATCACTGTCGTTATTACCAGCTGCAACCGCTTCGATCTGCTGGAGGCTACACTGCACAGCTTCTTCAGATTCAACACCTACCCCATTGAGAAAATCCTGATCATAGAAGATAGCGGAGACGGCAAGGGACTGGAAGGCGTGCTGCGCAAATTCAGTTATGACAAGTTTGAGACGATCGTGAACCCGGAGCAGCTAGGCCAGCAGAAGAGCATCGACAAAGCCTACAGCCAGGTAAATACCGAGTACATCTTCCATTGCGAGGATGACTGGGATTTTCTGCGCAAAGGCTTTATTGAAGACTCTCTTGCTTTGATGGAAGCATTCCCGAAGCTGGTCACAGTGTGGGGCCGCAGTGCCAGCGAGTACCCTGCTGACTTCTTTAGCCACGGCGTAAAGGAGTTTGAAGGTATACGCTACCGGGAAGTCCAAAAAGATATCTTTACGCTTAACCCCAGCCTGAAGCGTGTGAGCGACTATCGCCTGATGGGCAGCTTTGAGCAGTATACGCCAGGGCAGTTTGAAAAGGAGATCTCAGATTTTTACGCAGACCTGGGCTATACCGCTTTCATCCTGGAGGAGCCTTATACTAATCACCTGGGCTGGCATCGTCGCATCCACTTCCGGGACAAAGCCAATAAATACCTCAAACTTGACAACAAGTTTAAGCAGGCCAAAGCCTCGGTTTACAAACTGCTGAAGATGGGGAAATTTAAGAAATAGGTTTAAACAGGAAAGCCGGAGCATCAGCTCCGGCTTTCCTGTTTAAAAGCAATACTCAAAATTAGTATCTGTAGTACTCAGGCTTGTAAGGGCCTTCTACTGTCACACCAATGTAAGCAGCCTGGTCTGAAGACAGTTCGTCCAGTTCCACACCAATCTTGCTCAGGTGCAGGCGGGCTACTTTCTCGTCCAGGTGCTTCGGCAAGGTATACACTTTGTTCTCGTAGGCCTCAGCGTTTGTCCACAGTTCGATCTGGGCCAGCGTCTGGTTAGAGAATGAGTTTGACATTACAAATGAAGGGTGACCAGTTGCGCAACCCAAGTTTACCAGGCGGCCTTCAGCCAGCACAATGATGTCTTTGCCTTCGATGTTGTAAAGGTCAACCTGCGGCTTAATGGTATCTTTTGTATTACCATAGCTCTTGTTCAGCCAGGCCATGTCGATCTCGTTGTCGAAGTGACCGATATTACAAACGATCGCCTTGTCTTTCAGGAGACGGAACTCACGCTCTGTGATAATATCCTTATTACCAGTAGCGGTCACGACAATATCAGCCTCTTTGATAGCATCAACCATCTTCTTCACAGCAAAACCGTCCATGGCAGCCTGCAGGGCGCAGATCGGGTCAATCTCAGTCACGATCACACGGGCACCTGCTCCACGCAAAGAAGCGGCAGAACCTTTGCCTACGTCACCGTAACCAGCTACAACGGCTACTTTACCAGCCATCATCACGTCTGTAGCACGACGGATCGCATCTACCAACGATTCTTTACAGCCATACTTGTTATCAAACTTAGACTTGGTTACAGAGTCGTTTACGTTGATAGCAGGCATCGGAAGTGTTCCGTTCTTCATACGCTCGTACAGACGGTGAACACCTGTTGTCGTTTCTTCAGAAAGGCCTTTCACGCCAGGAGCTAGCTCAGGGTATTTGTCGAGCACCATGTTGGTCAGGTCACCACCGTCGTCCAGGATCATGTTGAGCGGCTTGCGGTCTTCGCCGAAGAACAGGGTTTGTTCAATGCACCAGTCAAACTCCTCGGCTGTCATACCTTTCCAGGCATAAACCGAGATGCCGGCAGCGGCAATAGCAGCGGCAGCGTGATCCTGTGTAGAGAAGATGTTGCAGGAAGACCAGGTAACTTCGGCCCCCAACTCTACCAGCGTCTCAATCAGCACAGCCGTCTGGATAGTCATGTGCAGGCAGCCAGCAATGCGGGCACCAGCCAATGGCTTGCTCGGGCCATACTCTTCACGGATGGCCATCAGACCAGGCATTTCAGCCTCTGCCAATCTGATCTCTTTGCGGCCCCATTCGGCCAGCGAAATATCTTTTACTTTGTACTTAAGTGTTGTATCGATCATATTTTACTTTTTTCTTAGGGAAGCACAAAATTACAAAATTTCTCACTCAACTTCAACATAATAGCACTACTCAACTGAAAGTCAATTAGTTTGAATTTCTTTAAAATACTGAGGCCTGTACCAATGGCACAGGCCTCAACCAGGTAGCTGTCTTCTTCGCGGTTATCGGTTCGTAATTATCTCGGCACCAAGCGAGTTGGTGTTGTCAGCCGGTGGCGACACAAAACCTCTGGCGAATACAGTATAGATGCGGCCGCTGGCCAGCTGTACGTTTGGCACAGCCAACACTACGGTTTCTGTTCCGGCCAGTCGCACTTCCAGGTTATAGGAGCCTGTCGGTACAGGGGTAAAGGGGGTCGCCTCTTTAAATTCGCTGTTGCTGAAGAGCACAGGTCCACCCGCTACGGCAACGTCTACTGCCGGGGCGTCAGGTGATAAGTGCACAAAACGCACGTGCGCATTATCGGAAGCCGGAGCAGTCAGGTCATCCATTAGAACCAGTGGCTCTATATTGCTCAGCGTGTTGATCGCGAACACAGAGTAATTCATGTTACGCTCCAGGTCCAGGTTGGCATTGATAACTGATGTGTTTGTGCCAGCAGCGTTTACTTTCACATTGCGACGGCCAGCCGGCACCTCCAAGTAACCTGTGTTGTTCGGGAAAGTGAGAGCAGCTGAATTCACTTTCTCATCATCCACCAGCAAATCAACGCCGGGTGCGTCAGGTGAGGCGTGCACTACCATTACATTTGCATTTTCGATAACAGTCATGTCGTCATCGTCATCATCACAGCTTGTTAGTACCATGACCGGCAGCACTGTCAGCATCATGATTTTCATCCATTTCTTCATAGTAGTCTGATAAATTATTGATAAAAAATTTCTTTTAGCTGTGAATACAACCAGCAGGTATAAGGATTGTTTGCGGTCAGTCAGTTTTTATGAGAAAAACAGGGCTGATTAAATTTGTACCTTTGCCGTGTACCATGAAGCACTATACCCCGGAAGAGAGAGATTTTATACAGCAGCACCAGCACCGCCAGCCTGCCGAGCTGATGCTGCAGGCAAGCCGTTACCCGCATTTGCCGGTGGCTGAACTGGTAAAGCAGATCCAGGCACGACAAAAAGCCTCGGACAAGCTGCCGACCTGGGTAGCACACCCGGATGTGATATTTCCAACGGCCGTATCAGTTGAGCAGACTTCTTCAGAGGCAACAGCTGCTTTTAAGGCTTCACTGGTAAAAGGCAAGCTGCTTGTTGACCTGACTGGCGGGTTTGGGGTAGACAGTTTCTATTTTGCGAGGCAGTTTGAGCAGGTGGTGCACGTGGAGCAGAACAGCGAACTTTCAGAAATAGCCGCCTATAATTTCAAATTGCTGGGCGTTACCAATATTGATGCTGTTAATGCCTCCGCAGAAGATTTCCTTCAACAGTTTACTGGTAAAGCCGATATGCTATACCTGGATCCGGCACGGCGCGGCGAAAGGCACGAAAAGGTGCACCTGCTGCAAGACTGTGAGCCGGATGTGCTGCAGCTGCTGCCGGTACTCTTTGAGAAAGCAGATGCTGTGCTCCTTAAGACCTCCCCTATGCTCGACATAGAACTGGCGCTAGCGCAACTGGGCTCAGTGGCCAGGGTATGGG
Organism: Pontibacter sp. LHS1; assembly: GCF_058932855.1. Classification (NCBI taxonomy): domain Bacteria; kingdom Pseudomonadati; phylum Bacteroidota; class Cytophagia; order Cytophagales; family Hymenobacteraceae; genus Pontibacter; species Pontibacter sp. LHS1. The sequence continues at coordinate 181,663 of NZ_JBZYWF010000004.1, forward strand.
TGGTTGCACTGCACAACGAGTGCAAAGAAGTGCTATACCTGCTTCAGCCCCATGCAAAGGCAAACCCCACCCGATATGCGATCAATCTGATGCCGGACGGTAGCATACAAACGCTTACTTTCAACAAAGAGCAGGAAGAGCAGACTTTTGTCAGCTTCGCCGATCCAAAGGCCTACCTTTACGAGCCTAACTCCGCTATACTCAAATCAGGAGCCTACCGCAGTGTGGCCAGTCAGTTTGGGCTACAGAAGCTGCACCCTAACAGCCACCTTTATACCTCTGAGCAGCTTATACCTGATTTCCCGGGCCGAACCTTTGCCTGCCTGGGTACGGGCCGCTATAACAAGAAAGAGATCCTTGCCAGACTCCCGCAACGCAAAGCCAACATCACAGTGCGCAATTTCCCAGAGTCAGTGGCTGACATTCGCAAAAAGACAGGTATAAAGGAAGGGGGCGAAGACTACCTTTTCTTCACTACTGATATGCACCAGAAGCCAATTGCGATCTTCTGCCGGAAGGCAACATCCCCTACCATGTAATTTTTTTTCAGTTTTTTTATGGCGCTTTAGTTTTTGCAGCTCTTTATAAAATCCTACCGCCTTTCCGTTTAGCCCTTTCAGATCAGCCTCTCAATATATTCAGGCACAAGCACATATACCTGTTGTTATACTTACATAGCCCTATATAACCATGGCTTTGCCAGTCGGTTTTATTGCTATACCTGTTCCAACACTGACCTGGCTAAATTACTAACTGCAAGAATCTTAGTCCGTAAAACAGAGGGTCCCGTCTGGTACGGAGACACTATGTTAAACATATAACACGAAAGCTATGAAACGCAATAATGAAGAAAATCAGGATCAGAGCAATAACCTGAACCAGAATCGAAATAATAGTCAGAATCAACCTAGAAATGAATCTGGTGAGTTTGAAAGCACTTCCCGCTCTCAAAGCAACCCGTTGAGTCAGAGTGGTCAGCGATCACAGAGCAGCAACAGCAACCAGGGCCAGGGTTGGCATGGCGACTCGCAAGGTCATGCGCAAGCCGGCCGACAGAGCCATAAGAATGACAGCTCATCGTCATCTATCAGCAACAGTTCATCTCAGGGTAGTCAGTCACAGGCCAGAAGCAGCAACCAGTCGCAAGGCAGTAGCAGCCAAAGCCAGGGGAGAGGCTGGCACGGTGACTCTGAGGGACATGCAGAAGCAGGACGCCAAAGTAACAAGAATGACAACAACTCAGGCTCCGGCAGCAATAACTCCTAATATAGTTTAGCTGAATATATTACAGAAAAGCCCGTGGCAGATGCTGCGGGCTTCTCTGTTGTATATGTCACATGCCCAACCAGTACCATGGGGTGCCGTAAAAACATTATAAATGATTTGTATCAATAGAATAGAAACAGGAAAGCTATGAAAAACGAAAAAGATCCAAGAAAACACCATGAATCAGTAAGCAACCCGGAGAAGTCGTTTGAGGACGGCAAAAAGGGCGGTAAGCCATCTACAGATACCACTGGACAGGCATCTAATGTACTGAATGCCTCCAAAATTGTAGGTAATGCAGACTCTTCAGAGGGGAATAATTCCAAGGAGAGCAAACAGGACAAGCCGTAACAAACAAAAGCTGATAAGCAACATTATCCGAATACCAGGCAGCCTGTAGGGCAGGATAGATTATTAACTTAAAAGAACTTAACTTATGAATAACGAAAAAGAAAATAAAGACTTGGCAAAAGGCCAGAAGCAATCAGAACTGGACAAGAAAAATAAGAGTAACAGTTCAGACACCAGCAATAGCCTGCATCGTGATGCGGTAGGGAAAACAGGTTCTAACAACCCAACGCCACAGGCCCGCACCGACAACGAGCAGCAGAACCAAGAGTAGTAGAACAAAAAACAGAATGATAATCTGTATATTAGGCCAGCCACAGCAGTTTCATGTTGTGGCTGGCCATTTCGTATATATACTGCCTACATCTACCATTCTATGACTGCATACGAACAGCACGCTATCCATGAACTCAGAAACTGGCAGCATGAGATGTGCGGCAGACCTACCTTCGTAAATAAGCTGGCAAAGCGCATGCAGGACAAGATTAACAGCTACATTCCGGAGAAGGTGCATCAGGCTGTTACGGCTACCATAAAGCAGATGGTGCGGGCCGTACTCTTTGGCTCAGAGCTCATCACCAGGAAGCCTTACCCCTTTTCTTCTTTGCAGCTCAGTGAATCCATAGTGCTGAAACGCATTAATTTCTACAGAAAGGCAGCTGCCGCAGAAGGAGGCATTACCGGAGCAGGCGGCTTTCTGCTAGGTTTAGCGGACTTCCCGCTCCTGCTGGGCCTGAAGCTGAAAATGCTCTTTGAGATAGCTGCACTCTACGGCTATTCTGCCGATGATTACCGGGAGCGCGTATACCTGCTCCACATTTTTCAGCTTGCCTTTAGCAGCCAGGAGCGCCGCCGGGAGGTATACCTACAAATCGAGCACTGGCAGCAGCAGGCACAGCACCTTCCCGAAGACATCCACCAATTTGATTGGCGCACGTTTCAGCAGGAGTACCGCGACCACATAGACCTGGCTAAGATGGCGCAGCTCATACCTATTGTAGGAGCACCGATCGGAGCTGTGGTTAACTACCGACTCATCAACAAACTAGGCACAACTGCCATGAACGCTTACCGCATGCGGTGGCTGGAGGAGAAAATGGAAATTTTCTAAATATTTTCGTTTTTATATATTAGTGGCGTAATATTTGTTCATGAAATATTTACTACAGGCGCTGCGTCTAAGTGCACAGGTATAACTCTTTATACCTGTTTATAAACAAACTTAAGCCCAAACATATGAAAAGAGTTTACCTCGTTTTCCTCCTCTCGCTTTCATTACTTCTGCTTTCTTTCAATCTTAAGCCTAGCCAAGGTAACAACGACCTTGTTCAGAGGCTAACCATGCAATTACAGAAGTTCTATACCTTATTCCCGCAAGAGAAAATATACCTGCACCAGGACAAGTCGCTGTATAGTCTGGGCGAGACCATATGGTTCAAGGCATACTTGAAGCTGCCCAAGTCACACCCCGATTCCCTCAGCACAGTACTATACGCCGACCTCATCAGCCCAGACAACAAGGTACTGTTCACGAGGAGACTGAAAGTAAAAAGGGGTGTGGCTCCAGGTGATTTTTACCTGCCCGACACGTTACCGGAAGGTCTGTATCAAGTGAGGGCCTATACCAACTGGATGCGGAACTTTGACCAGCAGTACTTCTTTTCGAGGGAGATAAAAATCACGAACCCCAACCTACGGGAGACGAAAGCGAGCGTTGCTTTCCGGACGGCCTCACACCCAAAGGGCGATTCGGTTACTACTACACTACAGTTGTACAAGCATCCCTTCGAGCCGGTGAAACAACTTAAATTGAAGGCCCAACTGATCGCAAACGGTAAAACCATCCAAAAGCTTAACCTCGAAACTGACCAGGAAGGAAAAGCCCGGATATATCTGAACCTCGACCCAACACAGACAAGCAACTGGAAGGAGGCCATACTTTTGGTACAGTCCGACAGCAAACAGGACAGCTTTAAGAAGGCGTTAAGGCTTCCAGTTGGCAAGGCAAACCTTGATTTACAGTTTTTCCCGGAGGGCGGTTATCTGGTGGAAGGTATAGCATCACAAGTGGCGTTCAAAGCCATTGATATCAACGGCAAAGGGAAAGAGGTAACAGGCGCGATTTACGACCAGGTTGGCAAATTTGTTCAGCCGTTCCAAAGTGAGCACCTGGGCATGGGAGCAATTACACTGACTCCTGAACCTGGCAAAACCTACATAGCCCGTGTGCAGCACGCAGACGGCTCCACAGAAGCGTTTGACCTGCCAGTCGCCAGGAAAGAAGGCGTTGTCCTGCATATCAATCGCCGCAATGCGCATGCCATCAACTTCAGGCTGACCAACAACTTTAGTAGCAGCAATTCTGTTGGTCCGCTATACCTAATCGCTCATGCCGGAGACAGCGTTATCTTCGCTATCCGAGCAAATACCGAAAAGAAGTTGCTGGAGTCCGACATTCCTGTCTCACGATTCCCGGAGGGGCTAATTCACTTCACTCTGTTCGACAACAACGGTGCACCGCTCTGCGAAAGGCTGGCTCTGGTCAACCAACCGCGTCAATTGAACTTGTCCATCTCTACTGATAAGGCGACCTATGGCAAACGCGAAAAGGTAAAAATGCTAATAGAGGCCAAAGATCAAGCAGGGAAGCCAGTAGCGGGGAATTTCTCCTTGACTGTACGGGATGCCCTGAGTGCGTCAGAATTAGTTTTGTATGAAGAGAATATCTATACCAGCCTCTTCTTAAGCAGCGACTTAAAAGGGCATGTAGAGCAGCCGGCCTATTACTTCGACAAGAGCCAACCCAAAGCAAGCCAGCACCTGGACCTGCTGCTGCTGACCCAAGGCTGGCGCCGATTCACCTGGGATGATATGCTGCAGGACAGATTTCCGACCATTGCTTACCCAATGGAGCAGAGTATCTCGTTCTCAGGCCATGTGGAGAAATCAACTGGCAAGAAAACTCAACAGAAAAGTAGTCTTACTGCCATCTTCCGTCCAAATGCAGGCGCCGATTCTGTGGCAGCCGCAGCCTTTCCTCATGTTGTAACCGCTGAAACTAACCCGAACGGAAGCTTCAACTTTGTTGGCCTCGACTTTGAAGATACGCTCAAGGTCTTCCTTCAGGCCCGGACACCAAAGGGTGGCAGCAATCAGGCAATAAAGAGAAACATCATCAGTCCACCAACACCAGATTTCTCACCGCTCCAAGATGACCTGCTAGATGTCAATCAACGAGTCGCCTACCGGAGTATGATGAGTGATTGGGCAAAAGCAGAAAAACAATATTTGATTTCCAAAGGCTCTATTCTGCTGAGGCAGGTGAATGTAATCACAGAGAAATCAGAACCAAATGGCCAGTTTAGAATTCACGACAAGAAAACCGCTGACGCTATAATCACTATTCCACTAGACCGGCCGCCATTTAATAATGTGCTTCAGTATTTGGATGGCAGAGTGGCAGGTGTGCAGGTAACAGGCACCGGAAATAATATGCAAGTGACTGTAAGAGGAATAAATAGTATTGAGTCCGGCACAACTCCTTTGCTCTTGCTCGATGGCATGCCAATAGGTATAGACCAGATTAACATGGTGCATCCGATTGAAATAGAATCAATAGAGGTATTAAAAGGAGCTAATGCAGCCATTTATGGTGCTTTATCTGGTAACGGTGTGATTGCGTTTTATACAAGGAGAGGCGATGCAAATTACGCTAATGAGGCAGCGCCCGGTGTGATTAGCTTCCGGTTGCCCGGCTACAACAGAGCTACTGAATTCTATATACCGCGCTATAATGTGCCCAACGACCGTCACAACCTGCCCGACTACCGTAGCACACTGCATTGGCAACACATGATCACCACAGACGCTTCCGGCAAAGCAGAAATCACGTTCTATACCTCTGATGTGGTGACAGAATTTGTCTCCATCTGCGAGGGCATCTCCACAGGAGGAGTTGTCGGAACGGCAGCCCATAGGTTTAACAGTCAAAGTGTAGAGCAGCCGTAGCCTGCTTAGCGGAGCCTGCTGTCAACGCCAGGCTCTGCTCCTACTTTTTCCGGCTCACCCATTTGTTGCCTTTCAGCCAGAAGCGCCAGGGCAGCAGCGCATCATCCCCGGCATAGTCTATACCTACACGAGGGCCAATGGCTATACCTTCGGCAGGTAGGTCTATACCTTTGTCTTCTATCCAGATGGTGTCGCCGGTGAGCGGTTCGCCATAGTGGCTGCGGTCTATACCTAGGGCAATGCTGAGCACTCCCGGCCCGGCCGTCAGGTTAGGCTTGGGAGTGGTCATGTTGCGGCGCAGCAGCATTTCTTCTATACCTTCTGTTGGCTCGATGGCCCGCACCAATACAGCGTCGGCTTGCCCTTCGACATTGGTAATGATGTTGAACAGGTTGTACATGCCATACACCAGGTATACATAAGCCACCCCGCCCTCGTGATACATAATCTCGGTGCGCTGGGTGCGGCGGTTCATATGCGCATGGCAAGCTTTGTCGTTTGAGCCGGAGTATGCCTCCGTTTCCACAATGATGCCACCGGTAAGGATTCCGTCGTGGTTCGTGTAGAGGTATTTCCCCAGCAGGTCCTGCGCCACCTGCACCACATCCGGTCGGGTATAAAAGTCTTTCCTGAGCTTCACTTATGAATGAATAATGAGCAATTTTTTTGTAAGATTAAGTTTAATCATGTACTACGTGCGAATTGAGAGGAGGTAGCACAACCTGCTGTCAGTCCAAAAGCTACCAACCTGGATTTGCCCCTGATGCCGCATCTGGCTTATCATTCCTGTCAACCAATACCTGATACCCATCCCTCATAGTCCAATCCGCACTATCCATCGTCACTTTTCATTTAGCATTATTCACTATTCATTCACAATTAATCCTTACCTTTGCCCTCAGATTGGTGGCCTTGTTGTTTCTGCAACAAAGCCTTAAAAGGGAAATAGGTGAGATACCTATGCTGTTCCCGCAACTGTGATCTTCTTAAAAAGGGTTAGCCAAAACCACCGCCACTGTGCCGCACGACGCATGGGAAGGCTGGCTAACCTGAAGAGAGCCAGGAGACCTGCCAGTCCGACAACATTTAGTCGTATGCTTTCGGGTAAAAAGCTGCACGGCCTTCGCTATACCTGCGCGCGCTGTTCCTGCCCATACCTGCCTGCATGCTTCGGGATCTAAGCAAGCGTATACGTGGCAAAGTTTCATTACCGTCTTTTATCATGCCTGGCCCTTTTGCTGGGCATAGCACCGGCTGCCGTGGCGCAGCAGGATACCACGCTGTATCAGCTGCGCACAGTCGAAATCTTTGGCAAGCCTGCCGAGGTGTTTGCCTCCGGCAGCCGTGTGAGTACACTCGACAGCACTTTTATTCGCACCTATGCTTCCGGCACCATAGCAGATGCTCTGCAGGCCCGCACGCCGGCATTTCTGAAAACAAACGGCCCGAGCGGCATCTCCACCCCATCGTTTAGAGGCACCAGCGCTACCCATACTGCCGTGCTTTGGAACGGTCTCAACATCAGTCAGCCTGCCCTTGGGCAAAGCGACATGTCCTTATTGCCTTTGAGCAGTATCGGAAGCATTGCGGTGCAGCATGGTGCGGCAGGTGCTACGTATGGCAGTGGCGCAATCGGCGGGGCTGTCTTGCTCAACTCCCCAACGCAGCAAGAACCTGGCTTTGGAGCAGATGTGATGCAGGAGGTTGGCAGCTTCGGCCGGTACTTCTCCAGCGCAGGCGTCCGCTACAGTGGCCAGAAGCTTTCTGTCGCATTGAGTGGCTATCGTCTGGCAGCAGAAAATGACTTCTCTTACCGGGACTACGGTCGCATTGGAGCACCGGCTCGTCGTCAGGACCAGGCACAGGTAGCACAGCATGGCTTTACGCAGGACCTGAGCTGGCAGCTCTCTTCCAATACCCGGCTTGCCTTGCATGGCTGGTATACCTTTGCCGACCGGGAAGTAGCACCGACGCTGGGCGCTGCCAACACCAATGCCGAACAACTCGACCGGAACCTGCGCCTGATGACGGAACTCGGCCACAGCAGCAACTGGGGCGAAACCTCCGTGAAAGCCGCCATCTTCAACGACTACCTCCGCTTCACTGACAACAGCAATTATTCTACCACCGATATCAATACGTACCAGGTGCAGGCCGAGCAGACCTATACCTATGCCCGCCGCTGGAGTTTGCGAGGCGGCCTGAACCTGCAGCATTTCGATGCCGATGTGCAGGGCTACGGCAAACAGGTAACGGAAGACCGTGCTTCGGCTTTTCTGCTCTTCCGCTACGACCCCAGCAAGCGGCTCGACCTGAGTCTGAACCTGCGACAGGCATTTGTAAAAGGCTACAACCCCACTCCGGCCCCCACCCTGGGCGCTAACTGGCTCATGCTGCAGCAGGGTGACCACCAGCTATACCTGAAGGGCAACGTGTCGGGCAGCTACCGGGTACCGACGCTGAACGAGCGCTTCTGGCAACCAGGTAGCAATCCGGACATCAAACCGGAGCAGGGCTGGAGTTACGAAACCGGACTGCGTCACCGCTATACCCTAGGCAGTGTGCAGTTGGATTCCGAATTATCGGTCTACCGCATGCTAGTGGACAACTGGATACAATGGATGCCGATCACTTCCAGCTATTGGTCTCCCCGCAACCTGCAGAAGGTTCGCTCACAGGGTATAGAACTCAGCAGCCGTGCCAGTACCATAATAGGCGACTGGCAACTGGCTGCTACGGGCGCCTATACCTATACCTCCTCCGAGCAGGTAAAGGCCTACGAAGGAAACCAGGAGCTGAACCAACAGCTTGCGCACGTACCATTGCACAAAGCCCAGTTGGGAGCCGACCTTACCTTCCGCTCCTGGACGTTACTCGGCAACATCACGCACACCGGCCTCCGCTATACTGACAACAGCAATACCGGCAGCCTGCCCGGCTATACCTTGCTTAGCCTGGCACTGCACAGGAAGTTCAGCCTCGGCCAGTATCAGTTTGTTACTTCAATCCGCAGCGATAATGTAACCGACCGCGAGTATACCGTGCTCGAAAATGTGCCCATGCCACCCCGCAGCTTTGCGGCTAGCCTGCGCTTTATCATACCTTAAATTATATACATACCCCAATAACATGAAAAAAATTACCCGCTTCCGCAGCTACCTACTGTCAGCTGCCTTTGCCTTTGGTGCGCTCACTATCGCTTCCTGCGACAAAAAAGACAACGGACCTGCCGGTGAGTACGCCCGCAATGGTGTCCTGGTGTCCAATGAAGGTGCTATGCCCAAATCAAACGCCTCTATGAGCTTCTACAGCCACGACAGCAAAACAGTGGAGAACGAGTCTTTTAAGAAGGTGAATGCTCCGCTTGTGCTGGGCGACGTGTTGCAGCACATGGTACAGCAGGGCGACAGACTATACCTGGTGATGAACAATAGCGGCAAGGTGGTAGTGACTAATGCCCACACCCTGAAAGCTGAAGGTGAGATCGCCGGTCTGGAAGCTCCCCGCTACTTCGCGGCCCTGAACGACGAAAAAGCCTACGTAACTGAGTGGCTCGGCTACGACCCGGCTACTTATGTATATGGCAACGGTCGTGTGGCAGTGGTGGATCTCAAGACATTGACTGTTACCAAAACGATCAACGTAGGCGTGCAGCCGGAGCAACTTATCCTGCAGGGTGGAAAGCTATACGTAGCGAACAGCGGCGGCAATACGGTAACGGTTATAAACACGGCTACTGACGCGATAGAAACTTCTATCACTGTGAACGACGGCCCAAACAGCCTGGCACTGGACCGCAACAATATACTGTGGGTAAGTAGCAGTGGCATCAAGTCTTATGACCCAACCGACTGGTCTATCAGCGAAGAAAACAGCACCCCCGGCTCCCTTGCCAAGATCAACACAGGCAGCAATTCTGTAGCAACGACGCTCACCTTCACCAGAAATGCGCCATCTCCGGGTAAGCTCACGCCAAACCAGAGCGGAGACAAGCTCTATTATGTGTTCAACAACAAGGTATGGGTGCAGGATGTCAACGCGACCACACTGGCCACTCAACCGCTCATCGACCGGGGCACCTATGTACCTTATGGCTTCAATGGCCTTGGTGTGGAACCTGGCAGCGGCACGATTTACGCGGGCAAGGCGACAGACTATGCCTCCAACGGCTGGGTGGTGCGCTACAACCCACAGAGCGGAGCAGCTATAGACTCATTCAGGGTTGGGATTGCCCCAAATGGCTTTGTATTCAAATAATCAATCCGCTATCCCAAAAAGCACAATGCCCGGCCCTCCTATTGAGAGAGCCGGGCATTGTGCTTTTATACCTGAGCCGAATTACTGCTTCGGATTAGGTTTCAGATTTTCATCATAACGTTTCTGGCGGTCACCTTCCTGGTTGTAGGCACTGTCGCCGATGGCGGTGCCTTCACGGCCCTCGTATATTTTTTCGTAATTACCAGTGGTATCACCGTAGGTACCTGCACGGTCATCCTCTTCCGGATATTCTATTTCACTCCGCTCCACGTTTGTCTCACCGGGGTCGGTACCTGTGTTACAGGCCGCCATACCTACGCCCATAAGCAAACCCAGTACAGCAGCCGTTGTCTTTATCGATTTCATAGTTCTTTCATTTTAGGTTTTCAAAGTGCCAATCCACATCAGGGTATAGCTCTTTAATGTACGACCAGCCTACAATTAGAGTTAAAAAAAGCTACATAGCTCGTCCGTTTGCCGTATGACATAGTGCACTAAAACATGAAGCTATGATGAACGGGAAAAATAAGTCTGATCAGGAAAAGAGCAGCAAGGAAATGTCTTCGGATAAGAAAAAAGTAGCAACCGACAAGCAAACCCCACCGCCACAGGGTTCAGGCGCGAACAATCCTGGCCATACCAAAGACGACAGCTCTGATGCCGAGGCACAAAAAGGCCACGCCTGATGGCGCAACAATCAGCCTAACCCTTAACTTTGCGGCTATACCTGGTCTGCCATGAAAAAGAACCTGATGAACCCGGCGCTGAAACGCAAGCTGCTGGTTATCTCCCTGCTGTGCCTGCTCGTAGCCTCAGCCCTGCAGCTCTATACCTTCGGCTTTGCTGATAACTTCTTCAGTAACTGGCTGCGCATGTTTGTGGTACTGTTTGTCCTGGTGGCAGGCACCGTGCTGGCTATTGTGCCGGGTGCAAATTACATTGTCAACAAAACTTCGCAGCTGTTCAGATAAGCGCTTCCATACCTCTATAAACGAAAAGCCCGTGATAGCATCACGGGCCTTTTGTTTTAGGGAACAATTGAAACACTTACACCATCACAAGCCATTGCTTCAGGTTTTTATCTGTGAAACTTGTTTCAGCGATTTAACCTTAGCTTTTACGCCCAGAAGCATTCAACTATAGATGATAATAATGCAAATATAGGGATATTTGTATTGTTTTATATAATTAAATATCACTTTAATGCATAAATTATTCAATGTTATACCTGCCATTTCCTAAGCTGCTCATTTACAACAATTCCAGACTGAACCCTGCCCGCTCAAGAAGTGTTAAGCAGGCAGTAATTGTTTAGAAAGCGCTACTTAATCAGTAGTTTTGCAGCCCGCGCCCTATGGGGCGTTTTTATTTTAAGATTCCCGAGACTTGAAAAAGCCAACCATACTGCTCATTACGCCGCCGCTCACGCAGCTCAACACCCCCTACCCCGCCACTGCCTACATCAAGGGCTTTCTGAAAGGGCAAGACTATACTGTTACCCAGGCTGACTTTGGCATTGAGCTGGTGCTGCGCATGTTCTCGAGAGAGGGGCTAAGCAGAATATTTGAGGCTATTGAGGCAGGTGATTTTGAGCTGTCAGACAACAGCAGGCGCATCCTGCGCCTCAAGCGCGAGTACCTGAACACCATTGAGCCGGTCATCCGTTTTCTGCAGAACAAGGACAACACCCTGGCTCAGCAGATCAGCTACAGCCGCTACCTGCCCGAGGCCTCCCGCTTCGATCAGGTGGAGGACATTGACTGGGCTTTTGGTAGCATGGGCATCACCGACCGCGCCCGCTACCTGGCCACGCTATACCTGGAAGACCTGGGTGACTTGATAAAGGAGACCATCTGCCCCTATTTCGCCTTCAGCCGCTACGCAGAAAAGCTAGCCCTCTCAGCTACTTCTTTTGATCCGCTGGAGGAGTCGTTGCAGACGGAGCCAAACCTGGTGGACCAGCTACTGCTGGAGCTGCTGGAAGAACGTCTGCAGGAAGTGCAGCCGGATGTGGTGGGCTTCTCTATACCTTTCCCCGGCAATCTGTACGGTGGGTTAAGGCTGGCGCAGTACATCAAAGCAAATTATCCGCATATCCATACCTTGATGGGCGGCGGCTATCCCAATACGGAACTGCGCAGCCTCCGCGAGCCGCGCCTGTTTCAATACATCGATTTCGTAACGCTGGATGACGGTGAAGGCCCTTGGCTCAAGCTGTTGGAATACCTTCGGGGCGAGCGCCAGGTCGATTTTCTGCAGCGCACGTTCATGCTGCTAAACGGCCAGGTGGAGTACATCAACGGCTGCCTTGACAAAGACATACCGCATACTGAAGTGGGCACGCCCGACTACAGCGATTTGCCACTGCAGGATTACCTGTCGGTGATCGACGTAATCAACCCGATGCACCGCCTCTGGAGTGACGGCCGCTGGAACAAGCTGACGGTGGCCCACGGCTGCTACTGGAAACGCTGTTCCTTCTGCGACATCACCCTCGACTATATTTCCCGCTACGAAACAGCCCCGGCTACTTTGCTGGTGGATCGCATCGAGCAGATCATCGCCCAGACGGGCCAGACAGGCTTCCACTTTGTTGACGAAGCTGCTCCGCCTGCTGCTCTCCGCGACCTGGCTATCGAGCTGTTACGCCGCGGCGTAAAGATTACCTGGTGGGGCAACATCCGCTTTGAGAAAACCTTCACACCCGACCTCTGTCGCTTACTGGCCGCATCAGGCTGTATCGCTGTGTCGGGTGGTTTGGAAGTGGCATCTGACCGACTGTTGGACCTGATGAAGAAGGGCGTGAGCATTGCGCAGGTGGCACGTGTAACGGATGGCTTCACACAAGCTGGCATCATGGTGCATGCCTACCTCATGTATGGCTTCCCGACACAAACGGCCCAGGAGACAATCGATTCACTGGAAGTGGTGCGGCAGCTTTTCCTGAATGGCGTGATACAATCCGGCTACTGGCACCGTTTCAGCATGACGGCGCATAGCCCGGTAGGCAAGCACCCCGAGAAATTTGGCGTGGTGAAAGTTGGTCCACCGGAAGGTGACTTTGCCAACAACGACCTCTGGCACGACGACCCACAGGGCACCGACCACGAACTATTTGGTCAAGGTTTAGCAAAAGCCATCTACAACTACATGCACGGCGTAGGACTGGAGGAGCCGCTCTCTTTCTGGTTCGACTTCAAAGTCCCGCGTGTCACCACCGACCGTAACCTGATTGCCAAGGCCATTCAGGAGCCTGCCAAACCAGACAGTGAACGCAAGCTAGCCCGTGTGTTCTGGCTGGGCAACGTGCCGGAAATCGATTTTATGATGTACGCCAAGAAGGGCCAGACCATCGAACGCTGCGTGCTGACCTTCTACGAAAAGGCCGAGGATTTCCAGATCAAAACCACAGCCAACATTGGGCAATGGCTGCTGGAGCAACTCACGCTGCTGACTTCTGAGGATGCTCCGGCTATGACGCTGAAGCAACTCGAAGAAACTTACCCATTGGATGCGCACCTAAACTTCACCGAGTTCCTGGCTTCACCGGTGTGGTTTGAGCTACGGGAGAAGGGACTGCTACTGCTATAGGCCAGGATACAAGGCATAAACCGCAAGACATTAACAGTTGTACTACACTGCGAATAAATCCAGTGGAACAATAAGCGATAACTGATTTAGTCAAAACAGAAAAGGCGCTAATGAAGCGCCTTTTCTGTTTAAGGATAGTTTTATCATATCGCACTTAAACTGTAGTTGCTATACCTAGCCAGCCCCTTATTTATTCATATACCCATCCCGCACAGCTTTGAACTCCGAACCTGCCTTCCACTGAGGCCACTCCGAGGAACCAGCCATACGGCTGCCCACCTGGTATAGCAGCTTCAGATCTTCTACCACACCATCCATCTTATAATCCGCATGCACCTGATCGGCTGCTTTGTGATAATAGTTGGCGTAGTACTCGTCCAGTTTCTTCTTGCCGGCTTCCTTGCCGCCTTCTACCAGGTCCACCCCCGGACCGATGAACAGCGCCGGTATACCTATTTTGGCAAAGTTGAAGTGGTCAGAGCGGTAATACAGACCTGCCTCCGGATTTTCTTCCGGCGCAATGTAACGCCCTGCCGCCTCAGCCTCCGCTGTAATATAGTCCTCCAGTTCAGATTGGCCTATACCATATAGCACCACATCTTTGGTTTTGCCATAAGGATTCATCATGTCCATGTTGATATTGGCCACGGTTTTCTCTTTCGGAAACACCGGGTTCTCAGCATAGTAAGCCGAGCCCCACAGCCCCTGCTCCTCTGCTGTCACAGCCAGGAACACCACTGTGCGCTCCGGCTGCACCGGCTGGGCCTTGAACGCTTTGGCAATCTCCAGCAGACCAGCAACACCACTTGCATTGTCCACGGCACCGTTATAAATACTGTCGCCAGCTGCATCGGCCTTGCCTATACCTAAGTGGTCCCAGTGGCCGGTGTATATGATCGCTTCATCAGGACGGGTGCTGCCGGTGATCTTGGCAATGAAGTTGGAGGTCTTATCGTAGCGGGTCTTTACTTTCAGCGTAGTGCTGGCTTGCAGGTTAAGCGGGAAAGGTTTGTTTCCTGGCTTAGACGCTTTGCTGAGTACAGACTTATAATCCATACCTGCAGCGGCGAAGAGTTTCTCAGCTATTGGTGTGGTGATCCAGCCTTCCATGGCGCACTTGTAGGTTTCGCGGCCACGGCTGTCAAGGTACATCTTGGAGGTGTTCCAGTTGTTCTGCACTACCTGAAAGCCATAGCCAGCCGGCTCAGTGTCGTGGATGATCAGGGCTCCTTTTGCTCCCTGTCGTGCGGCTTCTTCGAATTTGTAGGTCCAGCGGCCGTAGTAGGTCATGGCTTTGCCTTTGAATACAGCCGGATCCTGGGTATAAAAGCCCGGGTCATTCACTAAGATCACCACAATCTTGTCTTTCACATCCAGACCGGTATAGTCGTTCCAGTTATACTCCGGCGCCACTATACCAAAACCAGCAAACACCATCTCAGTCGGGTCAATATTGATAGCCTCGTCGGTGCGGCGGGTCCAGATCACGTAGTCGTTACGTCCTTCCAGCTTCAGCTCCTGCTGCTTGCCCTTGATGGTCATGTTTGGACTGGCCGTAGTATTCACCTCCACCATCGGCACCTCCTGAAAATAGCTATTGCCATTGCCCGGCTCCAGACCCAGCGCCTTGAACTCCCGCTCCAGGTAGTCCAGCGTTTTCTGCTCACCTGAAGTGAACGGCTTGCGGCCTTCCATTTCATCGGCGGCAAGGGCTGTCAGGTATCGCTCGTAGCTTTTCGTTGTAAGTGCGGCTACGGTTTCGGCCCCGGCTTCTCCTGTTTCAGGGCTGGAAGACTGGCAGGCAGAAAACATACCGGCCATGAGGACAGGCAGTATTAAGGGTCTGATCTTTTTTATCATAATGAATTTAGGTTGATTGAATTGGCAGTAGCGGCTAAGGTATAGTAGCAACTGAAGTGTTAAAGTACAGAATCCTGCTTAAGAAAAAAAGCACCCACAACTTACCTCCATGAGTGCCTTTCGACTTTAAAACTTATCAGTCCCGCTTCGACTTAAGCAACTGCCTTAGTTCGGCCAGCTCGTCGCGGTACTTGGCGGCTTGCAGGAAGTCCAGGTCTTTGGCGGCAGCTTCCATCTGCTTCTCGGTTTTCTTGATCAGCTTCTCGAGTTCGTCGCGCTTCATCATCTGAATCACCGGTTCTGCCGCCAGCGAAACCTCCTCCGGACCAGCGTACATCTTCACCTCTTTCTTCTTTGAATCGGCTACTGATGTCTGCTCAAATATCTCATCTTTGGTCTTCAGAATCGTGCGTGGTGTAATGCCATGCTCGATATTGTAAGCGATCTGCGTAGCGCGGCGACGGTTTGTTTCGTCAATAGCTCGCTGCATAGAGCCTGTAATGCGGTCGGCATACATGATCACACGGCCCCGCTCGTTACGGGCAGCACGGCCCATGGTCTGGATCAACGAGCGCTGATCGCGCAGGAAGCCTTCTTTATCGGCATCAAGGATGGCTACCAAACTTACTTCCGGCAAATCAAGGCCCTCACGCAGGAGGTTCACGCCCACCAGCACGTCAATCTCACCGAGTCGCAGCTCGCGCAGAATTTCCACACGGTCCAGTGTCTTCACCTCCGAGTGCAGGTACTTCACCTTAATGTTGAGGCGGTCCATGTACTTGGTCAGCTCTTCGGACATACGCTTGGTTAGGGTCGTCACCAGCACACGCTCATTGCGCTTGATACGCTCGTCCACCTCGTCCAGCAGGTCATCCACCTGGTTCGCACTTGGCCTTATCTCGATCTCCGGATCCAAAAGGCCAGTCGGGCGAATGATCTGCTCCACGATCACGCCCTCTGATTTCTGTATCTCGTAATCGCCCGGTGTAGCGCTCACAAACACTACCTGGTGCATCAGGCTCTCAAACTCGTTGAAAGTGAGCGGACGGTTATCCATGGCAGCCGGCAAACGGAAGCCATACTCCACCAAAGCCACCTTGCGGGAGCGGTCGCCGCCCCACATGGCTCGTACCTGTGGTATCGTCACGTGGCTCTCGTCGATCACCATCAGGAAATCGTCCGGGAAGTAATCGAGCAAGCAGAAAGGACGCGCACCCGGCGAACGGCGGTCGAAGTAGCGGGAGTAGTTCTCTATACCAGAGCAGTAGCCCAGTTCCCGAATCATCTCCAGGTCAAACTCAGTACGCTCCTTGATGCGCTTTGCTTCGACCGGACGATCTTCTTTCAGAAAGTAATCGTGCTGGGCCACCATGTCGTACTGGATCTCATGTATAGCCTGCTGCAGTGTGTCCTTGCCTGTCACGAAGAGGTTGGCCGGGTATAAGGTAATGGCTTTCTCATCGGCTATCTTCTTGCCCGACTGCGGGTCTATGCGGTGGATCTGCTCCAGTTCGTCGCCGAAGAAGTAGAGGCGGTAGGCGAAGTCAGCATAGGCCGGGAAGATATCTACGGTGTCGCCCTTCACACGGAATGTTCCACGTGTGAACTCAGCCTCAGTGCGACTGTAAAGTATCTGCACAAAGGTATAGAGCAGGTTGTTTCGGCTGTAGCGCTGGCCCGGTGCCAGATAGATGACATTCTTGCCGAACTCCTCCGGATTACCGATACCGTAGATACACGACACCGAGGCCACCACGATCACATCGCGGCGCCCCGAAAGCAAAGCGGAAGTAGTGTGCAGACGCAGCTTTTCGATTTCCTCATTGATTTGCAGGTCCTTTTCGATGAACACATCCGAAGAAGCGATGTAGGCCTCCGGCTGGTAGTAGTCGTAGTAGGAAATAAAGTACTCGACGGCATTGTCCGGAAAGAACTGCTTGAACTCGCCGTAAAGCTGCGCAGCCAGGGTCTTGTTATGACACAGCACCAGTGTTGGCTTACCTGTATTTTTGATCACATTGGCCATGGTAAAGGTTTTGCCCGTACCCGTGGCACCCAGCAGCACCTGTGCGGGCTCCCCTTTGTTGACACCTTCTGTGAGTTGGGCAATCGCTTTTGGCTGATCGCCGGTTGGTTGAAATTCTGATGTTAGCTTAAAATCCATTCGTTGGTTTTACAACTTGTAAAGATATACTATAACATGAAAAATGGGCTGTAAGTTTAGCTTTTGTCAATATAATAGCAGGCAGAGCAGGATTTCTCTGAAAACAAAAAACCTGCTCTGAGAGCAGGCTTTTGCATGTTTAACTATTCCTAACAATTAATAAAAATTAGGCACTGTAAAAACTGTTCTATTCATCTGAGCAAACCTGCTTTACCCGCACCGGAGGGAACATCATGTAGATTGCGGTGCAACGCGGTCCGTATTCAGTGTTGCGCTCAAGTGATAAGTAGGTTACTTTACCCGAGTGCCTTAAGTCTTCGGGCAGGTTATCGGTGGTGACAAAGCCGCTCTGCAGTTGCCCAATGTACTGGTTCCTGCGCTGTTCGCCTGTACCGTCGGCATCCATGATCTGGAGCACATACCAACCGGCTTCGCAGTCAGGTCCTACCACCTCTACCTGCAGGCAGGCCGGAACTGCCTCTTCCTGGTCAGCACAGCTTACAAGCAGCAGCGCCAGCAGCAGGTATAGCACAATGATGGACAGGACACTCTTCATAGTTTTATGTTGTACTAATGGTGCTTGGTGAGCAGGGCTACCCAACACGGGCACTGGTTGCCGGACTAGTCAATGGAGTAGTCTTCTTCATTTGCCAGCACCTATGCCCCATGTTAGGAGCCCCTTTATCTGTATAAATAGTAAGTATCTGTAAATATGGCACTTGGGTCAGAACCGTAATAGATTCCCTCCAGCACCAGCAAACTTTGATCGCGGTGTATAAGCCTGAAACGGGCCGACCACCCAAAGTTGCTCAACACAAACGAGTTTGGCTGTGAATAGTCCGCTTTGAAACTATCGCGGTACACACTGTTGGAACTCTGCATGCTCGCCCGCTGCAGATAAGCACTGTCAGGCTTAAACTCAAAGTAATCGTTCGCAGTGCCTGTATACATCACAGAGGTACAAGTACCGCTGCGACATAGTTTGTTGTTCACGCGCTCTATTCGCCACTTGCCCTGCACGGACTCGCGGAGCCCGCTCTCCTTTGTAACCGGTTGCATGTCTTCATCTGATTTAGCGCAGCCTGTCGCCAGCCCCAACAGGACAGTGGCCATCGCCGCAAGCCCTAATACTCTTTTCATAGCGTGGAAAGGCGCTGATTTATAAGCCGCCTAAAAAGGAATTGTCTTGAATTGCACAGCCCGAAAGCAGCACAGAAAGAAATAAGAGCGCCAGCAATACATACCACCCAGATATATTTTCGCGGCCGGCAGCCACCAGGGCCAACAGTGTTTGAAGAACGGATCTCATGAACAGCATCATTTGCATAGCGCTTTTATTTAAATCAACCAATCACTCTACACTTACATGATTCCCATTGGAGCCGAAGGGTTGCAAGGCTTCAAAAAAAATCAGAAATTATTTTCGGGAGCTGTTCAACTGGTAGTTCAGGCTCATGTTCATACCGATCGCATAAGGCCTGCCCTGCGGCGCGGCGGCTTTGTCAGGGTCAGCTACCAGGGTGCTGAAGTAGTGGCGCAATTCCGGTCCGAGTGCCAGCGTCAGGTTTGGCGTGATGCGCTTGCCTACACCCACAGAAGCATTGCCGGAAAACTGCACGTTGCGGAAAGGGGATTCGCTGTCGTTGGCAGCGTAGCTTACCGACTGCACCTCCTGGTTAGAAGACGTCACGCTGGACTCCAGCAGGAAGTTGGCAGCCGCACCTGCAGCTACATACATAAACCAGTCTTTGTTGATACCATGCTCGTACTGTAGGCCCAATGGTACTGTCAGGTGGCGGTACTTGTACTCGGTAGCATATGCATCCCCTGTGCGGGCCACACTCACTGAGTCAGAAGAGAAGCCGTCGTTCAGCGAAGACACAAAGAAAGTGGATGGGCTGAGCTCATAGCGCTCGTTGGAGCGGGGCTTCACCCAGAACTGGCGCACGATGTAATTCGACTTAGAGCGTGTCCTGCTCTCGCTATACCCTATACCTGTCAGCAGCTTCAGTTTTTCTTTCAATTTGAAACCCGCTTTGGCCTCTACCGCATACGAGTAAGCCGGTTGCGTGCTCTCCTCAAACTCTTCGCGTGCAGCTGTCATATTCTGGAAAGACTCTTGTGAAGCGTTCACACTTGGTCCTGACGCTGCGATGCTGAACATATCCCTTCTGTTGGAGCTTGGCATGGCAAGTGGATCCGGCAGGCCGATGTTCTGTTCGAACACAGATGGTGCGTAGGCCAGGTTCAGGCTCCAGCGGCTATTTGCTCCTGTTGATGCATCCACAGTTTTCGTTGTTTGGCTGGCAAGTGCTCCCTGTGCTGCCTCTGCTGACTGTTGCGCTTGCTGACGACTGGTCTGATAAGCTTCGCTCATTTCAGCAAAAGACTTTGGCTTGGCTGCCATTGATTGATTTCCTGAAGGAAACTGCTGCCCTGTAGCTGGTGTATTGTTGCCGAATGTAATGGTCACGCTCTCCCAAGTAATGATCTGGGTGTAGCGGTTGCCGGGGGCAAAAAGACTTCCTTGTGTAGCGCCAGAGTTGTTGCCAGGAAAACCTCCTGACACATAGCCTCTGCTACGGCCTGGCATTGGTGTGTAGCCCAGGTATGGACTGTAGCCCGGTGCCACATTGAAGTAGTCACCGGCCTGGGGTTCGTTGCTGAATTCGGAGGCTTCAGCAGTAACTGGCTGTTTGCCCTGGCGCATACCAGCTGCATCTGTCACTCTCTTAGTAGTGGTTTCCTGAAGAGTATAAGCCATGGCAGAAGCCTCTTCCTGCTGTGCTGCATAGGCGCTCATGGCTTCCTCTACGGTTACGGGTGCATTAGCGGGCTTCGTTGCCGGCAAAGCGGCTATACCTGGCTGTACACCTCCCTGATTCAGGCTGCCATTATAATAATAGGCCAGCAATGCACCAGTTAGTGCAAACAGTACGAAGCAGGCTGCGGCAAGCTGCCGGTAGAACAGTGCCCGCTTCTTGTAATCTTTGTTTTCCTGCACTGTCAGGTCGTGGTCTATACGGGCCCAAAGGTCCGGTGCAGGCCTGGCCTCCGCATCGAAAAGGCGACGCTGGAATTCGTCTTCCAGGGTGTTTCGCTTATGGTTATTGGCTGATGACATGCTCTTGATATGTTTTATCCTGGCGCTCGAGCATACCTTGCAGTATGGCCCGTGCACGTGAATACTGTGACTTAGATGTACCTTCGGAAATGCCGAGCATCTCCCCTATTTCTTTGTGATTGTAACCCTCGATGGCGTACAGGTTGAACACCATGCGGTAGCGTGGAGCGAGGCTTTGGATCATGCTGAGCAGTTCGTCCATCGAGTAACCCGTCAGGTTGACGTCCTCCGACGCGATATTACCCGCTTCTTCCGTTTCATGTGAAACGGTCATGAGCGACTTCTGCCGCAGCTGTTTCAGGGCCGTGTTAATCATGATGCGACGCACCCAGAACTCCAACGGACAGTCCCGCTTAAAATTCTGAATGTTGGCAAACACTTTTACAAAACCTTCCTGCATCATATCCTCTGCCTCAAAGCTCGTAGGGGCGTATCGCATACAAACTGCCATCATCTTGCGGGAGTAAAGGTCATAGAGCAGTCGCTGCATGTCCCGCTTGCCGGCAATGCATCCCTCTATGAGTTTATCCTCTTCTGATTTGGGTTTTGTAAAAAGCTTCAAACGCCTCTTCTTTTAGCTTCACTCCTATGATTCCCATAGCGAGGCAATGGTTGCAAGCACAAAAAAATAATTTTTTCACCTCTGGTGAGTGGCATAAAAGCGCACCAATAACAATTGCATGGTAAATATATTAAAATTAATTATTCTAACAACAGTAAAACAGTGTATAAACAGCGAAGGCCTCCCCGAATTGGGAAGGCCTTCGCTGGGTTTGTTCAAGGTGAGAGAAGGTTTAAAGCAGTGTTAAAAACAAAAGTTTGTAGAGTATGATGGAAACAAGCGCAGCGATCAGCACCCAGGTATAACCAATGATCTGGTAAGCACCTGTAGCCCCCTCGCCTTCCTGACTCAATACTTCATAAGCCTGCAGGCGGGCCTGCCCCAGTATATTTTTGGACACTAACTGGTAGGCAGTATGTATACCTAGCACCACCAATACCACATCATCCAGGAAGCCAAATACCGGCACCAGGTCAGGAATCAGATCAATGGGCGAGATTGCATAGCCGATGACAAAAGCCAACAGAAGGGGTACATACCATCTCACCTCCGGGTGACGGGCAGACAGGTATAAAGCGTATATCTCCGCATTTATCTCATGCGCTTTCTGGCGAAGGTAGGTCAACTGCATCATGGGTGTAAGGTAAGGGAGTGATTTAATTCTCCTTACGCAGCAGCCCCACCAGAAAGTTTCACGATAACATGAAATAAACGCAATATTTTATTAGAACTTTTCGTTTGCCCAGATTTCCCAGGCAGCATCGGCCTGTGCATAGAGCATAGGCAGGCCATTAATCGTATGTGCCCCAGCCAATCGACCATTTAGCAAAAAACGGGTTTCTTCAGGATTGTATATCAGGTCGTAGAGATAGTGCCCCGCAGTAAGTGCCTCGTAAGGTATAGCGGGGGCGCTATCCGTTTCAGGGGCCATACCGAGCGGGGTCGTATTGATGATCAAGGTATAAACCTGCAGTACTTCCGGTGTTATAGCGTCGTAATGCAGCTGATTTTCAGCGGGATTCCGTGAAACCGAGGTATAAGGTATAGCCAGTGCATTCAGGGCTGCCCACACTGCCTTTGCAGCACCGCCCGTGCCCAGCACTAGTGCTTTGGTGCCTTCACCAGCCGGATAGAACTGCTGCAGCGTATCCCGAAAGCCAATAAAGTCAGTATTATAGCCTTTTGTTCTGCCATCCTCTATTTTGATGGTGTTCACGGCGCCAATACGGGCAGCGCTTTCGTCTAGCTCGTGCAGGTATGGGATAACGACTTCCTTGTATGGCACCGTTACATTCAACCCGACCAGCTCAGGCTCGCGGGAAAGCAGATCAGGAAACTCAGCTATATCGGGTAGTTCATATAGCTCATAGGCAGCATCTGCTATACCTTCCTTTGCAAACTTCGCAGTGAAGAAGCGCTTTGAGAAAGAGTGCCCGAGCTTTTTACCGATCAGTCCGAATTTGCGCATGGCTATACTCTGTCTACTGTATTGTCGTCGGTGAGGCGGTCGATCAGGTATACCAGCAGGAAGCCGAAGATAGCCAGGGCTATGGCATAGAGCAGGTATGGCTCCTCACCAGTTAGCTCAGCAAAAGTCGACGGCAGCACGTTGTCCTGCAGGAGCGGTTTTTCTACTCCATGGCGGTCTGTGTAGGTCTGCACAGTTTCCTTCCAGGGCCATACCTTGTTCAGCGAACCAACCATAAAGCCCGTGAGCATAGCTACTGTGATGTTGTAGTAGTTCTTGAGCATCCAGTTGAGCACATGCGAGAAAGCCAGCAAGCCTGTTACACAACCTATACCAAACACTGCAATCATATCAAGCTTGAGCTCTTTCAGCGCATTCATCATGAACTCATACTTGGCCATCAGCAGCAACAGAAAGCTGCCGGAAAGTCCGGGCAAGATCATGGCGCAAATGGCAATGGCACCCGAAAGGAAGATGAACCAGTAAGCCTCCGGCGTCTGCATAGGCACCGCAATGGTGACCCAGTAGGCAATGGCCACGCCCACCATACCTGACAACACCACAATCGGGCGCCACTTAGTAATCTTTTTGCCCACCACCAGGGCCGAGGCCACGATCAGTCCAAAAAAGAATGCCCAAAGCAAAATGGTGTGGTTCTCGAGCAGGTATACCACCAAACGTGAAAGTGATGCGATCGAAAACAGGATACCTCCCACCAATACCACCAGGAAGGTGCCATTGATATGTTGCCAGAAACCTTTGAAGTCGAAGCGGGCCAGCAGGCGTAGCGCCTCGCCGTTGACGGAGCGGATGGAGTTAAGCAGCTCTTCGTAAATGCCCGTGATAAAGGCGATCGTGCCGCCTGACACCCCTGGCACCACATCCGCAGCCCCCATGCCCATACCTTTCGAAAACAGCAACAGGTATTCTTTTAAAGATCGTCGTCTCATGCTTTTTGTAACTGGTTTGGCTAAGCACAAAAAAATTGCCCGCCGGGGTTACCAATGGGCAATTTTTCACTATCTGTTATGTATTAAGCGTCTATTATTGGCTGTCCGTTGTTGATGAAGTGGTTGAACGTATCGCCGCGCAGGCCCAAACGGATTGTTTCGAGCGGAATAACTTCACTTGGGGCAATATTGCCCAGGTTCACGTTAGCTCCCAACAGCTTGATAAACCATACCTGCTGTGCTTTCTGAGGAGCTTCCCACAGGATTTTCTCAAACGGAATCTTGGTCAGAATCTCTTCTACCAGACCGCTGCGTACCTCACCGGTAGAGCGGAACAGACCTACGTTACCACCTTCACGGGCTTCACCGATCACTTTCCAAGCACCTGCATCGAGCTCAGCCTGCATCAGTCTGATCCACATGTACGGCGGGATAATCTTCTCTGCGTCTTTAGAACCGACTTCTGACAATACAGTCACCTGCTCTGAAAGCGTCTGGATATAACCGCACTTCTTTTCGTGATTCATCTCAATCGACCCATCCGATACTTCAGCAAACGTCATGTTATACTTGTCGAGCACACGGCGGTAATCGTCGAACTGGTTGCGGGCGATGAACGCCTCAAACAAAGTGCCGCCAAAGTATACTGGTATACCGGCTGCACGGTAAACATCAAGCTTCTTCTGAAGATTAGGCACTACATATGAAGTAGCCCAGCCCAGTTTTACAATGTCTACGTACTCACCTGCTACATCCAGGAAATCCTCTACTTCACGTATACTCAGGCCTTTGTCCATCGCCATGGTGAAACCACGGTCACGAGGTTTCACTTCACGCTCCGGCAGGCCATTTAAAATATAGTTGCTGTTCATTACTTGCGGTATTGGTCAATTAATCGGGATAATGCGCGCTGCGACTCCAGCTCAGGGAAGAACTCAAACAACAGCTTATGTTTATCGAAGTCCAAAATTAACGCATTTTCCAAATAATTGTATGCTTCGCGGTATTTTCCTGCCGAAAGCATATAGGCGCAAGCCCTATAATACAGCTCAGCCTCGTCAGGCTGCAATTCTATCGCATTGAGAATAATTTCTGTCGCTTCTTCGAAATTCCCCTGTTCGTACAGTATGATCGACCAGTTGAGGTAAATGTCTTTGTCCTCCGGCTGAATCTCGGCGGCACGCGCATAGCTCTCCAGCGCCGACACCACATGGCCTACATGATACTCTGCTGAAGCCAGGGCCACCCAATAGTCTACACTGTCGTCGTAAAGCGTAACAGCCTTCTTAAAGAAGTGCACCGATTCATACCATTTGCCCTGCGCATCCAGTACTACACCTATCCCAAACCAGGCCTCATCCATCTCAGGATCCAGGTCAATGGCCTTCTGGTAATAGCGGCGTGCCAGGTCCCACTGCTGCATTTTCTCGTAGCACTCGCCGATGTTGCAGAACACCTCTGCCGATGGCGATCCATGCTCCAGCATACCGTTAAAGGCTTCAATGGCTTTGGTGTACTCGCCTATAAACACATAAGCGTTGGCCATATTGTTATAGGCCGTGATAAAATCGGGCTTGATGATAGTGGCATAATCGTAGGCGGCGATGGCTTTTTCGTAAGACCCCAGCTTGTTGTACACATTGCCCAGGTTAAACCAGGCAACATATGAGTAGGGGTCTTTATCGATAAACGCCTGGAAGAAGGGAAGCTCTTCACGCATCGTGCCTGTAATCTCCATGCAGTAGATGATCTCCTGCATGGCAGCTTCGTTCTCCACGTTCAGCTCAATGCACTTCTTATAGTACTTTACAGCCGAGCTGAACTTGCCCCAACTCTGGTAGGTCAGGCCAATGTTGAAGTATATATCGTCGCGGTCCTCAGCAAAGGCCAGCGCTTTTTTGAAATGGTCTACGGCATCACGGTACTCGCCGCGCTGCGTGAATATGATGCCCCGGGTCAGGAGCACGTCAGGGTTCTGCGGCTCCACCTCGGCTACCTGATCGATGAGCACCATAGCATCATCGAAGTTGCCGGACATTGCCAGCAACTGCGCCTTGTCTATTTGAAGCCCTGTCGAAAAAGGATATTGTGCTATAGCAGAATCACAGGCCAGCAACGCTTTCTTATAATCAAAGTTGGCGGTATAGTGGTCTATGATATATTCAAAATCGGTCAGGTCAAAAAAAACGGTCTCGTTTGTCCCCAGCATCTGCTCGAACCGGATGATCAGTTCAGAATCCTCGCTGTGCTCGTCAAAATTCTCTTTCATCTCCTATATCCCACAAACTGCAAAAACGGCAGCTCTTGTCTTTTAACTACATTTATAATCTGCAAATAGTTTAGTTTGCGCGGGTCAGTTCCGGACCTCTCTGATTCTGTGCTATTTGCAGCAAACCCTGGCACGTCCAGGTGATGGACTCGGTCAGTGGCCTGAACTCCATACCTGTTGTTTCCCGAACTTTCTGGTTGTCAAACAAGTGGCTCTTGGCAGTGACGCGTGCCGTGTCTTTGGTAATCAGTGGGCGGCCTCCTGTGAGCCAGGCGCGGGCATGCTCCAGCCGCCACAACACTTCGGCCAGTGCCGGAGAGACTCTGAAGGAGGGAGCCTTTTTACCGAAGCATCGGGCAGCCTCCGCAAAGAACTCCTTATAAGTGAGCTGCCCCGCATTCAATATAAACCGTTCACCTGAAACATCTGAGAATGTTAGGCGCAGCATGGCTTCCACCACATCGCGCACATCTACAAAATTGGCGCTGCCCGGGGTATAGAAAGGTCGTTGCTGGTATACATACTTAAAGAGGCGTGTGCTGCTGCGGTTCCAGTCGGCTGGGCCCAGTACGACGGAGGGGTTCACGATCACGGCCTGCAGGCCTTCCGCTATACCTCGCCATACCTCCAGTTCGCCATAGTGCTTCGACTCGGCGTAAGCTGACTGCTTCTCACCGGCGCTCCACTTGCTGGTTTCGTTTAGCAAAGTCGCTTCCTTGCTTCGGCCGATAGCCGCGATCGAGCTTACATGGCACAACTTAACTTCCTCCTCCGCATCCAGACAGGCATCTACTATGTTAGCGGTACCCTCTACGTTCACGTGTTGCAGTAGCTCGGCATCCTGTGGCGCATAGGACACCAAACCAGCACTATGAAACACATAGCTTACTCCTTTAAGCGCTTTCCGGAGCAAGGCAATATCCAGTATGTCGCCCTCCACCCAGTCTACCTGGCCGGCCTGCGCGACAGCCGGCACCTGCCCCCGGTACAGCGCACGCACACGGTGGCCCTGCGCGACGAGTGCCGGTATAAGATAGCTGCCAATCAGGCCACTGCCGCCTGTCACGAAAACCATCGACATGGGTATAGGAGAAGTTAAGGGATTATAATTTACTGTTGAGTAGCGGAAGCTCGAGAGCTTTCACCAGGTACTTCGAGCAAAGCACTTTCTGCAGGTTGGCAACGTGCTTCAGGCTGTGCGCATCGGAACCCAGAAAGTCAACCAGGCCGGCGTCAATAAGTTTTTCGATCACCATCTTGGCGCCCGGCGAGTAATAGCCGGTGAGTGAGTTCAGGTTTGGCTGCAACAGCACACCCTGTTCACGCAATCTCACCAGGTCGTCGAACTTGCCATAGAAATAGGTATAGCGCTCGGGGTGGGCCAGTACCGGCTTGTAGCCCAGCGACTGCATCCGGAAGATGGCCTCGCGCAGGTTGAGCGGCTCGTTCAGGAAAGAGGTTTCGAACAACAGGTAGTTGTCGCCAAACGTGAGCAGCTCCTCATTGTCCTCGAGCTTCTGCAGCAGGGCCTCGTCGAGGTAGTGCTCGGCAGCGCAGGCCAGTTCCATTTCGATGCCTTCGGCCGTTACGGCATCCTGCAGCACTTTCAATTGGGTGCGGATAATCTCGGGTGTGTTGCGGTAGAAGTCGCTCATGATGTGGGGCGTCATGATCAGCTTGCGGTAGCCTAGTTCCTGCATGCCGCGCACCAGCTCCAGCGACTGCTCCACGGTGGCGGCGCCGTCGTCTATACCTGGCAGTATATGGGAGTGCATGTCCACGCCGATGGTACTCATCGTTTCGACCTGCACTTCTTCCTTGCCAAACAGATTCTGGAAAAACTTTATCATTTGCTCAATTCAACCGTATGTACCCGGCACAAAACACAAACGTTGCCAAACACGGCAACGCAACATCAAAATAACGCAAATATTATACGCTATCAAAATAAACGCAGCGCGTTTGGGTTTATTAAAAGAAGATCACGCTGAACGCACCAATTCCTGATGGGCTTGAGCTACTTGAGTTGATCCAGGCTTAAGACACAACCACTGTTCTGACATCGGTTAATTCAAACTAAAACTCCGAATTTGCCAATCAGGCTTATTTGTTTAGTTTTGTAAACCCTTTATTCAAATTTCAGTTTAATACACGCGACTTTAACACAAAAAACTTAAATGGAATTTAACTATACAGAAAACCAGCGCATGATTGCCGATATGATCCGTGACTTCGGCGCCAAGAACATCAAACCGAAAATGATGGAGTGGGACGAGAGTCAGGAGTTTCCGGTGGAGGTGTTCAAGCAGCTGGGCGAACTGGGCCTCATGGGCGTGCTGGTGCCAACCGAGTACGGCGGCTCCGGCTTTGGCTACCTGGAATATGTGACCGCTATTGCGGAGCTTTCCAAAATCGACGGTTCTATCGGTCTTTCCATGGCGGCGCACAACTCGCTTTGCACCGGTCATATCCTGCAGTTCGGCAACGAAGCGCAGAAGAAGCAATACCTTCCAAAACTGGCCACAGCCGAGTGGATCGGTGCCTGGGGCCTGACGGAGCCGAACACTGGTTCTGACGCCGGTAACATGCGTACCGTGGCGGTACAGGACGGCGACTATTATGTGATCAACGGTGCCAAGAACTTCATCACACACGGTAAAACCGGCAATGTGGCTGTGGTGATTGTGCGCACTGGCGAGGTAGGTGACTCCCATGGCATGACAGCGTTTATCATTGAAAAAGGCACACCGGGCTTCAGCGCTGGCCGCAAAGAAGACAAACTGGGTATGCGTGCCTCTGAAACCACTGAGCTGATTTTTGAAGACTGCCGTGTACACAAAGACCAGATCCTGGGCAATGTGGGCGAAGGCTTTATCCAGGCGATGAAAGTATTGGACGGTGGCCGTATCTCCATCGCAGCGCTTTCGCTAGGTATAGCACAGGGTGCATTTGAGGCAGCACTAGCTTACTCACAGGAGCGCCAGCAGTTTAACAAGCCAATCTCCGCTTTCCAGGGCATTGCCTTCAAACTGGCTGACATGGCTACCGAGATCGAAGCAGCGGCTCTCCTCACCTACCAGGCAGCCGACATGAAGAACCGCGGCCTGAATGTGAACAAGGAATCTGCCATGGCGAAACTGTATGCCTCTGAGGTATCAGTGCGTGTGGCAAACGAAGGTGTGCAGATCTTTGGTGGCTACGGCTTCACGAAAGACTACCCGGCCGAAAAATACTACCGCGATGCCAAGCTTTGCACCATCGGTGAGGGAACAAGTGAGATCCAAAAGCTTGTTATCTCCAGAGCTATCCTGAAATAAAAGGCTATCTTTGCCCGAACAAAATAGTGCCTGCAAGCTGTTTTGGCTATGCAGGCACCTTTTTTTCACTGGGTTGCGTAAATATTTTGCTCAACCTATTGATTTTTAAGATAAACATTGATTAAATTTGCAACCCTAAATATCAGAAGAAGCGAGCAAAAATATGATTATTGTAAACGTAAAAGATAACGAGTCTGTAGACCGTGCCTTGAAGAGATTCAAGAAGAAATTCGAGAGAACTGGTGTTCTGAAAGAGCTGAGAGCGAGAACGTTCTTCGAAAAACCATCTGTTTCTAAGAGAAAGCAAAAAGAAAGAGCGAAGTACAAGCAGCAGCTTTTCGCTAACGAAAACTACTAGTCTTTCTTTAAAGATATTTTATTTTTCCATACCTTGGTATAAATGGCAGGCACATCTGTCCTTTACACCAAGGTATGGAATTATTTTTTAAGTATCTCGAGTACGAAAAGCGGTACAGTCCGCACACTCTTACTTCTTATCACACCGATCTGGGGCAGTTCGCGCAGTACCTGCAGGACACCTACCAGATCACTGATCCCGCCGAGGCAGACCATACCATCATACGATCCTGGATACTCACGCTCGTGCACAAAAACCTGGAGGCACGTTCTGTTAACCGCAAAATTGCCTGCCTCCGCTCCTACTATAAATTCCTGTTAGGCCAGCAGCGCATCAGCGCCAACCCGATGCTGCGCATCAAAGCTCCCAAAGTTTCGAAAAAGCTGCCTGCCTTTGTGCCAGAAGAGCCTTTTAACCACTTCCTGGACAGCTTTACCTTTGAGGACACCTTTGAAGGGCAGCGCGACCGCCTGATACTGGAGTTCCTGTATGGCACCGGCATGCGACTCGCTGAACTGATTGGTATAGACCACGAAGACGTAGACCTGCACGCCAAAACAGTGCGTGTACTCGGCAAGGGAAACAAGGTGCGCATCATCCCGCTGAACGATACGCTGGTAGCTGCTATCAGGCAGTATCTGGAGCACAAGAAAAGCCTGTTTGGCAATAACAATTCGGAAAGGCTGCTCGTTACTAATAAAGAACGTCCACTGTATCCGAAGTTCGTTTATCGTGTCGCTAAAAAGTACATCAGCTTGGTCACCACCTCCGAACATAACAGCCCACATGTGCTGCGACATTCCTTCGCCACCCACCTGCTAAACAATGGTGCAGACCTGAATGCCATCAAAGACCTGCTGGGGCACGCCAGCCTGGCCGCTACACAGGTATACACACACAATTCGATAGAGAAGCTGAAATCGATTTTCGAGAAGGCTCATCCAAAAGCATAAAGTTTAACCATAAAATGTTACGATTATGAAGCTACAGATGCATTCAATCCACTTCGAGGCTGACAGACAGCTGACCGATTTCATCCAGCAGAAAGTAGACAAACTGGAAACATTCTACGACCGCATTGTAGAAGGCGAGGTGTTTCTTAAACATAACAACAACGACGGAACAGACAATAAAACAGTAGAGATCAAACTATTTGTGCCAGGCTCCACCCTCTTCTCAAAAGAAGATGCTCCATCTTTTGAAGCGGCCGCCGATGCAGCTGTTGAAGCGATGCGCAGACAACTGAAAAAATTCAAGGAGAAACAAATGGCCCATCATTAAGCCATACTGCTACTTGCTATACCTGATCCGGGTATAAAGCAAAAGGCCTGCTGATCGCTCAGCAGGCCTTTTTTATGATCTAAGGTATAAGCATTACAAACCGAACTCTGCCTTGATCTTATCCACGTAGTCAAGTTTCTCCCACGTAAAGGTTTCGAACTCTTTTACTTCTTTGGTGCCGTTCACCGAAACTTCCACCTTCTTCATACCTGGCGTTCTGCCCATGTGACCATAAGCAGCTGTTTCAGAGAATATCGGGTTCTGCAGTCCAAAGCGATGCACAATGGCGTATGGACGCATGTCGAACAGCTTGTTCACCTTCTCAGCAATCTCGCCGTCGCTCATCACGCTACCGCTGGCGTCTTTTACTTTGGTAGAACCATAAGTAGTCACATACAAACCAACCGGCTTGGCCACACCGATTGCGTAAGCTACCTGCACCAGCGCCTGATCAGCTACACCGGCAGCCACCAGGTTTTTGGCGATATGGCGTGCTGCATACGCTGCAGAGCGGTCTACTTTAGAAGAGTCCTTACCCGAGAAAGCTCCACCACCGTGTGCTCCCTTGCCTCCGTATGTATCCACAATGATCTTACGACCAGTCAGACCTGTGTCGCCATGTGGGCCGCCGATCACGAATTTACCTGTTGGGTTGATGTGGTAAGTGATCTCGTTGTTGAACAGCTTCTGGATGCGCTCCGGCAACTGCTTCAGTACACGCGGGATCAGGATGCTGTCCACATCTTCTTTGATCTTTTGCACCATCTGCTTCTCAGCTGATAGTTTGGCCTCGTTGCTGTCGCCTTCCGGCAAAACAAATTCGTCGTGCTGCGTGGAGATAACGATTGTATCGATCTTCTCCGGCACGTGGTTATCGCTGTAGCGAATGGTCACCTGAGACTTTGCATCCGGACGCAGGTAGGTCATCTCTTTGCCTTCCTTGCGGATAGCAGAAAGCTCCTCCAGCAGCAGATGCGAAATGCTCAGCGCCAGAGGCATGTAGTTGTCAGTTTCATTGGTGGCATAGCCAAACATCATACCCTGGTCACCAGCACCCTGGTCTTCAGGATTGGTGCGCTCCACACCCTGGTTGATGTCTGGGGACTGCTCGTGTATAGCCGAGATAACACCACAGGCGTCGGCATCGAACATATATTCTGATTTGGTATAGCCAATGCGCTTAATAACATCACGGGCAACCTTCTGCACATCCACGTATGCTTCGGTCTTCACTTCGCCGCTCAGCACAACAAGTCCTGTCGTTACCAGCGTTTCGCAAGCCACTTTAGACTGTGGGTCCTGCTTCAAAAATTCATCTAGGAGGGCATCAGAAATCTGATCCGCTACTTTATCCGGGTGTCCTTCTGATACAGACTCGGAGGTGAACAAATATGGCATCTCAATAGTGGGTTTAGGTACAAAGTATAAACCAACTGCCGGCAACGACAGCGATTGCAAAGCTACGCCAATTCCGCCACAATAAAAACGATCATTTACACAAGATATACTTGCATTTGGAATCTATTGGCGCTACTAAACAATCCTCTCTGTAAATTGTATCTAACATATAAAAAGTATTTGATCTGTCACAGTGTCTGCAGGAAGAAAAAATATAGTCACAAGGCACTGCAACTTAAAAATAGCTATAGAAAACCTTTTATATATAGCCTCGTTTCATTCATTAAAATTGCACATTTAAGACTCAACGATGAAAAAGTATATTCTGATGATATGGTGCCTGGCCATGACAACACAGGTCAGCCTGGCTCAAGATAACTCTCCTTATAAAACCAAATTTGCAGTAGACGCCCCTATAACGGCTGCAGGTATGGGCCTCAGCTATTACGGCCTCACCCGCATGCAGGACAAAGAGGGGCTGACAGAGCAACAAATCGCTAACCTGAACAGAAACCAGGTGAACAGCTTCGATCGCTTTTCAGTCGGGTATGATTCAGAGCAGGCAAAGAAAATAAGTGATTTTCCTTTCTACGGATCATTTGCGCTTCCTTTTCTCCTAGCTTTTGATGACGATGTACGCAGCAATGCCGGCCAGGTGTTTGGACTCTACGTGCAGACTATGGCTGTGACAGGTGCAATCTTCACGATGACCAGTGCCTTTGCCCCCCGTACACGCCCCTTGGTGTACAGTCCGGATGTAGAGATGGGCGAAAAAATGCGCGCCAATGCCCGTAACTCCTTTTATGCTGGCCATACGACAGCAGCGGCGGCGGCCTCATTCTTTTTCGCCAAAGTATATCATGATTTCAACCCAGACTCGCCTGCCCGTACCTATGTGTGGCTGGGAGCGGCCGCAGTGCCTGCAGCTGTTGGCTATCTGCGCCTGCGAGCGGGTAAACATTTTCTGAGCGATAACCTGCTAGGCTATGCAGTGGGAGCAGCGGTTGGTGTGCTGGTACCACAACTTCACAAGAAGTCCAACAGCAGCGGCCTATCGCTTAGCCCAACCATTATTCCGACCTTTGCCGGAACTGCCTCGCAGGGGGCCAACCTGAGCTATACCTTCTAAACTGCAACATAAAGATTCCCTCAGAGGCCCGGTATTACGCCACTGCAGCAGGCTACCTGCGTATGCGGGTCGGCGAACACTTACTCAGTGACACGTTGACCTACAATACTTTAGAGCATGCAAAGGTGTAATTTGCCGCAGCTGCACACGAAGCAAAACACCCGAAATAAAAAAGGCTGCCTCGATTGAGGCAGCCTTTCTTTTTATCAAGAGCGAGAACTATGGGTTCTGCTCAGCATTCGGGTTCGCATCCATCTCGCCTTGCGGAAGCTGGTGGATAAACAGATCAGAGTTGGCAGGCGTTACACCTAGCACAGCGGTGTGGTTACCCTCACGCACCAGTGGCTTCTGCAGACGCTTGATGTCAAACAAGCCAAAGCCTTCGCCATACAGCTCTTTCCTTCTTTCCACAAAAATCTCTTCCAGCAGCGCATCGCCGATAGCCAGCGTAGGCAGCACAACTGTACCTGCCTCGTAACGCTGCTGACGCAGCTCAAGCAGTAGCGACTGCGCTTCCACCGGATTGTTCAGCCTTGCCTGCGCCTCTGCTTCAATCAATAGCATCTCTGCAGAACGCATCAATGGAATGTGTCCGCCCAGGTTAGCCAGGTCCTTGAACTTGGTGATCGTGAAGCGGTCGTAGCTCCAGATCTTCTCACCTTTGTTGTTAAGTGTGAAGGCTTCTGTGTCTTCCTGGAATTCGCGGCGTGCGTCATTCTCATCAAACAGCTCTACGAATTTGTCGTTTGCACGGAAATTATTATACCCTCTGCGAACGTACTCGCGGCTTCCGTCATCCAGCACCGTATAGCGGCCATCGATGAAAGAATAGAATGATGCATAGGCGTTGTTCTGGTCAGCAGACTGCGGCAAGCCCCAGATCCACTCTGCGTTGCCATAGTTGTTGAAACCAGCCTGGTATTCAGTAGGCGTCATCAGCGGATAGCCAGTGCGTGCCTTACGGGCAAACTCAGCTGCTTTATCCCACTGACCCATCTCCAGGTATACCCTGGCCAGCATACCCTGCGCTACATTCTTGTTGATGCGGCTCTTGCTTGGTCTCGCGCTGGTCAGCGCTTGCTCGGCTTCAGTCAGGTCAGTCACTATCTGGGTGTATACCTGCTCGAGCGTTGCTCTTTCTTTACCTTGTACCGATGGCGTAGTAGGCTCCAGCATCAGCGGAACAGCCGGTGCATTTTTATCCTTCAGGTAAGTGTGTTGATACACACGCGCCAGGTTGAAGTACGAAAACGCTCTGATCACTTTTGCCTCTGCCTCAAATCTTGCTTTCTCCTGCTCAGTAGCATCGCCCAGGTTTTTAGCGTTAGCAATGATGCTGTTCGCGTTGGCGATCAGGTTGTAGGAATGGCCCCAAAGAATACGGGTACCACGGTAAGTAACCAGCTTGTTATCAAGCTCATACTGATACACATACCAGTTGGTATTGGCCATTATGTCCTGCCCCATCACATCGAAGGTCAGCATCAGCGACGGCACACCGTAGCTGTCGTGGCTCACGGCTCCCTGGTTTACCGGTGCCTGGCGCATCAAACGGATGATACCTGTCAGCGCAGCCTCCATACCTTCTTTGGTAGTGTTTACCTGTTCAGCAGGCACACTGTTAGAAGGCACAGCCTCCAGGAAATCTTTCTCGCATGCAGTTAAACTCAGTGTGGCTCCAAGAATAGCTGCAACAAACTTTATGTTCTTAATCTTCATTTTTCTCTACTAAAATAAGTTCTTACAGAGTTGCACGCACACCTACCGATACAGTTTTCTGTGTTGGGAAGCGGCTGTTTGTGATACCATCAATGCTTTGCTCTGGGTCCAGACCTGGCGTTTTGAACAGCGTCCACAGGTTGTCGCCCTGTACAAAGATTCTGGCATTCTTCAGGCCAACTTTATCCTGCAGGTTCTGAGGCAGTGTATAGCCCAGCGTCACGTTGCGCAGACGCAGGTACGAAGCATCTACCAGGAATCTGGATGAGGTAGCGTTCGTGTTCAGCGCCTGAGAAGTTCCCATTCTTGGCACATCTGTGTTGGTGTTCTCAGGTGTCCATCTGTTCAGGATGTCTGCGTGCCAGTTGGTTCCGCGTCTGTCGCCACCGTGCATCAGGTTGCTGTAGTCCGTGTTTAATATCTCGCCACCAACGCTGTAAGTGAAGAACACGCTCAGGTCGAAGTTTCTGTAAGCAAAGTTATTGGTTACACCACCCGTCAAATCAGGCAGCGCTGTGCCTACATAGTAACGGCTCGCTTCGTTGTAGTTGGATGTAGTCACTTTATCAACCACGTTGCCTTCAGCGTCTTTTACGTCTTTGTACCACAGGCTCAGACCAGTATTTGGATCAACACCAGCGAAATCCTGGATAAAGAAGTCGTAGATAGAACGACCTACTTTCAGCTGCTTTGTACCCATCAGGATAGTTTCCTGTGGCAGCTCTGTCAGCTCGTTTCTGTTGTGTGCAGCGTTCACGTTGGCAGACCATTTGAAGTTGTCTCCGTCAATGATTCTCGCGTCCACGTTCAGTTCCACACCCCTGTTTCGCATGGCTCCCAGGTTGTCAAACACTGACGTAAAGCCACTTGAAGGAACCAGCGGCTTGTTGAACAACAGGTCCTCGGAAGTTCTGCTGTAGTAGTCGAAGGAAACATCCAGTTTGTCGAAGATTGTTGCATCGATACCTACGTTAAAGGCAGCCTGCTTTTCCCATGAAAGGATACGGTTCTCCAGTTTGTCCAGGATGATACCAGGAGCACCCAGGTCGCTGTAGCCTGAGGTATACAAGCCTCTGTAAGCGTAGTAGTCAACACCGCCACCAGAAGTCAACAGGCCTTCGTTACCGGAAGTACCGTAGCTGGCACGCAGTTTCGCATCGTTTACCCAAGGCAGTGCGCTCATGAAGTCTTCCTGCGAGATTCTGTAAGAACCGCCGATAGAGAAGAAGTTACCCCAACGGTGGTCAGTGTGGAAGCGTGAAGAACCGTCACGACGGAAAGAGCCAGACAGGTAGTACTTGTCCATGAAGTTGTAGTTCACCTGACCCAGGTAGCTCAACAGTGAGCGTCTGTCAGACTGGCTGCTCAGATCAGTGATAGTAGAAGCATTGTCCAGCTCAGTATAGCCAGGCAGTGCCAGGAAGTTGGTCTTCTGACCATACATGTAGTCGTACTGGTAGTTGAACGCCTCAAAACCTCCCAAGGCGTCGATCTGGTGCTGACCAAATGCTTTGCTGTAGCTTAGGATGTGGTTGATGGTGTACTCTACAAAAGAGCTTCTCCACTGCGTACCACGACCACCTACACCCGCACCGTCACCAAAGTTCGGGTTGTAGAACGTGAAGTCTTTGGTGTTGTCGCCTGTCAGCGCAAAAGTAGTCTTGTATTTCAGGTCAAGCGGAAGTGTAACTTCACCAAAAGTGTTCAGGCTCCAGGTAAGCACATTGCGCTTCAGCATGTCCAGTTCTGTTGTACCTACCGGGTTGCTGTTACCTCCGTAAGGACGGGTTGCGTTAAAGTCGAACTCAGATGGGTTAGAAATAAACGTACCATCAGCACTTCTTCTTCTGTAGATTGGATAAACAGATCCAATGTTTCTACCCCATGATACCACGTTTCTGAAAGAGGTACCGCTAGAAGTAGGGGCATTCTGGTCTGTATTAGCGATCAGGGCATTCACCCCAAACTTGATTCTGTCGGTAACCTGTGAGCTTACGCGCAGACGGGAAGTATAGCGCTTAAAGCCGGAAGTAATGAAAGCACCTTCCTGATTCAGGTAGTTACCGGAGAAGTAGTAGTTGGTTTTTTCGTTACCACCCTGAATACCGAAATCGTACTCCTGACGGGTAGCCTTTCTGTAAAGTGCGTCTCTCCAGTCGTCTTCCCAGGCTGGTGTAAGTCCTCCTTTCAGTCTACCGTCAAGGCCAATTGGCTCTGCATCGCTGTAAGGGTTGTACTGCTGGCCGTTTGCCGATCCGCCTGCAATCTGGCTTACAACGTTCTTTGAGGCGTACTCTTCAGGAGAAGCAAACTTGCCTTCCCACAGGGTTTTGTTTGCCTTTGCATCGTTACGCAGGGCTTCCCAGGTTAACTCATAGAACTGCTGTGGATTAACTGTTTTGTAATCTTTTACAGCGAAGTCAGAGATACCATAGGTGGCACCAAAAGTGATGGTTGGCTTCTTAGGAGCATTGCCGCCTTTTGTAGTAATCACCACTACACCGTTGGCTGCACGTGAACCGTAAAGAGCAGCAGCACTCGCATCTTTCAGCACTGTCATCGACTCGATGTCGTTCGGGTTGATGGCATTCAGGTCACCAGAGTAAGGTGCACCATCCACAACGTAAAGCGGAGTAGAAGAAGAGGCAACTGAACCAATACCACGGATACGGATCTGACCAGTAGAACCTGGCTGACCGCTGTTCTGCACAACCTGTACACCTGGTGTTAAACCACCCAGCGCTTTGGTCACGTCGTTTACCTGTAGTTTCTCAATCGACTCAGACTTGATAGCGGAAGCGGAACCCGTAAATGATTTCTGATCCGCAGTACCGTATGCAACCACCATTACTTCCGACAGCGTTTTGCTGTCTTCCTGTAGCTGCACATTGATTGTAGTTCGACCAGTCGTGCTGATTTCCTGCTTAACATAACCCAAGTAGGAAACTATCAGGGTAGCATCGTCTCCGTTCACGTTCACGGTGAAGTCACCTTCAACTCCAGTGTACGTTCCTACGGTAGTACCTTTCACTGCCACACCTACACCTGGTAGTGGTTGTCCTGTCCCAGCATCGGTTACCCGACCTGAGATGGTTCGGCTTTGCGCCCACGCCTGGTTCACCAGGGCGAACAACATCACCAAGCCCATAAATAGAACTTTTCTCATAAAGTAAGATTAGGTAAATTGGTAAAATTGTGTTTGATTAGATACCTAAAGTTACAACATCAAATACTTAATGTAAACTGACATTAAAAAAAACATGGCCCTATCTTTACTAAACACATTTTTTACCTTTTTACCACGCCTAACAAGAATGTAAACACCTAATATTAAATAATATACAAAAACCCTATACAAACATCATTCAAATATAAATTTTCCAACTCAAAATCACCTCATTACATTTAAATAAGAACTACCTGCACTTTTACCTTCATCTCTAAATTGAAAAAACGACCGAAAACCTCTCGTATACCTACAATAAGCCTAAAACCCAATTGGATATTTTTTACCTGCGCAACTTTTTGCTGCCTATTTAGGATGCCTGCAGCATAGGAAATAGTTGTTGGAACCAGCTACCTTTTTCATTTATCCTGATATACTTACACTACTTGAATTGCTTACTGCATGTATAAAGCCCGTGCAAAATCACATTAGTTGCGCATTTAGAAAAGCAGACCAGATGCCATAAAAAAAGCGTGAAGCACTTTCGCACTTCACGCTTTTAATTAGCTGAAACAATCTCTTTACTTCTTCAGATTCTCCTCGAAGAGTTTGTAGATACGCTTGTATTCGTCGGTCCAGCTGGCTGGCTCCGTAAAGCCGTGATCCTCTACCGGATATACAGCCAGTTCCCAATTGTCTTTACCTAGCTCGATCAGGCGCTGCGTCAGGCGTACCACATCCTGGAAGTGCACGTTCGTATCCACCATACCGTGGCAGATCAGGAGCGCTCCTTTCAAGCCTTCCGCATAGTAGATCGGCGAGCTCTTGGCATAAGCCAGGCTATCGAGCTGCGGTACATTCAGGATGTTGGAGGTATAGCCATGGTTGTAGTGAGCCCAGTCTGTAACTGATCGCAAGGCTGCACCGGCTGCAAATACATCCGGCTCCGTAAACATCGCCATCAGCGTGATGAAACCGCCATAAGAACCACCGTAAATGCCGATGCGCTTCGGATCCACGTTATACTTGTCCACTAGCAGCTTGGCACCATCTACATGGTCGCTCAAATCTTTACCACCCATAAACTGATAGATGCCAGTGCGCACGTCACGGCCGTAGCCGGCGCTGCCGCGGTAATCGATATCCAATACGGTATAGCCATTGTCGGCCAGGAAGTTGTGGAACATGTACTCTCTGAAGTAAGAGCTCCACCACTTGTGCGCATTCTGCAGGTAGCCTGCACCGTGTACAAAGATTACGGCAGGTCCGTTAGCCACCGCCTTCTCCGGACGATACAGTCGGGCATACACGTCTTCCCCATCACTTGCTTTGAAGCTGATCACCTCCGGCTCGCGCCAGTTGTAGGCCTTGAACTCCTCAGTAAGCGAAGATGTCACCTGGCGCGGCTTAGCTCCTTTTTTGTTGTCCTGCACATACAGCTCCCATGGCTTGTTGCTGTAAGAGTAGCGTATGGCCATTGTCTTCTCGTCCGGTGACAGGGTTACTTCGTGTGCACCTGTTCCAGAAGTCAGCTGGGTCATCTCCCCGCCATTGAGCGGCAGCTTGTAGAAATGCTTCTCGCCTGGGTGTACCTTGTTCGCTGTGAAATACCAACTCTTTTTGTCTTTAGAGATCTGAGGACCGGAAACCTCAAACTTACCACTTGTAAGGGCTTTCTTGCTGCCATTGTTCAGGTTCACAGTGTACAGGTGCGAGTAACCGCTTTCTTCTGACTGGAACCATACATGCTCATTGTCTGGCATGAAACCGATATCCCCGGTGCCATAGCCTATACCTGGTCCATTGATCCAGGCTTCATCGCGCTGGCGGTCGAGTGTGCTCAGTTTGCCCGTGGCAGGGTCTACTTTCAGTATCCATCGGTCTTTGTTGTCGGCTGCGCGGGCTACCATCACGGCATGCTTGCCGTTGTCTGACCAGATAGGGCCAAACATGGTCACGGCTCGTGCTTCTGGTTTAGCAGCCTTGGTGGCAGGCTCTTTAGCTGTACTCGCCTTCATATCGCGGTCGCGGATGTAAGCTGGCTGGTCGTTTATACCTTCAATGCCACCTACCTGCAGCGCATAAGTAGTGTCACGGCTGATGTCATACACAAACGACTCATAGGTTGCCTGCGCATCTCCAACTTTTGTGCGTGTGTTGATATCTTCGGTATACCCTGATGAAGTGACAAAATCAGGTACGATTGCGACCTTAGCATTTTTAGGTCTTGTAGCCATGCGGTAGCTGATGTAGCGCTCGTCCGGACTCAGCACGATGTTATCAACCGATTTATCACCGATATAAATTTCTTTTGGTCGGGCCGGACTGTCAGCTTTCTGCTGCTTTTTGGCTGCCTCTTTGTCTGCTTCACGCTCGCGCACGATCTGCAGTAAAGCCAGCTGCTGCTCTTTCAGCCACTCACGCTGCGGGTTCTTGCCCTCCTCTCCTGGTTTGTTACCTTTTTTGAAGTCGGTAAGCTGCGCCAGCTGGCCATTGGCAATCGTCCACAGGTATAGGTTGCCGTCTTTCACAAAGGCTACCTTTTTCTCGTCGTGGCTGAACGATGGGCTATTCTCGCGCTCTACCGTATTGGTGATCTGCTGCGCTTTACCGCTCTTGATATCAAGCAAATAGATGTCACCGTTCTTCTCGTATACCTTCTGTGTTTTGGCTCTGTTATAGCGTGCATTCCAGGTGCCTGGCAAGGCACGGCGTTCCTGCGGGCTTACCTTCTGCAGGTTGCCACCGTTTGCTGACACACTGTAAAGTGAGTCTCTGCGGTTGGCATCAGGATTCCAGCTGAAATAGATCTTCTTGCCGTCCTCCGACCAGAACACATTGCTGGGCGAGGTGCCGATCCAGGTAGGGTCACGCATGATCTTCTCCACACTCAGCTTACTGCTGTTCTCCTGCGCCTGTACAGCGGTACCACCAGCCAGTACAAGCCAGGTCATCAGGAGGAGGGCTTTCTTCTTAAGAAGCATAATAGATGTTGTGTTTTAGATTAGGTTGTAGTTAAAGCTAAAATTAAGCTATAAATCTTAAACATGCCAAACGAAGCATCCTCTTCTTGCAGACGAGGAACTATACCTTACTTATTGCTGCTAAGCGCCATAGGTGGGCGTTGTTCGTCAAAGTTTGTCAGGTCCTGGTATAG
Source organism: Pontibacter sp. LHS1 (assembly GCF_058932855.1). Lineage (NCBI taxonomy): Bacteria > Pseudomonadati > Bacteroidota > Cytophagia > Cytophagales > Hymenobacteraceae > Pontibacter > Pontibacter sp. LHS1. The sequence goes on from NZ_JBZYWF010000004.1 coordinate 223,055, forward strand.
CTTGGCCAAAGCCAGCACTTTCGCTTCGCCATAGAGCTGTCCCATAAAGGTGATTGTGGTAGGCATTCCATTTTTCTGGAAACCATTCGGCAGCACGACACATGGATGGCCGCTCAGGTTTGTCATCACCAGGTTACTACCTGCATAAGATGGGCTCAGGTATACATCTATACCTTTCAGCTTCTCGTGCATTTGCTGTATGATGAGTGAGCGCACCCGCTGAGCCTGCAGATACTCTACGGCGGTAACAAAGCGTCCAGCTCTGAAAATGTTTGGCCAGGCATTTTTGTGCTGCTGCACCATCATGCTGTCACGGCCGCTACGGGTTAGTTCGTCAAAGGCGGCTGCCCCTTCCACCGAGATCGTCATGGTCAGATCACGCGCTGGCAGGTTTGGCAGTTCAATCGGCACGAGCTCTATACCTGCTTTTCGAAGTGCTTCCAGTGTGGCTTTATCATTCTCCTTGAAAGGATAGTCTCGTTCAAAGTCTTTTTGCAGATATCCTACCCGCAGCTTTCGCACATCAATGTTCTTATTGTAGTTAAAAGGAGCATTCACGATGGTCAGGTCCTTTCCGTCTGGACCGTGAATGGCATTGAACACGATGGCGCAGTCTTCGGCGGAGCGGGCGATTGGCCCGATCTTATCCATAGACCAGCTCAGCGCCATGGCACCATGTCGGCTCACACGACCAAAGGTAGGGCGCAGTCCTGTGGTACCGCAGGCGGTCGAGGGCGACACAATAGAACCCAGTGTCTCGGTTCCGATAGCAAAGGGCAGTAAGCCTGCGGCCACTGCTGCTGCTGATCCGGCTGAGGAGCCGCTTGAACCTTTATTCAAATCCCAGGGAGATCGCGTTTTACCGCCATACCATACATCGCCCATGGCCAGTTCGCCTAATGTCAGTTTAGCTACCAACACAGCACCAGCCTGCTCGAGCCGCTCCACAACAGTAGCGTCCAGGTCAAGTTGCTGATCTTTGTAAGTAACAGAGCCCCATGTGGTCTTATACCTCTTCGTAGCCAGCAGGTCCTTCACGCCATAAGGTATACCGTGTAACATGCCTTTATACTTTCCTGCTTTAATCTCCTGATCAGCACGTCGGGCCTGCTCCAGTGCCAATTCCTCTGTCAGGCTGGTCACACATTGCAAGGTAGGCCCGTGCTGCTTCAACCGATCTAGGAAGAATCTGGTGAGTTCCTCTGAGCTGATCTGCCGTGTACGCACTAATTCTGCCAACTGTGGTACCGAATAAAAAGCAAGCTCCTCTCTGTTGGCAGGCAGCTTTATGCCTTTCCGACGCTCTACTTCAAACTTCTCCCGCTTCTGCTCAAACTCAAACCCCACAGGTATAGGATTAAACTGTAAAGCAGGGGCTACATCGTTTGACAAGGGTTGTTCTCTGATGCGCTGGTAACTGCTCCTGAACTCAGCGACGCTGGCTGTAGCTGAATCCAGCTGTGCATCTGTAAACTTCAGCCCAATCATTTGCTGCGCATTCCGAAGTATATCCACTGTGATTTTATCATCAGAAAGCTTCGTAACAAAAGCACCTGACATGAAGCAAACTACACCTAGCACAAGATACCGGGATTTATTTTTTTGACGCATCATAACTTATAATTGGTATACTTTCCTTAGATCTTTTTCTCAAAATCAAATTAAATAGAACTTCCATATCTGATTCAAAAGATTCTTACTTTAAATATAAAAAAAACTCCCAGCCCATTAAATGGGCTGGGAGTTAATTAAAGAATTATTACATCCTAATTATATCCTGGGTTAGGCGTAATATTAGGGTTCGCATCCAGCTCCCCTTGTGGGATAGGCTGAATACGTCTGTAGTTACCAAGCTCGATTAATCTTGCTCCATCAGGATGTTGGTTTGTGCGAGATATTACACGATTGAGGCGCATAAAGTCCCAATAGCGATGCCCTTCGAAAGCAAGTTCTTTACGTCTTTCAGTAAGGATATCCTCGATTAGTTGCTGGCCTGAAGATGCATAAGCTGATGCGCCACGAGCAGTTGCTACTTGGTTCAAACGAGCTAACGCTAAATCTTCATTGCCAGTTCTTGCTTGAGCTTCTGCAAGTGTCAACAGTACTTCAGCATAACGAATGATCTTAACATTGTCTTTATTGGCTGCATTCGCTGTGTTAGAATACTTTGTAACAATATAAGCAGGGTTATCATTACCACGCTTACCAGCTGTAATTACACTCTTTCTAACATCAGTTTCTTCATAAAGATTATAAAGTTCTGTTGTTGCCAACATGTCACCATAACCAGCTTGGTCATAGAAGTATGCTAGAGCATTTGTCCCTTGGTTGTTAACTCCATCATTAGAGATTTCAAAAATGGTCTCCATTTTGTTAGTCACTGGAGCAGGGTTTGCCCAATATCCTACATAGCTAGCTGCAGGCACAAGCGTGAAACCTCCATTGGTCACAACCTCTAATGCAGCTTCACGAGCTTTTGCATAATCTCCCATATACAAATATGCTCTCGCCTGCAAGGCTTTAGCAGCATATTTTGTCATATATGAAGCGTTTTTGTTAGCAGTCATGAGTGTGAAGGCTTCGTTCAAATCAGCTATGATTTGAGCATACACCTGCTCCACAGTGTTTCTGCTTGGGCTAGCATTCTGGTCAAAAACTGTTACAATTGGCACACCCTCTGCGTTAGGATTTACAGTGTAAGGTTGTGCAAAATGCTTTACAAGTTCAAAGTGATTAAGTGCTCTTACTGCCAATGCTTCTCCCTTCAACTGATTTATTGTTGTCTGGTTTGCAGGAGATGTTGCTACTAACTCTGCGTTTATAACAGTGTTCGCCCTCAAAATTGAAGTATACAAAGTTCTCCACATTTCTGTAGCTTCAGCTGCAGAGCCGGTCATTGTATATGCATTCTGTCCTAGGTAACTTCCTCTGTTTTGCGTAGATATCCAGATGTTATCAGCTTTCAGGTCACCCAATATCGGAATATTACGTCCCAGTCCTTCGAAAGAACGCATAGATGCATACATACCATTCACAGCTGCTTGCAACTCTTCAGCATTTGTTATTGCTGTTGCAACCGGTACAGCTGTATATGGCGTTTGGTCAAGGAATTCATCTTTGCAAGACCCCAGCAACATAGTTGCTGAAAGCAAAGACATATATATTAATTTCTTATTCATGACTTACTAAAAATTAAAAGTTAACATTTAAACCGAATGTAACAGATTTTGAAATCGGAATATCTGCGTTACTAGAACTGTTCACACCTGCTTCAGGATCGATTGGCAAGTTATCGTCATAGATTTTGGTCCAAAGGTTAGTACCACGAACATAAACGTTAGCTCTTGTCAGACCAACCTTCTGTACCCACTCGTTTTTCAAATCATATCCGAGCGTTACGTTTCTTAGGCGAAGGTAGTCACCTTTATAAAGGAATCTTGTAGAGAATGCGTTTGAGTTGTTCTGAACGTTGTAGGCGTACTTAGGCACATCGGTGATGTCTCCTTCTTTCTGCCATCTATCAAGGTTCTTGCGGTACTTGTTAGCAAGTGGGTATGAACCATCCTGTAGATAGAACTCCCATCCATCACGTACATAGTTTCCAAAGTTGTAAACTATCAAGGCATCTAGCGTGAATCCTTTGAAAGAGAAGGTATTGTTAAAGCCTCCGAAGAATTTAGGCGTAGCGCTGTTATAAAGTACACGCTCAGCTGCATTGTAATCAGATGTTTTCTCAGTCTTCTCAGCATCCTTCCACCACTGTGGGTTACCCGTTGTCGGATCTACACCTGCCCATTGGCGCACATAGAAACTTCTGTAGTCTTCACCTTCTCTAATCATGAAGGCTCCATCGATGATATCATTGCCATCAGGAAGCTTTGTGATTTCGTTTTTGTTAAAGGCTATATTGAAGTTCGTGTTCCACTTGAAAGCACCGTCGATTGGATGACCACCAATGCTTAATTCAAAACCACTGTTCTTCATCTCACCAATATTCTGTAGGATTGAGTTGAAACCAGAAGTTCTGGATATCTGACGATTTAGCAACAAGTCACTTGTCGTTCTTACATAATAGTCAGCTGTGAAAGTGAATCTCTCACCGAATAAACCAAAGTCTGCACCAACGTTGAAAGGCTTGTTCAACTCCCAAGTAAGGTCGATGTTACCAATGTTGTTGAATGCACCACCAGGCTGCTGGTTGTAGTTTATACCGTAACCGAACAGAGGTCTCCAAGTATAGTTACCTATATCACCGTTACCGTTCACACCATAAGAAGAACGCAGTTTCAATGTAGACAAGATATCAAGATTCTGCAGGAATGCTTCCTCATGCACATTCCAGCTAGCACCTATTGACCAGAAGTTACCATATCTGTTATTAGAACCAAATCTTGAAGAACCATCTCTACGGAAAGTACCGCTCAGGATGTATTTATCTGCATAACTCAGGTTTAAGCTAGACAGAACAGAGGCAAACGTATAGTCACTACCAGAAGCACTTGCAGTGACAGGCGTTGCTGCTACTACAGAAGATGGTAATGCTGTGGTTGGAGGATAACCTGTTGAATAAGCTGACAGGTTATACTGACGTGATTTCTGAGCTTCGTAGCCTATTGTTGCATCTGCTGTAAGCTTCTCTACGCCAGGAACCTGGAAGCGGTAGTTTAACTGGTTTGTTGTAATCCAGTTGAATACACGGGTATAGTAATCGAAACCACCACCAGAAGATGTTCTACCGTCACCATGGAAAGGATTTCTGTAGAGAGATTCTTCAATGTTAAAGTAATCTATACCTACACGGCTAGTGTACTTCAGGTTTTTGATGATGTTGTATTCAGCGCCAATGGAACCGATAACTTTTGTGTTTCTCAGGTCTCTGCTATCGTTCTCAGCCAGGTACAACGGGTTAAATACACTGTTGAAGTTTGTGTTACCGTCACGGCTGATGTTCAATGTTCCGTCCTCATTATAAGGATTTTTTGTAGGGAACAAGAATGCCGTTGCTAACACAGGGTTTGCAAAAGCACCGCCGTTAGATGGCGACTTCTGGTTGATGTTAGAGATGTTGAGGGTATTGAAGAAAGAGATTTTCTCATTTATCTTGTGGTTCAGGTTCAAAGAGCCAGAGATTCTTCTGAAATCTGAAGCGATTACCGGAGCTTCCTGTTCAAATAAGCTACCTGAAATAAAGAACTGAGTTTTCTCATTACCACCTGAAGCAGAAAGGTTATAAGTCTGCTGGTTTCCTCTTCTTGTAACCAAGTCAAACCAATCAGTGTCTACACCTGAACCTTCACCCAAACCTGGCATAAAACCATCAATAGTAGCTTGGTTATAACCTGCGTTCACCAGGCCCTCACGCGTCAAAGCTAACCACTCTTCAGCATTCAGGAATTCACCAGCTTCTGGTCTCTTGGCAATGTCTGTATAACCACGCTCAGTTGAGAAGTTAAACTTTGTTTTCCCAGCCTTACCTCTTTTCGTTGTGATTACGATTACACCGTTTGCACCTCTAGAACCGTAGATTGAAGTAGAAGCAGCATCTTTCAATACTGTCACACTTTCGATATCATTTGGGTTAAGACCCGCAAGCTGGTTAGCTGAAGTGGTTAGTCGGGATACGTCACCAGAGTTAACAATCACACCATCAATTACATAAAGCGGGTTCGAACCAGCGTTGATTGAACCAATACCTCTGATACGGATCTGCTGGTTTGCACCTGGCTGACCAGAACCTGTAACCGACTGTAGGCCAGCAACTTGACCTTGCAACAACTGATCAACAGATGCAACTGGTCTGTCTTCCAATTTAGCAGCACCTACTGTTGTTACAGCCCCCGTTACTTCACTTTTAATTTGGGTACCGTAACCAGTCACTACAACTTCAGCTAATTGCTTATTGTCCAGATCCAAGGATACGTTTACCGTATTGCCAGATCCTACTGCAACTTCTTTTGTAATGTAACCAATATAACGAAATACCAAAGTATTTGCATCTCCTGATACATTAACACTAAAGGTACCATCCCCATTTGTAGCTGTACCGGTAGTGGTACCTTTTACAGCTACAGATACACCAGGTAGAGGTGCTCCGTCCCCTGCCCCTGTAACTTTACCTGTTATTGTCCGACTCTGTGCCGCTACTTGGCCCAAAAGCGCAAACAAAAACAAGAAGTTAAGTAGTAATACTTTCTTCATAAACTACACTTGTTTTGTTAGGTTGTTGAAAATAGATTAGATAATAGAATAGTTTTATCTCCAAATATAGGCATTAAAAACATTTAACAAAACCTTAACAAAGATTCTTCGTAATATTTTTTTCTGCCCTTTAAAAGCCTTCAGACAGCGTTGAAAGCCACAAAATGACGCTTACAACACATTGAAGGCCACATCATTTGATAAAACAGTAGTCTTTGGAAGGAATAACCAATGCATGACCACCTCTCCAGGTGGTCTCTTTTTTTTAGTAAAAAGCTTGCTTCATACGGAAGGTGTTATAACAACAATAGTAGCAACCGTAACAAAAGCTAAACTCCGTATCCGCCGGAGCCCCCGTAGTTGCCTGATTGCGCCATCACGATCGCATGTGCCTGCTGCGCTTCCTTGATATTATACTCAAATGCCAGCCGCTTGTAATTTATCACATCTACAATGGTACCTATAAAACACAGACCGGCTGTGAACAGGTATAGCAGCCCCATCCCTATGTGCCCTAATACAAAACGGTGCACGCCGGCTACTCCAAAAAACCCGATAACAGCAGTAATGAGCACAAGCAACGGTTCACGTCGACGGGATCTGTAAACAGAAACGAACTGCTGCGCTTCGTAGTCCGACATAGCGTTCAGCAGGCCTTGCACATAAGCCATTTCATCGGGCTCAAGCTCAGGCATTAAATTAAATACATTGGCCATAGTTTATAGTTTAGAATGATACAGGTAAAACTTGCGCGATTGCACTAACAGCTCCAACACACGCCAGCACAACATAAGCAGAGCAGGCAAGCCCAGCGGGTGGGCCTCCCAGGAAGACGCCAGGTCGCCTCTGAACAAATAAGCCACACTATGCCCCAGACCACAGCCCGGGCAGCCGCCCTGCCACACCCAACTGATGGGACACATGCTGAACAGATGATTGCCCGCAGGCTCCATCCCAGCCAGCAGCAGCAAGCCAAGCATCCAGGCACCCGCTTCCGGGAGCACACGCCAGGCTGCATAGAAGACTCCATTTCTGTTAATTTCTTGCATTGCCACCATAAGTTATATTTAATATCATGATTGTGCAAGTTATAATACATCCAAATGATAACATCTGCCCATATGTCTGTCGTATGACTAGGAAGAATCTAAATAGAGAACAGTATGGAATGCAACGTAGGATTGACTGAACAGAAAGTGCGCGTATTGGCAGGACTTGCCATTATCGGAGTGGGTGCATACTATAATATAAAGGCATTGTCAGCTATCGGGGTTATACCTATTGTTACGGGCATGCTGCGCTATTGCCCCGTCAACCAGGCAATCGGCTACAATGGCTGCACCGGGGAGCAACACCGTGTTAAAAGCGCTGTACTTTAATTATATGTGAAAGCGGCTATACAGAAGCTTGGATTTTGCGTACCTATAGCGCTATGAGAAAGATCATCCTGTACATCGCTGCCAGCACCGACGGGTTTATTGCCCGGCCCGACGGAAACATCGACTGGCTACACGATAAGAAGTACAACATACCTGACGAAGACTTCGGCTACACGGCCTTCCTGCAAACAATTGATACCACCCTGATGGGGCGTAAGACTTACCAGCAGGTCATGGGCTTCGACATGCCTTTCCCCTACCCTGACCTGAAAAACTATGTCTTCAGCCGCTCCGAACAGCAGGACACGGAGCATGTTTCCTTTGTGAAAGACGAGGTGGTAGACTTTATAGAAAAGCTAAAGGAGCAGCCCGGTAAAGACATCTGGCTCATTGGCGGCGGACAGCTGAACGCCACCGTGCTTAATGCAGGCCTACTGGACGAAATCATCCTGACATACATTCCGATTGTCCTGGGTAAAGGGATTCCGCTGTTTTCAGAAGAGACTGCAGAGCACAAGCTGAAGCTGATTCCCACGGAGAACAAACTTTACCGAAACGGCTTTCTGCAGGTGAGGTATAGCTGCTGAGGCAGCTGAAAACAATAAGCCTCATGCTGCATTTGGCAACAGGAGGCTTGTTGTCTTTAGGTGCTAATATCTAGGGCTTTAATTGCTTGCGATTACTTTTCAGGAGTCTCCTGATCAGGCTTTATTTGAGCCTGCTCTTTTAAATCTTCCTCCTTCTGGTGCTCACGCTCAATTCTTTCATCGTCCATTAGCCCCTGGCTAACAGTGTCAGTAAACTGTCTGGAAAAGCCGAAGCTCTCATCAACAGTTGTCACATCATAATTTCCAGTATTAAAAAATAATCCTGAAAGGTAGCTTCTTCTATGGCGTCTCATCTCACACTCCTTTCTGTTAAATAACGGCTGCTCCGCTATGTATTAATAAATAGTTTATACTATGTTATACGTATATCGTGCAATAATAGACTGGATTTATACCTAAATCCTCCGCATAAAAGAAGCCTGCCAGACAGAAATATCAGGCAGGCTTCGCAAGCAGGATATACTGCTAAACTATTTTTTCTTTTTAGCCTTGCTTTTCGCTTTTTTCGATTTGGCGGCTTTTATTTTTGACTCCGTCTCCTCTGCCTCCTTCATGAGGGCCTTCCAGTCAAACTTGGCCTCGGCGCTGAAGTCGATGGTTGCGTCGCGGTCTTCAGGGTCGAGCTGCAGTACTTTAATGTCTTTGGTCAGATAGGTTTGTATTTCGTCGAGCATCGGCTTTTCTTCGGCACTGCAGAAGGACACAGCTATACCTTTGGCCATACCCCGGCCTGTGCGCCCCACACGGTGCACGTAGTTTTCGGGCTGCTCCGGCAGGTCATAGTTCACCACATAGTCTACGCTCGGGATGTCGATGCCGCGTGCGCTCACATCCGTGGCGATTAACAGCTTCACCTCCCCTTTCTTAAACTTCTTCAGGGCTTCCAGGCGATCTTTCTGCTCTTTGCCGCCGTGAATGCTCATCGCAGCGATGTCTACGCGCTCCATGGCAGCCACTACACGCTCGGCCCGCACCTGTGTGCGCACAAAGGCGAGTATCTTCTTATCAGGGTTCTCTTTCACAACCCGCTCCAGGAAGAACCGCTTCTCATCCATCTCCACGTACATCACGGAGTGGTCCACGTTCTTTGCAACCGGATCTTTCGGAGAAATCTGAATGCGCACTGGCTTGTTCACAAGCGAATAGGCCAACTCTTTGATCTTTTCGTTGATAGTGGCCGAGAAGAACAGGGTCTGCCGCTTGCGTGGCAGCTTGGCGATAAGCTGGCGGATGTCGTGGATGAAACCGAGGTCGAGCATGTGGTCAGCTTCGTCCAGCACGAGTGTCTCCACACGCTCCAGCCGGATGTAACCCTGGCTCACGAGGTCGAACAGGCGACCTGGTGTTGCTACCAGGATGTCTATACCTGCCTCCAGTTTGGCGATCTGCGGTCCCTGCTCCACACCACCGAAAACACAGAAGGTCTTGACGCGGGTATGGCGACCGAGCTCTTCAAACACCTCAGTGATCTGCAAAGCCAGTTCACGGGTAGGCACCATCACCACACACTTGATGCCGTCGGAGCGGCGGCGGTTGATCTGATACTGCAGTTTATCCAACACAGGTATAGCAAAGGCAGCCGTCTTTCCGGTACCTGTCTGGGCAATCGCCAGCACATCCTCCCCTTTCATGATCGGAGGGATTGCTTTGAACTGGATATCGGTTGGCTTCCGGAAACCTAGCTTACTCAGGCTTTTTTTGATCTCGTCGGATATGCGGTAGTCTTCGAACTTCATGATAATACTTTGCTGATTGGCTACTGGTCTTTACGTAAGGCCGCAGCGAATTGCAAAGGTACAGCTTCTTTTTCTGATTCGCCTAAGGTATAACACCACCCAGCACCCCTACTTGCTGCTCCGGCCCCAGTTCTTCCTTCATAATGCCATTCAGCTCCTGCAGGGCCTTGGCACAGTCGCCCCGGTAGGAAGAGCCATGCATTATGGCCAGCGTTGCAGGCTTCAGGTCGGCCAGCTCTTGCAGCATACCTTTGGTTTTGTGAGTGTAGGGCATGTAGTCAGGCAGCGGCGACGACTGGCCTGCCCGAAGCGAGGCACGCACTTCAGCTAATATATCACGGTCAGTGAGGGCGGTGCCGTTGCCATCCTGATGAAAAAGATCGGAACAGAAAAGCGTCTTGCTCTTTTCCTCGAACAGCACGCCGGCATCCCAGCCATGCGGCAGGTGTGGCGTCGGTATAAACCGATAGCTATACTTGCCTGTCTCCAGCGCATCGGCTCTGCTCAACCCTCTGGCCGGGCGTATGGCAAAGTCCCCCATGTTCACCATCGCTCCAATCTCGCTGCAGACAGCCTGTGCATGCGGCGCCACTTCCAGCCAATCGTTAAGCGAACCACATTCGTCCACTTCAAAATGGCTAAAGCCCACCCAACGCAGCTTGTCCAGCTCGATCAAACTGGAAACGGCCTCTTTCAGCATCGGAAACATCATACGCATCCCTGCATGATAAAGCATTGGCTCATCGTCTTTAATAAGAAAATGATTGAATTGCATATTATATTCTGCCACATACACCCCAATACGGTATACATCAGGGGCAATTTCGTGAATAGAGACCATGGCGTCTGCAATTTGAGATTACATAAATCAAAAGAAGGCTATACCTGTACTTATACGATACCACAGCATTTACCGCCTACAAGCCACATCAAAATTCTAAGTAAAATAAACTTTTATGATAGTATTACTATTATTAAAGAAAGTTGTTATAACTTTGCGTATACCAATCTCGAATAATGAGCAGCTGCAACAGGAACAACAGCATCAAAAAACGGGAACGGACACCTTATACAGGCGTAGTCTTAAACAGTCAATAGCACATGAACACGACCAGCATTAAAATAAACCTGAACCACAAGGCTTTCATGCGTGATCCGGAGAACACCGAATTGGGGCGCCGCATCATCAAAGAGAGCATACGCCTGATTGATGAACTGGGCTTTGAGCAGTTCACATTCCGGAAGCTGGCAAATGTAATTGGGTCTACGGAGGCTTCCATATACCGCTATTTTGAGAACAAGCACAAACTGCTGGTATACCTGGTGTCGTGGCACTGGGCCTGGCTCGACCACTTTGTACTGTTCCACACCAACAACATAACTGACCCGCGGGAACGCCTGAACCGGGCCATAGACGTGATCACATCCTCCGGCATTGACAATCCTGCTACGCAGCACATCAACGAAAGCGCCCTGTACAGGATTGTGATAGTGGAGGCCTCCAAGGTATACCTGACCAAGGAAGTAGACGATGATAACAAGGACGGTTATTTCCTGGAGTACAAGCGCCTGTGCCACCACATAGCCGAGATGGTGCTCGACATAAACCCCGGCTACCCTTACCCGCATGCCCTCATCAGCACGATCATGGAGGCAGCCCACCAGCAGGTGTTCTTTGCCGAGCACCTGCCTTCGCTCACCGAGATCAAAGGCACAAAGCGCTCCCCCGAAGAAACGGCCACTTTTTTAAAACATCTGGTATTTGCGGCAGTTGACCAGAAAAGATAAAGCAGACACATGAGTAAAGCATATAAACACAAACCTCTTTACACGCCGATGCAGCGTTTCTGGCAGCTCCTTGCCGCTGAGAAACGTGAGATCGTGTACCTGTACATCTACGCGATCGTGGCGGGTCTTATCAGCCTTTCGCTGCCGCTGGGTATTCAGAGCATCATCGCTTTTATCTCGAGTGGGCAGATCACGGTTTCGGTGGTGGTACTGATCACCCTTATCGTGCTGGGCCTGCTTATTGTGGGTGGTATGCAAATTATGCAGCTGTGGCTGGTGGAGTACATACAGCAGCGCATTTTTGCACGCACAGCTTTCGACTTTGCCTTTCGGGTACCGCGCCTGCAGTCGGAGGCGCTGCACCGCTACTATCCGCCTGAGCTGATGAACCGCTTCTTCGACACTATTTCGTTGCAGAAATCGATGGCCAAGCTGCTGACTGACTTTACCACGTCTGCCATACAGATCGTCTTCGGCCTGATTCTGCTATCGTTCTACCACCCCTACTTCATCGTATTCGGCATGATCCTGGTCATCGTGCTGATTGGCATCCTGTATTTCACGAGTCCCCGCGGCATCGACACCAGCATCACCGAGTCGAAGTACAAATACAAGCTGGTCGCCTGGCTGCAGGAGATGGCCCGTTCTATGAATACTTTTAAGCTGGCCGGTCAGTCTGATCTGCCCACCGAGAAAACCAATGGATTTGTCACCAGCTACCTGAAAGCGCGCAAACAACACTTTCGGGTACTGATGACGCAGTATTTCAGCTTTGTAGGCTTCAAAACCGTGATTACAGGAGGCCTGTTGGTGCTGGGTGCTATCCTCGTGATTCAGCGGGAAATCAACATCGGGCAGTTTGTGGCTTCCGAGATCGTCATCATCCTTATCATGTCGGCGGTGGAGAAGATCATCATCAAACTCGATACGATCTATGACATGCTTACCAGCCTTGACAAATTGGGGCAGGTTACTGATATGCCGCTGGAAGAAGAACGCGGCGTGCCTATGCCAAGCAAGGGGCATGGACTGTCAATACAGGTAAAGAACCTGCGCTACCAGTACCCGAACGTGGAAGAGTATGCGATCAACGGCATTTCCTTCGATGTACTGGCCTCAGAGCGGATATGCATTGCGGGCTTTAACCGGTCGGGCAAGTCGACGCTCAGCCAGCTGCTGCTCGGACTGTACGAGAACTATGAAGGCAGCATCGCCTACAACAACCTCTCAATGCGCGACCTAGACAAGAATAGCATGCGCCGCCTGATCGGTGACAACACCTCCAAGGAGCAGGTGTTTGACGGCACCATTCTGGAGAACATCACGCTCGGTATACCGAACGTACCGATCGAAGATGTGATCTGGGCGACTGACAATGTAGGCCTCACCGAATTTATACATGAACTGCCTGACGGCCTGCAAACCGAACTGACCGGTGGCAGCATTCGTCTGCCGGCCAGTGTGTCGCGCAAGATCATTATGGCCCGCTGCCTGGTGCTGCGCCCTAAAATGCTTCTTCTGGATGACTTCTGGGGAGGTATGGAAAAGCACGAGAAGCTACGCCTGATCCAGATGCTCTCGTCGCAGGAGTTCAGCTGGACGCTTCTTATCATCTCCAACGATCCGGAAGTGATGGCCATTTGTGACCGCACGCTGCTCCTGAAAGGTGGACAACTCGTGGCAAACGGCAATTTTGAAGAGATCCGCCACAGCACACCCTATCAGCAACTGGCCAACCTGACTGTATAACCATGAAAGAGAAAGATCCTTATACCCCATCGCGGGAGCACAGGGCCATGCAGGCAATGGACATGGTGCGCACACCGAAGCTCGGGCGTACGCTGGCTTACTGGATCATTGGTATTGTGCTTTCCCTGATCCTGATCCTGTTTTTGCCGTGGACACAGAATATTTCGTCACGCGGCACACTCACTGCCCTGAACCCGGAAGACCGGCCACAGACCGTGCAAAGCACCATAGCTGGTCGCATTGAGCGCTGGCATGTGCAGGAGGGCCAGCTGGTGCAGAAAGGCGACACGATCGTTAGTTTGTCGGAGGTGAAAGAAAAGTTCTTCGACCCGCAGCTGCTCGACCGTCTGGATGAACAGGTGCAGGCTAAGGAAGGAGCTGCCACAGCTACAAGAGCCAAGTCCGAGGCGCTGCAGGACCAGATACAGGCGTTGCGCGAGGGCTTGCAGTTCAGCCTGGCCAAAGGTCGCAACAAAATAGCCCAGACACGCCTGAAGGTGCAGAGTGACAGTGCAGACCTGGTAGCGCAGCGTGTAGAAGTAGAAATAGCCCGCAACCAGTACGAGCGACAGGAAGAGCTGTACAGGCAAGGCCTGAAGTCGCTGACCGAACTGGAGGCCCGCCGCCTGAAACTACAGGAAGCGGAAGCTAAGCTCATCGCCAACGAAAATAAACTGGGCAGCTCCCGTGCCGAACTGCAGAACGCCTATACCGAGCTCAACTCGCTGCAGGCGGAGTATGCCGATAAACTCGCCAAAGCCGAATCGGAGCTTAATTCAAACCAGGCCTACCTCTACAGCACGATCGGCGATGTGTCGAAGTTGCGGAGCGAGTATAGCAGTACGCTGGTGCGCAGCACCTTTTACCAGGTGGTAGCGCCCCAAACGGGTTACCTGGTGCGGACACTTCGCGCAGGTATAGGCGAAACCATCAAAGAAGGAGAAGCCATTGCCACTATTATGCCCGAGGACCCACGCCTGGCCGTGGAGCTATACGTACAACCCATGGACCTGCCCCTGCTCTACCGCGGTGCTCCGGTACGCCTGCAGTTCGATGGCTGGCCGGCACTCGTATTCTCGGGTTGGCCAAACCTGGGCTTCGGTACGTTTGGCGGCAAAGTGGCCGTGATCGACAATACCGCTACCAATGGTCTGTACCGTATGCTGGTGGTGCAGGACCCGGAGCAGGAAGAATGGCCCGAAGCAATTCGCATTGGCTCAGGCGTGCAGGGCTGGGCCATGCTGAACACAGTACCGATCTGGTACGAACTGTGGCGCCAGCTCAACGGCTTCCCGCCAGACTATACGGGCACACTGCCTGTAGACGGTGCCAATACCCAGACCAAAGAAGAGAAATAAGTACATGAGGAGATATCACCTTTTAGTCTTTTCGCTGTTGCTGCTTTGCCTGGCAGGTATAGCCCGACCGGGCATAGCCCAGTCGGCTGACTCGGTGCGGGTACTGACCATGCATGCGCTCTACGAGCAGGTGCTGGCGCATCACCCGCTGACGGCTCAGGCAGCGCTGCTTGCCCGCCAGGCGGACCAGGAGTTGCGCATGGCCCGTGGCGGCTTCGACCCTGTGTTGAGCAGCAAGTATGGCGAAAAGCAGTTTTCGGACAAGGAGTACTATACCTACTGGAACAACAGCCTGCGGGTGCCGCTCTGGTTTGGTCCGCAATTGCTGGCGGGCTACGAGCGCAACAGCGGCCCCTACCTGAATCCTGAAAAATATACCCCTTCGAACGGGCTTAGCTACGCAGGCATAGCCATACCACTGGGCCAGGGCTTGTTCATGGACGAGCGCCGCTCCATTGTGCGGCAGGCGCAACTGCTGCCCCAGATGGCCGAAGCCGACCGCCTCAAGCTGGTAAACAAACTGCTGCTCGATGTGGCGAAGGATTACTGGGACTGGCTCTATTATTATAATGAGGTACAGGTATACCGGGAGGCCCTGGAGCTAGCCGAAGTCCGCACCCGGGCCGTGAACGAACGTGCCCGCCAGGGTGACCTGGCCGCAATCGACACCGTAGAGGCACGCACCGAGGCGCTCAACCGCCGGGTACTATTGAGCGCCGCCCTGCAGCAGTACAACAACAGCAAGCTGCGGGTGGAGATGCACCTGTGGGACGAAGGCAATCAGCCGCTGGAGCTTGCCGCCAATGCCGTACCGTCTGCTGCTGGCACCGAGCTTGATCCCCTCAGTCCTGAAGACCTGCAGGAGCTGGTAGCACTGGCCAAGGTCAATCACCCCGATATTGTTAAACTCGACCTGAAGGGACAGCAGCTGGAAGTAGAGCGCCGCTTCGCCGCCGATAAGCTCAAGCCAAAGCTGGATGTAGAGTACAACCTGTTGCAGAGCGATTTTTTCATGAACGGCGAAGCTTTTCAGGCTCCTTATATGCGCAACAACTACAAAGTGGGCATCAGCTTCAGCCAACCGCTGTTTTTGCGGCAGGAACGGGGCAAACTGCAGCTCACCAAAATCAAGCAGCAGGAAGTAGGCTTTCAGCAGTCATTTACCTTGCGCGCCATCGAGAACGCGGTGCAGATGGTGTACAATGAATGGCTCGCACTGGAAGAGCAGATTGCGCTGCAGGAGCAGATGGTGACGAATGCCCGCATCCTGCAGGAAGGCGAGATCATCAAATTCAGAAGCGGCGAAAGCTCTCTTTTCCTGATAAACGCCCGTGAGCAGAAGCTACTGGAGTCGCAGATCAAGCTTTACGACCTGCGCAGCAAATATGCCAAAATCAAAGCCCAACTCTACTGGTCAGCTGGTAACATGCAGCAGGAATAAGCCACAATTCTAAAAATTATAGCAAGCACCTGTGGATAAGTGTGAGTTATCAACAAAGTTGCTAACATATTTAGTCACCTTCTAAAAAAGTTAGTTTAAGAAGTTTGTTATGGAGTTAAAGGGGAGGCAGCGGGGCTATTCCTGCAAATGGCTTAATGGTGATTGTTGAATTGCTGATGGTTGAAGGTTAAATTGTTAATTGTTAGCTGCTGATTGTTGGGTGCACGATTAACCCACCCCTGCCCAAAGAGGCAGCGCCGTTAAATACTAGAAATTATCGCTATATTTTGGCATAACATGTACACATAGCGACAACCATATTCATCATTGGAAGACAGAGTTGCATCATGCCCTACTTCCTAAACTCTCACAGCCTTCCTGCTATTGCAACCTGTTCCTTGTGTACGCTTTTCTGCCCGTCCAGATCAAACAGTTCAATGTAGAGCAGGTAGTAACCAATGGCGGCTTTGGTGCCATCCTGCCGGGTGCCGTCCCAGCGGAAGAAACCATTGACTGCGAGCAGCTCGTTGCGTACCAGCTTGCGTATCTCCCGACCCTGTGCGTCAAAGACGGTGATGTTGGCCACAAAGCCGGTTTGATCAGTGCTGTAGTTGATGGTGGTGAAATCTTCATAACCGTCGCCATCCGGGGAGAAGACCTTCGGCTCAATCGTGAACATGCGCTGTGCCGCTATACCTGCCTGTGACTGCGAATTGAGGTAGCCGGGCGTAGCGCCTAGCGAAGTGGCAGCTGAATGAAAGTTGTCTGCCGAGGTCGGGCCATCCAGCCGGATGCGTTCCAGTGAGATGCCGTTGCGGTCGTCGATCAGGCCAAAGTGCATGCGCTCGCTGTAGTCGAAGCGGTCGGCAATGCGGTTGTCGGGCTGCAGCACAGCCACTGCACCAGCCGCATCGGGGTATGATGGCAGAGAGGCTATTCTTAAAAAAGTCTCTTCGCGGGCAGCGGGATAGTTATTTTTAATGTTCTCCGGATTGGTGGTGAACACTACGTAAGCACTCGGCTCCAGCACATAATTGGCTGTCGTGATCACCCGCCTATTGGCTATACTGTCGTTGCTAACATTAGCCAGCTGCCAGTTTTGCAGGTTGATGAATTTATCGCTGCGATTGACGAGCTCTACGAAGTCGACACCACCGGGTCTGGGGTTGAACAGCACCTCGTTGATCACCACATCGCCGGGCTCAGGTGCGGAGGGCAAAGCAAAGGTAGCCGTGAGCGGCTGTGAATTCAGGTTACCGGCACAGTCGCGTATACCTGTGGCGGTCAAGGTATACAGTTGCCGCTCCTGCAATGGGCTAGCCAGCTGCAGCACCACCTCCTCAAACAGCGGCGAAGCAACCTGAACGGCGGCTATACCTATACCTGCCGGACTCAAGGTATAGCGGTTCTTATCTGCGACCTGTGCACTATCGAGGCGCTCACTGAAGCGAAGCAATAGGCGGTCCGGTGCGAGTGCGGTTACATTTAATAGTGTTGGCGGTGTATTGTCAGGTATAGAAGCCGCCACAGAGTTGGGCTGGGCAGGTGTGCCGCCACGAGAGTCGTTGGAGGCAATCCAGTTATCGGCGCCGGCGCAGGGATTGGTCACATCGATCATCTCCAGACTCCAGCCGCCGTTGCGCTTGGCATTGTCGCGGTACCAGGTGTCGCTGTAGTTCACAGCATAGATCAGACGACCATTGGGCTGGCGCAGTTGCAGCAGCTCGCCGGTGTTGTTCAGGCTCGGAAAATTGCTGATACCGATCACTCGACCAAACTGAGTAAAATTGGCCACCTGCACATTCGGCACCACTACCGCATACTCTCCGGGCTGCAGGAGCACGTTGGGCAGTGTGGTAGTAGAAGTGGCATCGGAGTAGCGTATACCTTGCAGGGTGAGCACCTTATCGGTGGGGTTGTGCAGCTCGATGTACTCCACGGCAGGCAAGCCGATGGCTGGTGTTTCGCGGGCCATGATTTCGGTAATCAACAACTCATTATACCCGGGCAGCACAGGCGGCAGCGCATACTGGAAAGTCAGCTCTACCGGGCTCGACAAGGTATTCCCATACAGGTCGGCTATACCTGCCACAGCTATCGTGTTCGCCCCATTCCGTAGCGATTGCGCAAATGTGAGCAGCACGGTACCACTTTCGGTAAGTTCAGCTGAAGTCGGTTTGGCGCTACCATTCAAGGTATAGTTTGCTGTGTTTTGGGCAGCGGCAGGATTGAGCGGCTCATTGAAACGCAACTCCAGCGACTGCGTGCTCAGTGGCTGAGCGCTTTCCAACACGGGCGGGTTTGTATCGGTGATTCGAAAATCATCAAAATAAAAGCGCTGACTGTTGGCTGAGCTATACCTGACCAGCACCCCAAAGTAGGCGGAACGCCTGTGTGTAGCATCTGTTACCGAGCCTTGGTTTCTATAGCTTTGGCCTGTTCCGGTCACGTCTATTTCCAACTGCCAGGTATAGTCGAGACTCCGCGTCACCCGCACCCGCACGATATTATTAGAAGTTGCCACAGTTTTATCTTCGCCATTAATGATGATGACTGGTGGTTTACCGGCATCCTTCCGGAAGAGGCTCACTTCGTCGGGCGTGCCCCCAATGCGCACGAAATAGCCGTTTACATCAGCGGCCTTCAGCTCTTCTTTGTCTGAGACCAGGAAGATGTCGGCATAATTGCTGGCAGAAGTGGCCAGGCGCAGGTTGGCCCAAAACTCCCAAGTCGTACCTACTGCCGCCTGAGATGGAGTAGCCAGGTATAGCATAGTGCCCGTCACCGCCGGCCCGCTGCTTTGCAATTGGTTCTGGGGGTTCACGACAAAGCCGCCTACATCACCTGTCCAGGTGGGATTATGGGTGAAGTTGCCATCCGAGAAGTCATCCTGAAGCTGGGCAGCGCTAAGGTTTGGGAGCAGAAGGAAAAGGCCTCCAGCTAGCACATTTTGAGCAATCACTGACCTGATCGCACGGAAAATGAAGTGGCTTATACCTACAACCAGCATCAGCATCCATTTTGCCCTGCTGAGGGAAGCTTGGTTAATAGTCTGGCAAACGATGCAACTTTCGGTTATCTGGTCCACCACCAGCTCTTCATTCAAGAGTGAAAACCTGGATTCTGTATTTACAAATGCTTGGCGTAAAGTTTGTTTCATGTGCAGATATTGTGGTGAAAACTTACGAACTTCGCAGCCGCAAAAGGAACAGCAAAGGCAAACACAGAGACACTCACAGGTCTTCGAAGACGCAGTGAGGTCAGGAAACCGGCCACTTTTGAAAGATTTAGAACTTTTACGCGACTCAGATAAGTTAGTTAGAGGAACTTAACACATTAAACATATACCCTAAACAATGAAAGTAGCAGTAGTAGGCGCCACCGGATTGGTAGGCGGCGAGATTTTGAAAGTACTGGCGGAGCGCGACTTCCCGGTAACAGAATTATTGTTGGTTGCTTCTGAAAGATCTGTTGGTAAACAGATGGCGTTTAAGGGTAAACAGATAAAGGTGATCGGGATGCAGGACGCGATCGCGGCTGCCCCGCAAATTGCGATTTTCTCAGCCGGCGGCAGCACCTCTACCGAGTGGGCCCCGAAATTTTCCGAAGCAGGCACGGTGGTAGTGGACAACTCTTCGGCCTGGCGCATGGACCCTGGCAAGAAGCTGGTAGTGCCCGAGATCAATGCCAAAGAACTAACGAAAGAAGATAAGATTATTGCCAACCCGAATTGCTCTACCATCCAGATGGTGGTAGCCCTGAACAAACTGCATGAAGAGCTGAAGGCGAAGCGCATTGTCGTGAGCACCTACCAGTCAGTGACAGGTACTGGCGTGAAGGCGGTGGAGCAGCTCATGAACGAGCGTGAAGGCAAAGAAGGTGAGAAAGCCTACCCGTATACCATCGACCTGAACGTGCTCCCGCACATCGACGTGTTCCAGGACAACGGCTATACCAAAGAGGAGATGAAAATGATCCTCGAAACGAAGAAGATTATGGGCGACGACTCCATCCGCGTAACGGCCACAGCGGTGCGTATACCTGTGATGGGTGGTCACTCCGAGTCGGTGAATGTGGAGTTTGAGAAGGACTTTACACTCGACGAGGTATACCGCATCCTGAACGAGACAGAAGGTGTGAAAGTAGTAGACGACGTGAAAAACCTGCAGTACCCGATGCCAAAGGATGCCCACGGCAAAGACGAAGTACTGGTAGGCCGTGTTCGTTTAGACGAAACGCAGCCGCGCACGCTGAACATGTGGATCGTGGCCGATAACCTGCGCAAAGGCGCTGCGACCAATGCCGTGCAGATTGCGGAGTACCTGGTGAAGCAGGGCTTGGTGTAATTAACAGAGAGCCTGTAGTATATACTGAGAAAATAAAAATAGGGACTTTTGAAGTCCCTATTTTTATTTTCTGCATTTAGCAGGATCGATATCATTGCATAGCGTTAGCTTTTTAATGCATGTATTCAGTAGCTCGGTATTGTTGATTTAGCATAATACATCTTGCCACCACCACAGCAGAGATTTTATTCATACAGCTGATTTATTATCAGTAATACTTCCAATTTATGCGTATCCAACCCATCCACACCGCTAGGCTCGCCCTTATCCCTTTCACCCTTGAGGCAGCCCGTACGCTTTATGCTGGTGACAAGGCAGTGCTGGCCTATCTCGGGTTGCAGGCAACACCCTATTGGCCGGATCAGGAAAGCATGGATACGCTGCCCAAAATCATCAAGCACCTGGAGAAAGTGCCGGAGCCAACCGGATTTGAATCCTGGATGATTGTACTCAAACACAACAGCACTGTGATAGGTGATGCTGGCTTTAAAGGACCGCCTAATACGGAAGGTATAGTTGACATCGGCTACTCTATCATTGAGCAGGAGCACCAGAAGGGCTATGGCCTGGAAACGGCGAGCGCCCTGGTTGACTGGGCACTCCGGCAGCCCACAGTAAAAGCCGTGACGGCAAGCTGCCTTCTGGAGAATGCCGCATCTATCCGGATACTCGAGAAGCTGGGTATGGAAGAACTGGTACGGGACGATGAAGTAATTTACTGGAAACTGACAAAGAGCCACATAACAATAGACTAAGGTAACTGGCCCGAAATGGCTGGCATATAATAACCAAACAGGTACATCGCTAAACCCGCCAAGGCACTCACTCCTATCCAGGGAATCATACCTATTTTAAATCGGTACATCGCTACAATGGAAACTACAATCCAGCCAAGGCTAAAATAATCAACACCCCACGCATCATTTGCATCTGTCATAACCACAGCCTTGCCGAAATAAACCGTCAGGTTGAGAATAACCCCTACCACAGCAGCCGTCACAATACTCAGCACCGCCTTTACATGGGCATTGCTGTGGGTCCTTTCCACGATAGGAGCACCTACCAGTATGAAAAGAAAACAAGGCAGAAAGGTATAGTAGGTCGTCGCAAAGAGCCCCAACGAACCCATGAGCAGAGAACTGGAAAAGTGGTTATACCCTGCCATAAAGCCTACGAATGCCAACACCATGATCAGTGGGCCCGGCGTGGTCTCGCCGAGTGCCAGCCCGTCTATCATCTCCAGGCTGCTGAGCCAGTTAAACTTTTCTACCGCCACCTGCGCCACGTAAGGCAGCACAGCATAGGCACCTCCAAAGGTAACCAGTGCGGCCTGCGTGAAAAACAAGGAGAGCTTATTCCAGAAAGCAGCATCAGGGAAACCAAGCTTAAACACGGCGAACGGTGCTGCCCAGAGTAGCAAGGCACCTAGCACCTGAAGCAGCGTATGGCGCCAGTTAAACGCATTGCCCTGCTGTAAAGTAGTGGCATTGATATAATAGCCGGATTCATCTGCGGCTCTTTTTTCTTCAGAACCACGCTGCCGGAGCACGGCTGGATAGTAGCGCAATACCAGCACCGCGACAACTATGGCTCCCAGGATGATGAACGGAAACGGCACATTGATAAAGTAGATGAGCACAAAACTGAGCAGTGCCAGCACATAGTGCAGCCAGCTAACAAGCGCCTTCTTGCCAATCTTAAGCAAAGCCAGCGCGACAATGGCTACCACAGCAGGCTTCAAACCATAAAACAGAGCCGCGACCCAAGGTATACTCCCGTAGGTCACATACGCGATGCTCAGCCCCAGCAGTATGAACACAGAAGGCAGCACAAATAAAATCCCGGCTGCCAGTCCACCCCGCACGCCATGCAGCAGCCAGCCAATATAGGTGGCCAGCTGTTGCGCTTCGGGCCCGGGGAGTAGCATACAATAATTGAGCGAGTGCAAAAACCTGGAGTCTGAGACCCACTTTTTCTGTTCCACCACAAACTCGTGCATAATTCCGATCTGACCTGCCGGCCCTCCAAAACTAATGAACCCCAGCTTCAGCCAAAACAGAAACGCTTCTCTGAAGCTGGGCTTATCGATGGCCTGAGCAATTGAAGCGTTTGGATCGACTTGCATGCTGGTTGATATGATGCATTATGTAAGAAAAGTAAACGCTTTTCTTAACCGTATTTCATGTAGTATGTAACTGGGCCAATGTCTACACGGTTGCCTGTTACCCTAACTTAAAAATCAACCCGATACAGATCCTCCATCTGTCGCTGGGTGATAAACCGTGGCATGGCGCGGAAGAGGGTGTTGCGGAGCTTGCCTAACAACGGATGACGCCAGTGGGCAACTTCACCCAGTCTGCGTGACAGCTCGATCACCTTGGCAGTGCGGGCTTTGCGGCGTTTTTCGTACTTCTTGAGGGCATTGGCCAATACAGGCTCCTGCTTCAGGCATTGGGCCAGCACCACGGCATCTTCTATGGCCTGACAGGCGCCCTGCCCCATATTAGGGGTCGTAGCATGGGCGGCATCGCCTAACAGCACGATGCGGCCATACACAAAATGCTTCAGCGGTTTAAGGTCCGCTATGTCGTTCCAGATGAGTTGCTCTTGCGAAGTGGAAGCCAGCACGGCTTCTACGGGAGAGTGCACCGCTTCGAAGTGACGGGCCAGTTTTTCGGGTGTCATGCGGCGCATCTTCTCGTCGCGCTGAGGCGCGTTGATGCAGGCGTACCAGTAGATCTTGTCATCCTGAAGCGGAGCTATACCTACCCGCCCCTGCGGTGCCCAGGTCTCTGCCGATATCATTTTGTTGATTTCCACCCCCGGATTGTCGACAACGGCACGCCAGCAGGTATAGCCGGCGTAGCGCGGAATGCTGTCAGGTATAAGTTGCTGCCGAACAACCGAGCTGATACCGTCTGCAGCGATCAGCAGATCGGCTGTGGCGTGGCTTCCGTCGGCGAACATGACCTGCACCTGGTCAGCGTTCTGCTCCACAGTCTCGCAGCGCTTGCCCAGTATCACAGAATCTGGTTGGAGGTGACTCAGCAGCACCTCGTGCAGGTCGGCGCGGTGTATTACAAAGTTGTTGATGCCATACTTGTTACTAAGGCGGCGGGTGTCCATGTTGCTGATCTCACGACCGTGCTCGTCAAAGATTACCAGCGCATCTAGCTGCTTGCCCCTTG
Organism: Pontibacter sp. LHS1; assembly: GCF_058932855.1. NCBI lineage: Bacteria > Pseudomonadati > Bacteroidota > Cytophagia > Cytophagales > Hymenobacteraceae > Pontibacter > Pontibacter sp. LHS1. The sequence goes on from NZ_JBZYWF010000004.1 coordinate 246,846, forward strand.
CGACCACATCGTCCATTACCCCCAGCCTTTGCAGGCCCTGCATCGCGTTGGCGGCCAGTCCTACGCCGGCACCCAGCCCTCTGAACCTGGGAGCCGCTTCGTATACGGTCGTATCTATACCTGCTTGCTGCAGCGCAAGAGCCGCACACAATCCTCCTATTCCGCCTCCAACTACAATGGCTTTCATAATGGTGATGTCTTTCTATACCTTATACTGACAGAACAGGAAAAGTGGCTTGTTTGATCCGGCAAGACCTACTTGGCAGAGGCGTCGTGATAGCTTACCTCTTCCTCTTCTACCGAAGAGCGCCCGAACACCTTGGCCACCCATTTCGGCAGGAAGATAGAGCCGAGCACCAGGTATGGGTAGTAGGTAATAAGACGGTAAAGCACCACCACAATGTTGCTGAAACGGCCCAGGAACAAGCCGAAGAAGCTTGGGAAGGCCATCTCGACGATACCTGCACCGCCCGGCGTAATGGCAACCAACATCACGATCCAGAAGATCAGGTTGCGGGAAATGATCAGCATGTGCTCGGCAAAGGTCACATCGGTAAAGGCTGCGATCAGGCAGTTAAGCAGGAAATAGCGGGCACTCCACACAAAGATGGTTGAAATAACGGCGCGGGCCCAGTAGTTAAAGTCTTTGCCACGTAGCTGTTGCGAGGCCCATACAATCTCGTTGCCGTGGTGGAAAGCATTGATACGCCACTTGCGCAACAGCTTCCAGCCAGTCAGCTTCAGCAGAATCCACTTGAAAGCACGCGGGCGCACAAACAGTGCATAGATCATGATGAAGGTATAGACCGCAATAAGTGAATAGCTGATGTAAAAAGCCGTCTTCAGCGCATTTACATCGGAGGCAGACAGGCCAAAATCCGGGAACACGTCACCCTGCGTGGCCAGCAGCGCAATGGGGGCCGCGATGATGAAGAACATGTTGTCGAGCACGGCCGTGAGCATCACGTATGCCAGCGACTTGCCCAGCGGTATACCTTCTTTGTTGAGCACGATAGTGGCAATGGTGGTACCACCTACTACCGAAGGCGTGATGGCAGAGGCAAACTCCCAGAGCATGATCACATCGAGACTGTTCCGCCAGGTCAGGAACTTGTCGGTGAGGCTGCGAATGCGGTACATATAGCCCAGGTCACGGATTACAAGCACGAGCAGTGCAGCGGCCAGCCACCACCAATTGGCTTCGGCTATACCTTTCAGGTCGTCGAGCTTGTCGTCTTTGATGAACAGCCATGCCGTAGCGCCCAAACCCAGCAGCACCGGGATCAGGATCTTGATCGGACTAAAGTTCTTAAGTATGGTCTTTTTGTTCTGGTCCATGCAGGCTATCGTAACCCAGCTCTTTGGCGCTTGCTCTTAGCGGCTGACGTACAAAACTACTTAACTATTCGGCAACTCGGGGGAAACAGTTCGGCTTTTTCAGGATTTCCGGGAAATGCTACTCAAGGATAAGCTGCGTCACCTGAGCGGCCTGTCCCTCGGCTTTGATAATAATGAAGTCGTTGAATCCATCGCCCACCTCAATACCGATCAGGTTGAGCTGCAGCATATCGAGTATGGCCAGGAAGTTGAAAATCATACCGATCTTGTCAGGGAAGGCCGAAATGATCTCTGAAAAAGCTATCTGGTTCTTCTCTTCGATCACACGGGTAATATAATCCCGCTGCTCCTCTATGGTATACGGGTAGGTCAGTACGGTGTGCTTCGGACGGTTCTGCTCCTCTTCGAAGCGGTGCATCACTTTATCGAACACACGCATGAGTTTGTAGAGACTCAGGTCCTGCAGTTCGTACTCAAAGTGATTGGCGTTGGCGATCTGCTGCAGCTCCTCATGTATGTTGCCGCGGTTCTCTTGGGCCAGGCGGAAGTCTTCCATTTGGCCAAGGTCGCCGAGCACCGCCTTGTATTTCTTGTATTCCAACAGGTGCTGTACGAGCTCCTGACGCGGGTCTATCTCGTTACCTTCCTCGTCTTTCTCGGTACGGGGCAGCAGCATTTTGGCCTTGATGCGCATGAGCGTCGCCGCAGTCAAAATAAAGTCGCTGGCCACCTCGATGTTCAGGCTCTCCAGCTGCCGGAGGTAGCCCATGAACTCGTTGGTGATCTGAAAGATAGGAATATCGTGGATATCCAGCTCGTCACGCTCAATAAAGAAGAGCAGGAGGTCAAACGGCCCCTCAAACAACGGTAATTTAATTTCGAAACTCACTTCTCTGGCCTTTGGTTAATGCGCTGATCGCAGCAGCTGGACAAAAATACTAATTTATTCGGATGAAATAGCAGCTCCACAGCAGCGTTATAGAGGCCGCGCCTACATGATTTCCGAACAAAATAAACTTACAACTGTATAAGTTTAGCATTATCAAGCGGCGTAATTGCTGTTAAGTTCCTCATCTTTTAATACTTATTGATAAACAGCAACTTACCACTCTTATACCATACGCCACCGTTGGCTGCCCTGACAGGACAGGGAGGAGAAATAGCAGCTTGTGTTCTGAATTTTGCTAACTTTACGTTTTGTCCGGCCGATTGTATTTTTCGCTTTGAAAACTTTTGCCGGAAAAATTTGTTGGAAGTCTATAATAAAGACATTTCTATGATCATCAAACCCGGAGAGCTCCTTGCCTCCATTGACTCGCCTGCCGACCTCCGCGCCCTCAAGCCAGAGCAGCTGCTACAGGTATGTCAGGAGCTAAGGCAATATATCATCGATGTGGTATCGATCCACGGCGGTCATTTTGGGGCCAGCCTTGGGGTGGTGGAACTGACCACGGCACTGCACTATGTATTCCAGACCCCTTACGATCAGCTGGTATGGGATGTGGGCCACCAGGCCTACGGGCACAAGATCCTGACTGGTCGCCGTGACAACTTCCATACCAACCGCAAGTACGGTGGACTCTCCGGTTTCCCCAAGCGTAAAGAAAGCGAATACGATACATTTGGCGTAGGCCACTCGAGCACCTCCATTTCGGCGGCGCTGGGTATGGCTGTTGCCTCACAATACAAGCAGGAAGAAGACCGTCACCACATCGCCGTAATCGGTGATGGCGCCATGACGGGCGGTATGGCTTTTGAGGCCCTGAACCACGGCGGCGCGACCAACGCCAATCTGTTGGTAGTCCTCAACGACAACTGCATGAGCATTGACCCGAACGTAGGTGCTCTGAAAGAATATTTAACTGACATTACCACCTCCCGCACCTATAACAAGCTGCGTGATGAGCTGTGGAATGTACTTGGCAAGATCAGCAAGTTCGGTCCGAACGCACAGCACATTGCCTCTAAGATCGAGAGCGGCATCAAAGCCACACTATCGAAGCAGAGCAACCTGTTCGAAGGCCTGAACTTCCGCTACTTCGGCCCGATTGACGGGCATGACATCAACCATTTGGTGTCGGTGATGGAAGACCTGAAGCGCATACCTGGTCCGAAGATCCTGCACGTACTCACTACCAAAGGCAAAGGCTTTGCCCTGGCCGAAAAAGACCAGACTAAATGGCACGCGCCGGGTCTGTTCGACAAGATAACAGGCGAGATTTACAAGAAGCACCACGAGACGCCACAGCCTCCGAAGTACCAGGATGTGTTTGGCCATACCATTGTGGAGCTGGCTGAAAAGAACGACAAGATCATGGGCGTAACGCCTGCGATGCCGTCTGGCTGCTCGCTCAACATCATGATGAAGGCCATGCCGGACCGCGCGTTTGACGTAGGTATAGCCGAGCAGCATGCGGTGACGTTCTCTGCTGGCCTGGCCACGCAGGGCTTGGTGCCGTTCTGCAACATCTACAGCACGTTTATGCAGCGCGGTTACGACCAGGTGGTGCACGATGTGTGTCTCCAGAACCTGCACGTAGTGTTCTGCCTCGACCGTGCCGGCTTTGCCGGTGCTGACGGCCCGACACACCACGGCGCCTATGATATCGCCTACATGCGCTGTATCCCGAACATGGTAGTAGCTGCCCCTATGAACGAACAGGAACTACGCAACATGATGTACACTGCCTCGCAGGAGGGCGCGGGTCCGTTCACAATCCGCTACCCACGCGGCGAAGGTGTTATGCCTAACTGGCGCACCCCGCTGGAGCTGCAGCAGATCGGTAAAGGCCGTACGGTGCAGGAAGGCGAAGACGTTGCGATCCTGACTTTCGGCCATATCGGTAACTATGCCGTGGATGTATGCCAGAAACTGAGCTACGAAGGCATCAACCCAGGCCACTACGACATGCGCTACTGCAAGCCGCTGGACGAAGAGTTGCTGCACCACATCTTCAGCAAGTATAGCAAAGTGATCACCGTGGAAGACGGCTGCCTGCAGGGTGGTTTCGGAAGCGCAGTGCTGGAGTTCATGGTCGACAACGGCTATACCTCGCAGGTGAAGCGCCTCGGCATACCTGATACCATCTTCGAGCACGGTTCACAGCTGGAGCTGCACCGCGACGCCGGTTTCGACCCGACTGCCATTGAGAATACTGTGAGAGAAATCATCGGTGTGGCGGTGAAGGTATAACCTCTGACAAAGGACTTTTTGACAAAGAGATAAGATAAACCCCGCAGTTCCTCAGGAGCTGCGGGGTTTTTGTTTTTGGCTTTGGGTAAAACCTCTGTAGAAACAGGTCGCGACCCAATGTGGTTAACTTAAATAACATTGTATCCAATCTGTCATCTCGACAGAATGGAGAGATCTGGATTAATTAAGCATTATTGCAATGTTTCAGATTTCTCACGCTGTTCGAAATGACAAATACGGCTTAAGTTGACAACATTGGGTTACGACCTGTCCGTGATATGGCTTATGCGATGAAACAAGAAATTATCCTTTGCGATACGCATTCCAACATATACTTTTATAATCAGGTATACATTCATGCACGATTCGGGCAGGTCGCGCGACCTCTCCGTACAAATGAACCCCACAAACTATGACAAAACACACCACCTATACCTCCACCGGCTCGGGCGATACACTCGTTTTCCTGCACGGCTTCTGCGAAAGCAAGGACGTTTGGACCGACTTTGCAAAACCACTGCAGCAGAAGTTCAGAACCATCGCACTGGACCTGCCCGGCTTCGGCGATAACACACAAAGTATAGCCGACTACAGCATGGAAGGTATGGCTGACTATGTGAAGCAGCAGCTCGAGCAGCTTGGTGTAAAGAAGTGTATTCTGGTGGGGCACTCTATGGGCGGCTACGTGAGCCTGGCTTTTGCGGAGAAGTATAGCCACATGCTCAGCGGCCTCTGCCTCTTCCACTCCTCCGCCCTACCCGACACCGACGAGAAAAAGGAAAACCGCAACAAGACCATCGAGTTTGTGGAGAAGCACGGCGTAGAGAAATTCATGCAGTCCTTCATAGAACCGCTCTTCTACAGCGAAAACCGCGACCGGCTCAGGAAGGAAATCGCGCTGATGAAAGAAATTGGCACTGCGACGCCCCAGGAGAGTGTAACGAAAGGCCTTGCTGCCATGCGCGACCGCCAGGACCGAACCGATGTGCTAGCTGCTGCTAAGTTCCCAGTGCTGTTCATCTTCGGCAAAGATGACGGTGCCGTGCCGCTGGACAAAGCCTTAGAACAATGTCACCTGCCCGACAACAGCATGGTCTACTTCCTCGGCAAAACAGGCCACATGGGCATGTTCGAGCGCACCTACGAGACCCGCAAGGCACTGGAGAAATTTGCGGAGACGATTTATGGGTGAGGTTTTAACAGCGCCTCCAGCCCGCATTCTTCCTACTATTGTGCTTTCGCAGTTTGCGGGTACTTCGCTTTGGTTTGCCGGCAATGCGGTGCTGCCGGAGTTGCAGGCTACGTTGCAGTTGCAGGACGGTGCCTTGGCGCTCCTGACCTCGGCGGTGCAGTTGGGCTTTATAGCGGGCACGCTGGTATTTGCTTTTCTTTCGCTGGCCGATCGGGTATCGCCGCGACTGCTGTTTATGCTGTGCGCTTTGCTGGGAGCTGCTGCTAATGCATTGGTGGTGTTTGCCGCGAAAGATCTTTACGCCGTCCTGTTGCTTCGGGCGCTCACCGGCTTCCTATTGGCAGGCATCTATCCGGTAGGGATGAAAATAGCAGCCAGCTGGTATAACGCGGGCTTGGGCAAGGCGATTGGATATTTGGTTGGGGCGCTGGTGCTGGGGACTGCATTCCCGCACTTGATCCGGGCACTGGGTGCTGAACTGCCCTGGCAGCAGGTGATGTTAGCGGTAAGCGCTATGGCAGCTACAGGCGGCTTGCTCCTATACCTGTTTGTACCTGACGGGCCATACCTGAAGAAAGGTATCACCTTCAAGCTCGGCAACATGCTGCAGGCTTTCCGTGACCGGGCTTTCCGGTCGGCCGCTTTTGGCTACTTCGGCCATATGTGGGAGCTCTATACCTTGTGGGCTTTCACGCCGTTGATTCTGGCGTTGGCAATTCCTCAACTTAGTCCTGGCGAGGTGTCGGCTTACAGCTTCGCCGTGATTGCGGCCGGGGCAGTAGGCTGTATTGGGGGTGGCTACCTTTCGCAGGTATGGGGAAGCGCTCGGGTGGCTTTTGTGCAACTACTGCTCTCCGGCCTGTGCTGTCTGCTGTCGCTGGTGGTGCTGCAGCTGGATGCGCCGCAACTGCTTATACCTTTCCTGCTCTTCTGGGGCATCGTGGTAGCGGGGGATTCGCCGCAGTTCTCGGCCCTTACTGCACAAACCGCCCCACCGCAACTGGTCGGCACAGCACTTACCATTGTAGTTGCCATCGGTTTTGCCATAACAGTGATCAGCATCCAGCTCACGGACTTTTTGTTCACGCAGTTGCAGCTGCACCATACCCTGGCGCTGCTGGCTATCGGACCTGCACTAGGCTTGCTTGCGCTGCGACGCTTGGTATAGCAGGCAGTGCTACTCCACCGCTATACCTGATTTGGCAGCTTATACCTTGTATTTACCTGCCTAACAAAAAGGCCGACCCATACTGGACCGGCTTTCCTGCTCAAAAATATACTGCTACTCTATTTCTTAATCAGCTTTCAGCTCCATTTTAGAGCCATCGCCACCTACCAGGTGCATTTCTTTGTCTGTCAGTTTCTCTACTGTGAAGTTCTGCGACACGTCGGATCCTTCGAAAGTTAGCGACAATCGTCTGCCTGCCTGGTCGTAGGTCCAGGTGCCGGTTTCGAGTGAGCCGCCGCCACCCATGGCAAAGCGCCCGTCCGAGTAAAACTGCATCGTTTCCTGCTTCTCTTCACTGGTCAGTTTGTCTTTGTCGCCGGAGGCGGTGAGCTCTTTGTCAGCTTTCCAGGTCTTGCTGCTGCCACCCGATATCATGTTGGCATTGCCCGCATTATCGCCGTTGCCTCCGCAGCCAGCCATGAAGGCCATCAGCACAAAGGCCATCATAAAAGTCCAGTAGGTTTTTACTCTGTTCAATGTCGCATTCATCTTATTCATAGTTTATAGTTGTACATACCTGCGCCTGCTCATGCAGGAGACGTGCATTGATTACGGCTAAAGTATATGAAAGTTAATGAAAGCCATTTGGATAAAGCCAAGCACGCAGGCACCACAACCATGCCCCCCTATTGGCGTATCTAATTAAGCAGCTGTGCATTCGCAGTTGACTGAAAAACAAATACTGAAATCAAAAAAACAGAAATATGGGATTGCGTGATTTTTTCAAAAAAGGAGAGCAGGAACCTGCCAAGAAGAGCTCTGATCAGGTTAACAAAGTGCCCGGCCAGTCCGAGGACCATAAGTTTTTCACAAACAAAGATGAGCAGCAGGTAACGGATACCAACGTTAACCAGGATGTGTATACTGTACAAAGCGGCGACTCCCTCTCCAAGATCGCCAAGAAGCTCTACGGTGACGCCAACGCCTGGAACAAAATTTATGATGCCAACAAGGATACTATTGGCGGGAACCCAGACCTGATTCGTCCGGGACAGCGCTTCAAAATTCCGAGAACTTAAGCAACATTTGCTATAAAACAAAACAGCCGGTTTCTGCAGAAGCCGGCTGTTTTGTTTAAAGATTGAGCGGATACCTATACCGCGTGTAAATGGGCTCAAGGTTACGGGTCGCCGGTTTCCATACAGGCATAGCCGTAAACCCTTTTGTGATAATATCTTTTACTATTTCTTCCTGAATGCTTTTAGGGAGGACCACATTTTCTACCTTTCCTTCATCCGTGATATCAAAGTCTACATAAACTACCTTCTCAAATTTAACCCCTGATAGTTTCAAAGGGTTAACGATGTATTTGCTCATGTAACTCTGGTAAGCCTTATCACCACCCGGAAACTCAGGCGCTGTTGTTGGATGCTCTTCATATATAAAGGGTTTGCCCTCGAGTTGAGCATATACCTTATAGTAGTCCGGCTTCGATTTAACTTTCACAGCTTCTACTTCCCATCCCATCACACTGGCTACTACAGGATAATTCCCTGCATATATTTGCGGATCAACCATCCACCTCTCTACTTTTTGCAAGTAGTAAGGCTCATTCCCTACTTCAAATCGATCAATACCCGGATTAAGATAAGTTAAACTTGGCTTGAATTTCTGGTCTTTTACCAGCTCTCCATTAGAGAATAACTGCTCTATCTCTGACTGCCCTTTTTTATTGGTTCTGAATCTCTGACTGCCCTTTTTTATTGGTTCTGAGCCAAAGCCCATCTTTCAGGCCGTTGCGGTAACTTCCCTCCAGCATGGCTTTGCTTTTCTCGTCCGCTTCCAGTTTAATGCTGACCTTACCATTACCATTTTTGACCTGTTGTTTCCCGTCTTCGCTCCAACGCTGCATCACTTTTACGCCCAGGCTATCGTACAGCAGCACGTTCATTAACTGGCCGTTTGGCCACCAGAACTTCCACTCTCCTACACGACGATTGTTTTCGTAAGCACCACTGCTCTCCGGTTTTCCATCGAAATGGAAGAACTGCCAGTGTCCTCTCTTTACCCCCTTATCGTAGAAGCCATTTGCCAGCACCTTTCCGTTTGAATAATAATCAATTACGTCACCATCAAAGCTGAAACCTCGCAAAGTGTGAAGTTTGGCTACTGTATCCGGCATCATAACTGAGCGGGCAAATGCTGCATGCTCCTGCTTAGTGATCAGCCAGTTCGTATTATAGAATATCATCTTTTCTTGCTGCGCGAAGGCCGTACCCAACCATAGCGTAAAGAAAACAGAAAGTATAGCGTGTTTCATAAAAGAATAAATTCAGGCGGCAAGCTTAATCAAAAAAGCCCGCCAGATCATATAGTCCTGCGGGCTTTTGAGAAATCAATAAGTAGTCTTTATTTGCTTAGAAACGCTCGTCAGCAGAGAAGAAGAAGTCGCCTTCGATCTGTGCGTTCTCATCAGAGTCAGAGCCGTGTACAGCGTTTGCCTCGATAGACTTGGCGTATACCTTACGGATCGTGCCTTCCTCAGCCTGAGCCGGGTTAGTAGCGCCGATCAGCTTGCGGAAATCCTCTACTGCATTGTCTTTCTCCAGGATCATGGCTACGATCGGGCCAGATGACATGTACTTCACCAGGTCACCATAGAAAGGACGCTCCTTGTGTACTTCGTAAAACTTACCGGCACGCTCCTCAGTCAGTCTTGTCTTTTTCATCGCCACGATGCGGAAGCCACCTTCCTCGATCATTTTAGTAATGCCACCGATGTTGTTATCTGCAACCGCATCCGGCTTAATCATGGTAAATGTGATGTTTCCAGCCATGTCTATTCAGTTAATGTGTATATGTTTCGTTTTGAAGGTGCAAAATTAGCGCATTTAGCTTAATTATAGCAGCACTTTGGCTACACTTTCTGCAAATATTTATGTTAATGCACACCCGGCTATACCTGCAGGCAGTACCTTGCTCCTGCTCACTGGTCCGCCTACGGTGTCTTAAAACGCTATTTTATTGCTTTAGAAGTTATTTTTACAGAAATTTGCGCCTTATATCCCTATTAATCAGCGGATTTATAACAAGCTTTATGCACGACATTAATGCTCTCAAAGAGCTCCTGAGAGAACCTAAAGAGGTGATGATCACCACACACCACAAACCGGACGCCGACGCGTTGGGTTCGTCACTGGGTCTGGCCGGCTACCTCAAAAAGCTGGGGCACCGGGTTACCGTGATCACTCCTTCCGACTATCCTAACTTCCTGAATTGGATGGAGGGCAATGATGATGTGCTCGTTTACTCTGAGAAAAACGACGCCCTGGTACGCCGCATCATCGAAGAGTCGCAGATGATCTTCTGCCTTGACTTTTCTAACCTGTCGCGCATCAACGAAATGGGCGAGTACATCCGTCAGGCGAAAGGCACCAAGGTGCTAATAGACCACCACCTGCAGCCGGAAGATTTCGCTGACCTGGATTTCTCCAACCCACAGGCCGCCGCTACTGCCGAACTGGTTTACGACCTGATCAAGGCCCTGGGCGACGGCGACAAGATCGACACAGGTATAGGCGAGTGCCTCTATGCCGGCATCATGACCGACACAGGTTCTTTCCGCCACCCGAGCACTTCCAAAAACGTGCACCTGATCATAGCCGATTTGCTACACATCGGGGTGAACACCTCCAATATTCACCGCCTTATCTACGACAGCTCTTCGGAACTACGCCTGCGCTTCCTGGGTTATGCCCTCAAGGACAAGCTGGTCGTGCTTCCTGAGTACAGAACAGCTTACATTGCCATTACAGCCGACGAGCTGAAAGCATATGACTCCAAAACCGGCGATACGGAAGGCCTGGTGAACTTTGCTCTTTCTATAGAAGGCATCGTTTTTGCAGCCGTGATCATTGATCGTTCGCAGGCTGTGAAGATTTCTTTCCGATCGGTAGGCAGTTTTTCTGTCAACGAGTTTGCCCGCGCCCACTTTAACGGCGGCGGTCACAAGAATGCAGCCGGCGGCATGTCAATAGACAGCCTCGAAAATACCGTGGCCAGGTTTGAAAGCCTGCTGCCACAATACAAAGAGCAGCTGCAGGCTTCTGTTTAGTAACAAACACTTTATCCAACCTATAACCCATGCTATTTAAATCAAAGTTCTTATTGCCGGTACTAGCCGGTGCGATGTTGCTGCAATCTTGCGGCGACAAAAACAAAAGCGACGAATTCCGCACGACGGCTGACGGCCTGGCTTATAAGATATATGAGCAAAAAGACGGTGAGTATGTGAACCGTGGCGAGATCGACCCGAACGATACAACGGGCGCACGTCTTGGTCAGGTGATTACGATGCACATGTCGTACCGCACTGCTGACGACTCTGTATTGTTCGACTCACGCCAGCAGGGCCAGCCGGTGATGTTGCCGGTAATGGAGCCAACCTTCAAAGGTAGCCTTGAAGACGCCCTGACCATGATGCGCGCTGGAGACAGTGGCGTGTTCAAGATCAGCGTTGACTCACTTTTCGCCAATACCTTCAACCAGCCGATGCCTCCGTTCATTAAGCCAGGCACGCATTTCACGTTCTTCCTGAAAGCTGACAAAATCCAGTCTGAGGAAGAGGCGATTGCAGACCAGCAGAAAATGTTTGAGGAGCAGATGCTTGCTCAGCAGGAACGTGCCAAAGAGCAGATCAAAGTTGATGACGCCAAAATTCAGGAGTACATCAAAGAGAAAGGCCTGAAGAATGTGCAGAAGACGGACGCTGGCGTGTACTATGTGGTAACAGAGCCTGGCAAAGGCCCGAAAGCCAAAGCCGGTGACAATGTATCAGTACACTATAAGCTATCTTTCCTGGACGGCAAAGAACTGGAATCTTCTTATGACAACCCGATGAGCGGCGGTCAGCCATTCACATTCCCACTTGGCCAGGGTCAGGTGATTCAGGGCTGGGACGATGGCATTGCGCAGCTGAACGAAGGCAGCAAAGCGATTCTGCTTGTACCTTCTACGTTGGCTTACGGCGAGCAGGCACGTGGCGAGCAGATGCCAGCCAACTCCATCCTGCGTTTCGACGTGGAGCTTGTTGATATCAAAAACTAATTTCTGAGTACCCTTTAACCCGATTACCATGAACCTGACACACAAAAAGCAGAAACTGAGCATATGGCTTGCTAAGGCTCTCTTCTTGTTCGTTGTACTGGTCTCTTTTGCGTCTTGCAAGGAAGAAAACAAAAATCCTTACTACGTGACGCCTGAGCAGATAGAGGCTCAGAAGAAGATAGACGAGGAAACGATCCGGAAATACTTCAGGACAAACAATGTGGACACGACCAAAGTTGTTCGATTGAACAGTGGCCTTTACATCCTGACCAAAAAAGCAGGTGAAGGTGATGTGATCAAGCCAGGACAGTATGCTGAGGTAAACTACATTGGCCGCAATGTCAGCAACGATGTGTTTGACAGCTCGTTCAGAAGCGGTAAGCCGTTCTCGGTACTAGTAGGCGCTGGCCAGGTGATCAAGGGTTGGGATGAAGGACTACAGCACTTGCGCAAAGGCGAGGAGGCGAACCTGTATATTCCATCTTACCTGGGCTATGGCTACTATGGTAGCAACAGTATTCCGCCAAACTCCGTGCTGATATTTGAAATAGACGTACTGAATGTACGCTAAAAGCTATTCTTCTTAACTGAAAAAGGCGGTGCAAATGCATCGCCTTTTTTGTTTATCAACTCAGTACTTCCGACAGGATTGCCAGCGACTTGATCTCGCCCAGCCGCTCTACGTGGAGCTGGTAATAGCGGATCAGGATAGAAAGCATTTCGCGGCGCACCTTGCCGTTCGGTATAGCCGCCTGCGCAGGCGTGCGTAGCAGCTGGTCAAAAAGCTGCTCGTAAGCCTGCAAAGCCAGTACCGGTGGTGCATCTGTGAGGGACTGTGCATTAGGCGAGAATGCCACTTGCTCCACAATTTCTGTTCCGCTGCTCGGCCCAAAGCCCAGGTGGTGACTCAGGTGCAGCAGAAAGATCAGGTGAAAGTTCTCGAAATGCTCCTGTAGCTCGTCGAACTCGATGATAGCATTAAAAAGAAAGTGAAACAGTCCCGGGTTCTCCTCCTCCTCTTTAACTGTGCGCGACACCATTTCTGATAGAAACAACAGGATGCTGCTCTTGCGGATGTCGAAAGGTATAGTGGAGAAGGGGTAAGCGCTTTTATATTCTGAAATGCGCGTCAGGCCGCCTTTGTGTGAAGTATAAACCACCATATCGAGCAGCGTGAACGGCTGGAACAGGGCAATGCGGGAGCCTGTGCCTTTTTTGCGCACGCTGTTCACGATGTACGATTGCACGCCCAGTTGCTCGGTGTATACCTTGGCGATGATTGACGACTCGCGAAACTTGATATAGTTGAGAACGATGCCTCTTGTCTTGACTAACATTTACTCCAGTACGGCTATTTTAGTGATACAGGTTTGGCTTGCCTCACGGTCGGCAGCGAAGACCAGGTATACGCCGGCTTTCATGCGCTTGCCGTTATACCCGCGGGCATCCCAGGAAAGTGTGCCGCCGGTGGCTCTGGCTTTGTACACCAGTGTACCGTTGATGTCGGTGATGCGCACATCAGCATTGTTCGGCAGCCCGGATACGCCAATCAGGCCAGTATAATCAGGCCGCACCGGGTTCGGGTATACCTGAGCGCATTCAGGCTTTCCCTCTGTGATCGTGGCACCGGCTCGGTATGAAGCCACTCCTTCATCTGTTACCACAAACACTTCGCCGGAGCGGTGTTCAATGGCCACTGATAATACTTTGTTAGAGGGTAATGGACTGTTCTGTGTGGTGAAGTGCTGCAGCAGGCGGTCTCCGTCCGGGCTGAAAAGCCAGAGGCCATTGTCTGTGGCCATCCATTTACGATTGGCACCGTCCACGGCAATGTCACGAACCAACTGACCACCAAGCAGCGGCCGCCCCTCAATGATTGGGATCCGGGCATCGTATACCTGACCAGAGAACACAGCGGCAGTGCTGTAAAACACGCTCACTCCTGCCGCCGTTCCGATCCACATGTCGCCGTTCATGTCTTTGGTGATGCTGTACACGGCACCGCTCGGCAAATTCCCATTGCCAGCTCCCGCCCTGAGCTCCCGTACCTGCTGCCTGGCCTCGTCGTACACTACCAGGCCGCTCCGCACATTGCCTTCACGACTAATGCTCAACCACTTGTACCCATTGTCATCTATCGCCAGTCGCTCCAGGTTACTGTTGTCGGCTATACCTGCAATATTGAATCCCTGCCACTCCCCGTCAGGTCGCAGCACGTGCAAGCCCGGCGCACCTGCTACCCGGTGGCGGTTCACGACCCATACCTGCCCGGCAGCATCGACGGCCAAATCGGTCAGGCGTACCTGTTCGGTGCGGTCTGTGGCCGGCTGCGTGCTGAGCAGGGTGCTGTTGGTTCCATTGTAGAGCAGCGGCTGCTCCTCCCCTTTCCAGACCAGCAAGCCCTGCCCGTAAGAGGCCATGTATACCTGACCCGTCACCGGATTGTAAGTAGCATCCACAAAGTCCCGGAGCGGCTTGCCACCTGCCGGCGACAAAGCAGGACTGTTGTTATACCATTGCCCGCCCTGGTAGCCGTAGTAGCCATCGGTGCGGTTAAGCGGCTGGTAGCTTTCGTTGTAGCCTCCGCTGAGCACATACACCACGCCATTGCCGGCAGCTACCCGAAAGCTGTTGCTGGATGCAGGCCCTGGCGGGGCAAAGGACTTTGGCTCACTTTCAAGTCCCCAGGCAATCAGGCCGCTGCGTCGGTCAGCTACCCAGGTCGTACCTTTATCGTCCTGCACGGCCATACGCGGTGACTGTACACCTGGGTGCTGCAACATGGAGGCCACCCCACGGTTGTCGAGCAGCAAAATGCCCTGCTCCGTGGCACCCAGCAGGTAATTGACAGAAGCCTGTAAATGAAGAATAGTACCAGTATCAGGTATAGGAACTTGCTCCCAACCTTCTTGCCGGAGCACACCCAGGCCGTAGCCTGCAGCTGCCAGGTATAGCTGATCCTGAAAGGACGCTATGGCTGTCAGGGAAGTAGCATCAGGCAGATTAGTTTTCACAAGTTGCCAGCTGCGGAAATCTTTGAGGTTGCTTGTCAGACGATTGGCACGCCAGACCTGTCGGTCCGTCATCAGGTATAGCCAGTCACCTTGCACAGTGCTTGCTTTTATGGCCAGACGTTCGCCACCCGGTCCCAGGTTGGTATACGTGTCTTTTATCTCCTGCCGGGCAAGGTCAACCGCCACTACTCCAAATGCTGTGGAGAGATAGGCTGTTTTGTGATGGATATGAATGTGGTTTATGGTTTTTTCACCATCGACGGACAGGCGCAGGATGGAAGGCAGGTTAATGATGAGGTTCTCCTGCAGCAGGTCGATGTTGGCGTTAGCGTAAGCGATGACAAGCGTGGCTGTTTCCGGATCGTAGCCAATGGTGCTGATGCGCTGCACGCTCAGCCCGTCGATGCGGGTGATGGGCTGCACATTCCGGTACTCCTTGTCATAATAGAAAAGCCCCTGGTCAGCTGCCAAATATACGCGGTCACCGGCATCGGCCACGGCCCTGCCCTGCGTATAAGGTACATGAAGCTGCCATTGTCCTATACCTACCGGACTCTGTGCCTGCACCAGTGCCGGCCACCCGAGCAGGAGCACCGTAAGGTATAGCAGACACAAAAGCAGTTTTGGCACAGGTATAGAGGTTAGGAATGATTCACTCTTATTGCATCAGGTCACACACAAAACATACTGTAGCAGGCCAGCCACAGGTATAGCACCGGCTTTTATTTCTTTTGCTTAATGCCTTCCTGGAAGCAGTGGCGGCAGCGGGCTTCATAGGATTCTGTTTCACCCAATAGCACCTGCTGCTCCGATAAGGCATTGCGGTAAGAGTACGTCGCAATATCGCCGCACTGTACGCAGATGGCGTGAACCTTGGTCACATACTCGGCCACCGCCATCAGTGCCGGCATCGGCCCGAAAGGTTTGCCCAGGTAGTCCATGTCCAGGCCGGCGGCGATCACACGCACCCCGCTATTGGCCAGCTTCACGCATACCTCGGCCAGGCCGTCGTCAAAGAACTGCGCTTCGTCTATACCTACCACATCGCAGCTGCCGCCCAGCAGCAGCATGTCCTGTGCAAAATCAATTGGCGTAGAGCGGATGGCATTGGCGTTATGCGACACCACATCCTCTTCGTGATAGCGCTTGTCGATGGTCGGCTTGAATATCTCCACCTTCTGCTTAGCGATCTTGGCCCTATTCAGCCGCCGGATCAGCTCCTCGGTCTTCCCCGAAAACATCGATCCACAGATCACCTCTATCCATCCTCTTCTGATTGCGTGGTTCTCATTACCAACGCGCGGTTCTATAAACATCTACTCTTGCTGTGCTATGCTATGTTGAATTGTTGATAGTTAAATTGTTGATTGTTGTTCGTGCACGATTAACCCGCTCCTGCCCCTCCCTTTTGTCGAGGCCTCTATCTCCAGAGGGATTCTCTTGCATAAGTGCTGGTGCACGATTAGGACAGTTCACGACCTGTTCCTACTGGAAAACGGTAATGCTGCGTAGCACCACGACGTTACGGTGTATCATCGCTACAATCAAACTTTATACCTTCTCAACTTTTTACCTTTCTAACTGCTTAAACTCTTTAACTGCTATACTTCATATGAGGCAGCATGGTCTGCCGGGGCACGCGGCCCTGGGCGTCTCCGCTTACTAATGTACACTGGCAGGTTAGTCTTTCGTTAGCTTGTAGGCGGCCTCTGTCACGGTAGCGCTGCTCGCTGTCGGTGAGCGGTCCGAAGTGCTCCAGCCCCTCCTGCACAATAATGCGGCAGGTGGTGCAGCGCCCCTTGGCTCCGCAGGCGTGCATCCAGTCGATGCCGTCGGCTTGTATGGCCTGCAGCAGCGTTTGGCCGGGTGCCACTTTTACCTGCCGATCGAACAGGTTTTGCACCGTTAAGTTTGGCATATTATTTATTAACTTTACGAAAGAAAGGTATACCAATGGAAGACAAATATAATCAATTAAGGCTTGAACGTTACAGCAAAGAACTGGCAAATGTACTTTGCGACCGTCACTTTGCTGCGCACGACACGATTAACGGACCCCAACTGATTGGCTTTACGCCTATTAAACAGGTCAATTTGTTTGTGATAAAAGAGCTCCTGCTCAAGTGGCACCACGAGATGGCCAACCTGCGCAGCCCGTACTTCGACTATGAGCATGAGGAGGTAAAAGAAGCGCTGCTCAACTTCATGAATGTGCTCTCGCGCAAGATCCTGATCAAGCGTGATGCTTTTGAGCCGCTCCTTCAGAAGGCTATCTACGACACGTTTCTGCTCAAGCTGGCGCCGGTAGCCACTTTCGAAGAGAAATTCCTGCGCATTCAGGAAGACATCACATTACCCAAACTGCAGGAGAACCTCAAGTACATTGATCTGGACAAGCAGCTGTTTGCAGGCTTTGTGGGCACGCTCTCCCCGTCTAACCGCGACCGCGATTATATACTGAGCCGCTTCAGGCTATACCTGAACGCCAACCGCGATGGCATAGCACCATTGGCCGAGGTGCTCGAAGCATTCAACAGTCTGCTGCCAATTACAGAAGAAGAGATCAGACAGGAGCAGATCTCGCCTTTGGCAGCTTATGCTGCTTCGCTGTCCAAGCCTACACCAGCCGCTCCTGTTGAGGAAAAAGATGTGGTAGCGCCAATCCATATGGCACAGCGTGAGGCCTCCGCACCCGTGGCTACACCTGCCCCTGCGCCGGTAGCAGCTGCGCCCAGACCTGCCGCCATCTCAGATAATAACCTGAATGAGCGCTTTAGGGCAGAGCGTCCTACTATGAACGAGAAGTTTAGCAAACCGGCCTCCGCCTCTATTGGCGATTCGTTAAGCAATCGCAAGATTGAGTCGCTTAAAAATTCTATCTCGATCAACCAGCGTTTCAGCTTCATCAACGAGCTGTTCGACGGCGACAACATGACCTACTACAACACCATCCAGCAGCTAGACCAGTTCAGGACTCCGGAAGAGGCGACGCACTTTGTTACCCATGACCTGGCCCGCAAGTATGACTGGAGCAAGAAGCAGGACAGCGTAAACAAACTGCTCCGCCTGATCGAACGCAAGTTCTCCTAAGCTCAGGCAGCAGGCATTGCAGAGAAGACCTCTCCTTCGGGAGCAGGTCTTTTTTTATGCCTATCCGTTTTAGTCTCAAGTCAGTATCCCGCCACATTTTTTCAACAGCAAAATAATTCAATACAGGTGTGCCCTGAGGCATTGCAAAAACGAATACGAAACATTATTTATGCATTTTCTTTGGGAGCCTAAACAGACGTTACCCTGTTTTTATGTATCTGTTCGGAAAGAAAAGAGTATACTTTATGCAACACCCAAAGAACAACCGTGCGTACTAACAATTCAAAATAACCTTATTATCAGCCATGAGAGACGATTTCGATTACGATGACGACTTAGATTACAGCTTCGATGATGAAGAGGAGGATGACTTCGGGATGACCTTCGAAGAGGATTTGTACCTGATGATACGGGAGAAGCTCCGCGACACCATACAGGAGTTCAAGGGCGAACACCCTAGCCTGAAAAAGCTGGAAACGCATGTAAGCAGTTTTAAAGTAAATGCCAAGAATACGGACGACTCTAAGTTCTATCCGTTGGCGGCTAAATTGCTGCTTGAGCACATAAAACCGCTGACACAGGACTCAGAAGAGATTTTGGAAATTTACGAGAATATGCAGACCGACATTGGTCGCTTTAAGAACCAACGCGCTCATGGCCACGAGGGAGAATTTTACCTAACAGCTTAGAAATAACCCCTAAAGCATATACGAAAAAAGCCACCCTGGACGTTCAGGGTGGCTTTTCCTATATATTAATATAATTTATTTTTAATTTTTATTGCTGTAATCTAAAATGGGCAAACTTTTTGCTGACTAATTTACAATCCTGTGAATCTTATTACCGTAGGTATAGTACCAATTGCCCTAAATTGTAATAAAACCGATACAGGGCTAATTGGCTTCGTATAAGAATTATTATTTATTTAACTTTGTGCCGGACTTGCATGCAACCCTTTGGTGCTTCCGGGAATCCTGGGTATAGACAACACCAATTTTTAGCTGTGATACACTCGCTACGACTCAATACGAAGATAAACAAACTTAATGCTCCATCGGGAATGGCAGTAACACGACTTCTTGGTGGAGAAAGGCACCTTATCCAAACGGTGGATAAGAAGCTGACGCTTACCACACACCGCGTTATTCTGCGGCAAAACAACTGGCTTTTCAGAAGCTACCAGTCCGTTATGCTGGAAGATATTACTTCCTGGCAGATCAAAGCCACAGGCAAGCCTCTGTATCTCGCTTTTAGCGTCGTATCGGCCTTTTTTGTTTATTTCAACGATTCCTTTGCCCTGCTGAGCGGCTTTTTCCTGATGCTGTACCTGATGACGCGACAGCACCGCATTCACATCGAGTCACCTCATACCACTATGATTTTGCCGATCGAAGATGTAGAGGAAAACAGGCTCAATAGCATGATAGAGCTGGTACGACAAGCCAAGCGAGAGCGCATGGAAGCGTTGAAGCAACAGGCCAATAACCCCATTATATTTGAGACAGAACATAAAAGGAGCGCTTAGGGCGCTCTTTTCTTTTTAGCCCTCCTTATACCATGGCGGCATAGCCAGACGCAATTAATTGCGCCCCTCCCTTAGAATCACTATATTTAGGGCCTTTAAATGCCATTGAGCTATGCCAGCAGACGAATTAGTATATCCGGATCAGGTGAAAGACCACCAGCAGAAGATAAAGCAGGTTTTTCAGGAAGTGGGGAAAGTAGTAGTGGGACAGTCCTATATGGTGAACCGCCTGCTGATCGGTCTTTTTACTGGAGGCCATATCTTGCTGGAAGGCGTACCTGGCCTGGCCAAAACCCTTACCATTAACTCACTGGCCCGCGCCCTACGCCTCGACTTTCAGCGTATTCAGTTCACCCCGGACCTCCTGCCTGCCGACCTGATCGGTACCATGATCTATAACCAGAATGCCTCCCAGTTTGAGGTAAAGAAAGGTCCGATCTTCGCCAACCTGATTCTGGCCGATGAAGTAAACCGATCCCCTGCCAAGGTGCAGTCGGCGCTGCTGGAGGCCATGCAGGAGAAACAGGTGACCATTGGCGAGACAACCTACAAGCTGGATCTTCCTTTCCTGGTACTGGCCACACAGAACCCGGTGGAGCACGAAGGCACTTACCCGCTGCCAGAAGCGCAGGTCGACCGCTTCATGATGAAAGTATACATCGACTACCCGAAGAAAGCGGACGAACTGGAGATTATGCGCCGCATGGCCAACATGGCTTTTAATGACAATGTGAACAAGGTGCTTTCGAAAGAGGACATCTTTGCCATCCGCAGCGAAATCAACCAGGTGCAGATATCCGAGACGCTGGAGAAGTATATTATCGAGCTGGTGTTTGCGACACGCCGCCCGGCCGAGTACGACCTGAACGAATTTGCCGATTACATCCAGTTTGGTGTATCGCCGCGTGCCAGCATCGCTCTCAACCGTGCCGCCAAAGCCATTGCCTACTTCGACGACCGCGACTATGTGCTTCCCGAGGACATCAAAGAAGTGGCTCACGACGTGATGAATCACCGCATCATCCTCAACTACGAAGCAGAGGCCGACGGTATACGTACAAAGGACTTCATTGAATCCATTCTGCGCAAAGTGCCGATCAGCTAGACCGGTCTATACCTGCGGTAGTTATACCTGAGCGGGTTATACCCTGGAACTTCAGGCTTGCCAGCGCCACATTGGCACCAGGTATAGCTGCTTTGGCTATACTTGTCTCCCGAACTCCCAACCCTACCTTCGCGTAAGCCTAAACTCCTGACATACATGAATCTGTTGGGTTTTTTGTGTTCCACCTAAGGTATAAACTATGCTAAGAGGCTTATTCAAATTCTGGATGTTAAGTAAACTGTTTGGCGGCCGGGGAGGCGGAGGCAGGGGCCGTGGCGGCTGCGGTGGCATTGGTTGTCTGGGCATTATCGTGCTGGCGGTATTGGCTTATTTCCTGTTTCAGTACCTGGGTGGTGATGGCGGCACTACGACTGACTTTTAAGGTATAGCTTGCTGAAAGCAAACGTCACAGGTATAGCCAATACCTGTGTATAGGCATAAAAAAAGACCCGCTCTTACGAGACGGGTCTTGTCGCAGCGTGGGAGACTAATCCACGCTACTAGCGATTGCAGCAATGTTCTCACCCATTATGCGCAATCATTCTTTTTATGAAGGCAGGATTGATGGAACAAAACTAAAGCTGTAATATTAGCTGCAGGTTACTGAAAAGTTACTAATTTGTTAAAATCGCTATATTCTCTCTGCTTCTACAAAAGCAAAGCCAACCCTCTTGACACCCAGCACAGGTCCCTCCACGCTCAGCACTAGCACAATCACCTACAAACTAAGCACTTACACCAACAAGATTGCTCGTTAACGCAAACTTAACCTCTCATTAATATTGAGGTAATACAGTCAGTCTACCTTTGTCGCATCAAAAAGACTATAAAAATTATGCGACAGTTTCTCACCACAGTTCTATTTTTTCTGTTATCCGGCTTCACTGCAATGCATGCGCAGACTGGCAGTATACAGGGGGCTATCAAAGACGCTAAAAACAGCGAAGAGCTTATCGGCGCAATCGTGAAAGTGCAGGGCACGGGGCTAGGTGCACCTTCTGATGCATTCGGCAACTTTCGCATTGACAATGTAAAAGAAGGTACTTATACCTTAGAGATAAACAGCCTTTCATACACGCCAAAGACAATTGCCAATGTTACCGTAACGGCGGGTAAAACAACTACGGTTGATGTGGCCATGGAACAGAGCATGTCGCAACTGTCGGAGGTAACTATAACAGCAAAAGGGAACAGAGAAACCGAGCAAATTCTATTTTTAGATCAGAAAAAAGCTGTCATAGCAACGCAGGCTATTGGAGCACAGGAAATTTCCAGAAAAGGTGTTAGCAATGCCGAGGGTGCGGTCACAAAGATTTCAGGCGTGTCCAAACGCGACGGCGTAAAGAACGTGTTCGTCCGCGGATTGGGCGATCGCTACAACACCACCACACTGAACGGCTTTGCCATCCCTTCTGAAGACCCTGAATTCAAGAATATGTCACTCGATTTTTTCACGAGCGATATGATTCAGTCGGTTAACGTGAACAAAGTGTTTACAGCCTCAATGAATGGTGATGTTGGGGGAGCGTTAATCAATATTAACTCGAAAGAACTTGTTAATGACAACGCACTTCAAATAGGGATTACAACAGGTATAAACAGCCAGGTTATAGGCAGTGACTTCTCACTGCCTGACGGAATGAACAAATTCGGTTACGCCTTTGCATCGAACGGTCCCGGAAGTCAAAGCGGTGAGCAATTTGTGAACAATTATGGATTTAACACTTCGCTTGACCCGATTCAGAAAACCCCTTTACTCAACACCGGCATCTCTGTTTCTGGTGGTACTACATTCTTAAATAAGCACCGCTTCTTTGTTGTCGGCGCCATGGACAACAAATATCATTACCAGGAAGGTGTTACCCGCTTGATTACGGCAACCAACCCCAAGAATCCATTCCGCGATTTCGATTATCAACAATCTTTCCGGAGCGCTTCACATATGCTGGCGGCTAATCTGGAGTTTAACCTGAACAAAAGCCAACTGCATTTCAACTCCCTATACCTGCACACGGCCACAGCTGCCTCCATGAATTTCTATGGCAAGGAAACAGAACTGTTTCAGGTAGCAGAGGATCATAATTCTGAAGGCCATATCAGACGCTTGCAAATCAATGACAATTCGGTTTTCATAAATCAGCTTATTTGGAACGGAAATTTAACCGACAGAATAACATATAATGTAGGAGCTGCGGTAAACCATGTGATTGGCCAGGAACCAGACCGCAGAATAGTGATGTTTCCTTCGATCGGAAACGGCATGGTACAACTGGGTGTGGGAGAAGGAAGAGCCCAACGGTTCAACAGTAACATAACAGAAACTGCTCTCCTCCCTAAAGCCAACCTGCAATACGCACTTTCAACAGATCCGGAAAGACTGTCTTACATTGAAGTCGGCTACGACAGCAGAATAAGCTCCAAGGACTTCTCGGCCCCTATCTATAACCTTATCTGGGCTGGAGGCCAAGGTACGGCCCCTACTTTCCCACTAAATGACATACGCCTTGATCCTGTTTTCAATCAGCAGAATTTAGCTAACGGCGCCTTCCGTATTGAGCAATTCTCGGATACTTACGATGTACAAAGAATGAACCATGGCGCATACGTTGACATGGTACACAAGATTGGCAACAAACTTACTTTAAATGCAGGTTTAAGAGCTGATGATGTTTATACTAAGATAAACTATCGAGTTAACCGTGGCGCTGACGTTGGCTCTAACACTATAGATGAATTCTTTTTATCTCCCAGCCTAAACACCAAATACGAGCTTAACGAGAAGAACCATATCAGAACAGGTATCAGCCGCACCTATACCCTGCCGCAGGATAAAGAGATATCGCCATTCATTTACCTTGGAATTGATGGAAACGAAAATGGCAACCCAAACCTGGAAGTCTCCACCAATTACAACTTCGACCTGAAGTGGGATCATTATCTGGCATCAGGCGATCAACTATCAGTTAACGCATTTTACAAGCACATTGTGGATCCAATCGCAAGGGTAGATCAGGGTAACTCAGCAGGTTTGAGAACCTATGACAACGTATCGGACCATGCAACTGCTGCCGGTCTTGAGGTGGAAGTAAGGAAGTCACTTCTGAACCTTGCCGAGAAACACCGTCTTAATGCCGGGTTAAATGCCTCTTACATCCATACAAGCGTAAACCTGGACCCGACATTCTTTGTGCAGAACACCACATCTACCCTCGAAGGCGCCGCGCCCTATATACTTAATGCGGATTTGACTTATAATCTGATAACTGAGAAAAATGTTAATGTAACGTCTGCACTGGTACTGAACTACTTGAGCGACAAAGTGCATACCATTGGTACAAGAGGTTTTAACAACCTGATTGAGGAACGCCTAACCACTTTAGACTTTATTACCGCAGTCGGGCTTAATGATCACCTGAAACTCTCTTTAAAAGCCAGAAACCTCTTGAACCCAGAATATAGGCTCACCAGAGAAGGTGCTGGCTCAGATAGAGATGCTGAAAGCGTGGTGATTCGCAGTTACAAAAGAGGCGCCTCATTCGACCTGGGCATATCCTATCAGTTTTAACAATTAGTTAACCTCTCGTTCACATTCAGTTGATACTCCATTTCTAATTTTGATTAAACAATAAAAAAAATGAAAAAGACACTCCTTTACCTGTACATGTTATTAATTCCGATGGTGTTGTTATCATGTAAAGATGATGACAACACTGAACCAGGCCCTGTTGCAAACAGTGAGCTGAGCGGTGATATTACTACAGATCTAACGCTAGACCCTAAAATCGAATACAAGCTAAAAGGGTCTTTGATTGTAGCTGAAGGTGGAAAACTCCGGATACCTGCTGGCACAGTTATCAAAGCTGACAAGGGCTTCGACAAGTACATCCTTGTTAAGCAAGGTGGCCAAATCTTCGTGAACGGAACGGCCGAAAAACCGGTAAGAATTACATCTGCAGCGGCTACTCCTAATCAAGGCGACTGGGGTGGTTTGATTATCAACGGTAGAGCGAGAATATCTGGCCCATCTGGTGTAGTTTCTACCAGCACTACGGAAGTAAACCCTGCTATCACCTATGGCGGCGACAACAACAATGACAACTCGGGTGTTCTGGAATATCTTATCTTAGAATACACCGGCGCAAAATCTTCAGCCGACATTGAGCATAATGGCCTGACGCTGAATGCCGTAGGAAGTGGCACCAGAATCGAGAACATTTACATCCCTTACGGAGCTGATGACGCTGTAGAGTGGTTTGGTGGTTCAGTAAGCGTTAAGAACCTGTTGGTGGTAGATTCTGATGACGATATGTTTGACGTGACACAGGGTTGGACTGGCACATTAGATAACGCTTATGGTGTTTGGAAGAGTGGTTATACAAGTACGGAAGCTGACCCGCGTGGTGCAGAGCTTGACGGCAACCTGGATGGTAATACTCCTGCTGATGTTAACCAATCTGATTTTATCTTAAAGAACATCACGATTGTAAACGAATCTACTTTCGAGATGCAAGATGCCGTAAAAGTGCGCAGAGGTGCTAAAGCTACTATTACCAACCTCCTTGTTAAAGGCGGTACTTGCACAGACCTTATCGATATGACCGATGGTAAAGGCAATGGAAATGCGGCTACTTCCATTGAGTATAAAAATGAAGGTATGACAGTTAAAGGTCAGGAAGTTAAAAACCCTGACAATGCTAACATCAGAACCAACGGTGCTATTACAGGTGCTAATACATCAGTTTTCAGCTGGACTGGCTATAATTTTAAATAAGTTTTAAAACACAATTAAGGGCTGTCGCAAATCTGGATTTGTGACAGCCTTTTCTTTTACTGGCTTATCTGTTTGAGTGGTTCAGTGAGCAACCAGACAAGCGTATGGAATGTGATTAAAGCACCAGTAGAAGCGCACCACAGCCTTATAGTTAAACTTAGTTAAGACGCCTGCCCTTTCCGGATAGGCTTTTTTTGTACCTGGTATACCTTCAGGACTGCCACATAGCGTCATTTCTTAACATTAACTTAACACAGTCATAACAGACGAGTAACATTGGCACCCGACCTTTGTGCCGTTGAAAATAAACAACATTCTAAATCAAGCGATTAGAGCGCTCTTAGATTCAACAAAAGCCTTCCCAAAGCGAGTAGACTCCGCGGCGGGGCCTGACTAAGGCTTCAGTAAATTATACTCACCCAAAAATGAAGGTAACAACCGTAACGCGTGCTATCCTCGCAGCAGGGCTAGCTACAGGCTTATTGTTCCCAAAAGAAACAAAGGCCCAGTCGACAGATTCTACCACTGTACAAAACACGCCGGTGGTTGTGCAGCAACCAGCCCCTGCGGCGACGCAGGATGCTCCAAAAAAGAAGGCCTGGTATGAAAGAATCTCGCTGCGTGGCTACGCGCAGGTACGCTACAACCGCCTCCTCGAAACCAACCCTAACCTCAAGTGCGACCAGTGCGACAAGTCCCTCGGCGAAGGTGGCGGCTTGTTCCTGCGCCGTGGCCGTCTGATCTTCAGCGGTGACGTGAGCGACCGTCTCTCGATTTACATCCAGCCTGACTTTGCTTCGTCGCCATCCTCTAACGCCCTGCACTTCTTACAGCTCCGCGACGCCTACTTTGACGTGTCGCTCGACAAGAACAAGGTATACCGCTTCCGTGTGGGCCAAAGTAAGATCCCGTACGGTTTTGAGAACCTGCAGTCGAGCAGCAACCGACTGGCGCTTGACCGAAACGACGGTTTGAACAGTGCCATAGCCAACGAGCGTGATCTGGGTATCTTCTTCTATTGGACGCCTGAGGCTATTCAGGAGCGCTTCGACATGCTGACGAGCGCAGGCTTAAAAGGCTCTGGCAATTATGGTGTGTTCGGCATTGGTATCTATAACGGGCAGACCGCCAATCGACCGGAGGCCAATAACACGCAGCACGTGGTTACCCGTTTCTCCTACCCATTGCTGGTAGGCAGCAAACAGATCATTGAGCCAGGCTTACAGGCCTACAAAGGCAAGTATGTGGTCACACCAGACCAGCTCTCCTCAGGTGTTACAGTGGCTGAGAATTATCTAAAAGATGGATTTGATGACGAACGCATCGCTGCAACACTGGTGGTATACCCACAGCCGTTTGGTTTTCAGGCAGAGTACAATGTAGGCCGTGGACCTGAGTTTAACCCGGAGACCAATGCCATTGAAGTGAAAGGCCTGCATGGTGGTTATGCGCAGGCCATGTACCGTAAAGAGGTAGGTTCGCAAGTGATCATACCTTTCGTGAAGGTGCAGCATTATGAAGGTGGCAAAAAGCACGAGCGTGATGCACCGAGCTACAGCGTGTATGAAACCGAGATCGGCGTAGAATGGCTTGTGCACAAGAGTGTGGAGCTAACGGCCGACTACAGCATCGGCGACCGCACCATCCGCAATGCCCAGAACTTCAACAACAGCCAGCACGGCAGCCGCCTACGACTACAGGCGCAGTTCAACTTCTAAGCTCGGGGCGCTATACCTTAGATGCTATACTTATATCGCCGCTGGTTCTCAGGAGCCGGCGGTTTTTTTCTGTTATACCTTGCCCGACTATGCTCTCGCGAATCACCTCTACCTATCACCCTGACTCTCCCATACCTTAATTCTTAACAAATTCGTAATATGGCCATAACCTTCAGGTAATACTAGAGCGGTTATTTTGTAGCGTGATTTAGGAACAGCACCAATGGCCTGACTAACCATTACAGTTCCGGGAGTACACAAGAAAAAAGCGGCTTAGACTACCGCGACTTAACTACAAACAATTGCATGGCATTAGCTTAATTCTCACCTTAACTAATACAGCACGTGAACCACAACCTCAAAGGGACCCTTTTGGTACTCTTATTCAGCTGCCTCTATACCTTCAGCACTCAAGCCCAGACCGTTAACAACAGTAAGTTTGGCAAAGGCCTGCATTTCATCGCGGCTGATTCTTCCTTTAGCCTGAAGCTCGGCGCCCGCTTTCAGCTGCTTTACCAGGGCGGACTAAACCCTGCCACCAACGAGTGGGATGACCGCTTCCTGGTCCGTAGGGCACGCCTGAAGTTCGACGGCTTTGCTTATTCTCCAAGATTAGAATACAAGATTGAGCTCGGTCTGAGCAACAGCGACATCGGCAGCGACGTGCCCGATGTGACGAACAATGCCGACAACATCATATTGGACGCTGTGGCCAAATGGCACCTCACCCCGAACCTGCAACTGTGGGTGGGCCAGACCAAATTGCCTGGCAACCGTGAGCGTGTGGTCTCATCACAGAAACTCCAGTTCGTGGACCGAAGCTTGCTCAACTCCCGTTTCAACCTCGACCGCGACGCTGGTCTGCAGCTACACCATGAGCACCAGCTGGGGCAGGTGGTATTCCGTGAAATCGGATCGATCTCAATGGGTGAAGGCCGGGACATCACCGTGAATAATACAGGCGGTTACGACTATACAGGTAGGCTTGAGATACTGCCATTCGGTGCATTTGAAGGTGACGGCGATTATGTGGGTAGCGACATAGAGCGGGAGCAAACGCCCAAGTTATCACTAGCCGCTTCGTATGACTTCAACAGCAACGCCGTGCGGGAGCAAGCGCAGCTCGGCGACTTCCTGAGCGACACACGTGACCTGCACACTTGGTTTGTAGACGCCATGTTCAAGTACCGCGGTTTCTCGGCCATGGGTGAATACGCAAACCGAAAGGCCCCTAGCGGTCCTGTAGTGGTTCGCGATGAGCTGGGTAGTGTGCAGGAAACTTTTGTGACAGGCAGCGCCCTGAATTTGCAGGCAGGCTACCTATTCCCGAGTAACTGGGAAGTGGCAGGCCGCTACACCGACTTCACACCGACAGCCGAAACAGGATTACGAAATCAGGACCAGTATACCTTAGGCGTGTCTAAATATATTGTCGGGCACTCACTTAAAGTACAGAGTGATCTGACGCTGATACAGGAAGCTGGCCGCGAAGACCGAACCCAATTCAGGCTGCAAATGGAATTAGCCTTGTAAAAAACTACCTGATTACCAAATCAGTATACCTGCATTACACAGTACAATTCAACATAAACCAACCAATTAGACGCATCACATAACCCCAAACTCGAATTGTATGCTACAACTTAGCTTCTCCCGATTTAAACTTAGTACAGCCCTGCTACTGGGTGCCTCGCTTGCCATAACATCTTGCGGTGGCAATAGCCAGGAAGGCGGCAGCGACCTGGCAGGCTCTATCCAGATCGACGGATCATCAACAGTATATCCTGTGACAGAAGCAGTGGCCGAAGAGTACCGCGCCGAGGCTCCTGACGTGAAAGTGACCGTGGGCGTATCGGGCACAGGCGGCGGCATGAAGAAATTCACCCGCGGCGAGATTGACATCGTGAACGCCTCCCGCGCCATGAACGCTTCCGAAGCGCAGACTGCAAGCGAAAACGGCATTTCGTATGTGCAGCTTTCGGTGGCCTACGACGGCCTCACAGTGGTTGTGCACCCAACTAATGATTGGGCACAGGACATCACTGTGGCTGAACTGAAGAAAATTTGGGAGCCGGAAGCACAGGGCACAATCAAGCGCTGGAACCAGATTCGTCCGGAGTGGCCTGACCAGGAGATTCACCTCTATGGAGCAGGCGTAGAGTCTGGCACCTACGACTACTTCACTGAAGCCATTGTGGGCAAGAGCCACTCCAGCCGCGGTGACTATACTGCCAGCGAAGACGATAACGTGCTGGTGCAGGGCGTGTCTACCGACCCGCTGGCGCTGGGCTTCTTTGGCTATGCTTACTACGAAGAGAATAAGAGCAAGCTGAAAGCTATACCTGTAAACGACGAAAACGACAGCAATGGCGCAGGCGCTATTCTGCCATCGCTGGAGACTGTGAAAGATGGTTCTTACGCCCCGCTTTCCCGTCCGCTGTTCTTGTATGTTAGCTCCAAAGCCATCGACAAACCGGAAGTAGTGGATTTCATCAACTTCTACCTCGAAAACGCGGGTGAACTGGCGCAGGAAGTGGGTTATATCGCCCTGCCGGATGACATCTACAACGAGCAAAAACAGAAGTTCGAGCAATTTGTAAAGGGTGCTGCCACCGCCACCAACCAGCAATAATTTCCTGAAACAACCAGCGCAGGTATAGCCCGCGAAAACAAAAGCTATACCTGCGCTTCAATCAAACGCACCTTGAGAGTACAGGAGAAAATTATCGAAGGCTTGCTCTGGCTGTCGGCCGCCATCACCATCCTGATCACAGTCAGCATTATCTGGGTATTGCTCTCGGAGTCGGTGCTGTTCTTCAGCGAAGTGTCCATTGTACGCTTCCTGACAGAGAAAGAATGGACGCCGCTGTTTGCCGAGAAAAAGTTCGGAATCATGCCCCTTGTGGCGGGTACTTTCCTGACTACCGTCATAGCCATCGCGGTGGCGCTGCCCATCGGCCTCACCATCGCCATTTACCTGAACGAGTATGCCAATGCCCGTTTCAAAACCTTTATCAAGCCCTTGCTGGAAGTACTGGCTACTATACCTACCGTCGTGTATGGCTTCTTCGCCCTGACCGTAGTCACGCCTTTCCTGCAAAGTTTTATACCCGGTCTGGCGGGTTTCAACGCCCTGTCGGCAGGTATAGTCATGGGCATTATGATCATCCCGATGATTTCCTCGCTGAGTGAAGACGCCATCAGTGCCGTGCCCCGCTCTCTGCGTGAAGCCGCCTATGGCATGGGCTCTACCCGACTGCAAACCGCCTTTGGGGTGATGGTCCCAGCTGCTTCGTCAGGTATACTGGTGTCGGTGATTCTGGCCATTTCGAGAGCGGTAGGCGAGACTATGATCGTGGCCATTGCGGCAGGTCAGCAACCACGCCTCACACTCAATCCGCTGGTGCCCATTGAGACGATTACCACCTACATTGTGCAGGTGAGTTTGGGCGACGTACCTCACGGTTCGCTGGAGTACCGCACCATTTTCGCGGCAGGCATGACGCTGTTTGTGTTCACGTTTCTGCTGAACAACCTCAGCTTCTGGATCAAAAAGAAATATCAGGAAAAGTATGACTAACTCCGAGAAAAACCGCCTCAAAGACAAGGCCTTTCAGGTGTTCGGCATCTTCTGTACCTTCATCGGGCTGGTGGTGCTGGCCATCTTCCTGATCGACATTGTGATAGAAGGTATAGGCCGCATTGACTGGGACTTCCTGACCAGCCTGCCATCCCGCCGTGCTGCCCGCGCAGGTATACTTACCGCCTGGGCAGGTACCCTCTGGATCCTGGTGCTATCCGCTCTGATTGCCTTCCCGCTAGGTATAGCCGCTGGCGTGTACCTCGAGGAGTACGCCAAAAAGACGAAGCTTTCGAATTTCCTTGAGATTAACATTGCCAACCTCGCAGGCGTACCGTCCATCATCTATGGTTTGCTGGGTCTGGAGCTTTTTGTGCGCATCATGAACTTAGGCGGCATTTTGCTGGCAGGGGCTCTTACCCTTTCCTTGCTGATTCTCCCTATCATCATCGTGACGACCCGCGAAGCCATCAAAGCCGTGCCGCGAACGATCCGTGACGGTTCGTTTGCACTGGGTGCTTCAAAGTGGCAGACGGTTTGGTATCAGGTGCTGCCGGCTTCGTTTGGCGGCATCCTCACCGGGGTGATTCTGGCACTCTCACGGGCGGTGGGCGAAGCGGCACCGCTTATCGTCATCGGTGCACTGGCCTACGTGCCGTTCGTGCCTAGTTCGCCAATGGATGAGTTCACGGTGCTGCCGATTCAGATATTTAACTGGACTTCCCGTCCGCAGGCAGCCTTCCTGACCAATGCGGCGGCGGCCATTATCATTCTCCTATTGATTACCTTTTTGCTCAACGGCATTGCGGTATACCTGCGCCACCGTCAGCAAAAGAAAATAAAATGGTAAGTTTTCACCCATGACCAAAAAATACAGCAAGTTAGAAGCCATTAACCTAGATGCCTACTACGGCGACTTTCATGCGCTCAAAGGCATCAACATTGCCATGGAGGAAAAGGCCGTGACTGCCTTCATCGGTCCGTCAGGCTGTGGCAAGTCCACGTTCCTGCGCACCTTCAACCGCATGAACGACTACATTGACGGCTTCCGCATAGAAGGGCAGATTCTGCTCGACGGCCGCGACATTTACGACAAGGACATTCGGGTGGATGAGCTCCGCAAGGAAATCGGCATGGTATTTCAGAAGCCTAACCCTTTCCCAAAAACCATTTACGAAAATGTGGTCTACGGTCTCAGAATTCAAGGCATAAAAGACAAAGCCTTATTGCAGGAAACCTGCGAAAAATCCCTGCAGCAAGCCGCCCTTTGGAACGAAGTAAAAGACAAGCTCGACAAATCGGCACTGGCGCTTTCAGGTGGTCAGCAACAGCGCTTGTGCATTGCCCGCGCCCTGGCCATACAGCCTTCGGTGATTCTGATGGACGAGCCCGCCTCCGCCCTCGACCCGATTTCTACCGCTAAAATCGAAGACCTGATCTATGAGTTGAAGAAAGATTACACGATCGTGATTGTGACGCACAACATGCAACAGGCTGGCCGTGTGAGCGATCATACCGCTTTCTTCTACATGGGCGAGTTGGTGGAGTACGCCAAAACCAAAACCATGTTCACGAGTCCGAAAGATACCCGCACGCAGAACTACATTACGGGCCGATTCGGTTAAGCATTCCTATACCTGATTCACGTATAAAAAAGTCTCACTCAAAATAAACGATACACGAATGCCTCATATAGATGTAGAACTCGAACGCCTGCGGGAAAAATTGCTGGAGATGTGGGACTTGGTGGAACACCAGCTAACCAGCGGGCGCGAAGCCGTGATGAACGCCGACCATGAACTGTCGCAGCGCATTATCAAGCTTGAGCGCAAAGTCAACAGCTTCGACCTCAAGATAGACCGTATGTGCGAGAACTTTTTCGCCCTGTTCACACCCGTAGCGGTGGACCTGCGCACTGTGCTGGCCATTCTTAAAATTAACACTAACCTGGAGCGTATCGGCGACACCGCCGAAGGGATGGCCCGCTTCGCCTGCAAACTCGACCGCCCCTTTGACCCTGAGTTGGTAGAGCTGACTAATGTGATGGTGATGTATGACGAAGCCTTAGTGATGTTCAGCGAGTGCCGTACCGCCTTCAAGAGCGAGGACCCTAAACTGGCCAAGCAAGTCATCAAGCGCGACAAGGCCCTGAACAAAATATACCGCAAATCCGACGTGGTGATAGGCAAATACCTACAAAACAACCCCGACCGGATTCCCGAAGGCTTAGCCCTCCTCTCCATTATTAAGAAGCTTGAAAGAGTAGGCGACCAGGTAACAAACATGGCTGAGGAAATCATCTTCTACCGTGAAGCGAAGGTGGTGAAGCACCGCAAGAAGAAAAAAAAGAAGGAGTAGTTGAATTGATAAATTGTTGATTGCTTAATTGTTGGTTTGTGGAAAAAATTATCTATTGAAACGAACAGCCTGAATTCAATCCCTTTCTGTCATTTCGACCTACGGGAGAAATCTGGATTGGCAATCTTAATACTCCAGATTTTTCCCGTAGGTCGAGAAGACATAGTATAAATGCTTTTCCCCGCTCCAGCCCGCTATACCTATACCCCCA
This sequence comes from Pontibacter sp. LHS1, assembly GCF_058932855.1. Classification (NCBI taxonomy): domain Bacteria; kingdom Pseudomonadati; phylum Bacteroidota; class Cytophagia; order Cytophagales; family Hymenobacteraceae; genus Pontibacter; species Pontibacter sp. LHS1. The sequence goes on from NZ_JBZYWF010000004.1 coordinate 280,215, forward strand.
ACCCCCACTTTAGCAATTATACAATTTGTGTCGTACCTTTGCGCAAAATTACGAAGGTGCTGTTCAAAGAAGTCATATACTTAATGCAGAAGGATTTCCTGCTGGAGTGGCGGCAGAAGTATGCTTTCAACGGCATGCTGCTCTACGTCAGTAGCACGGTGTTCGTCTGCTACCTCAGCTTCGGGCTCCGCTCGAATGCCCTGCAAGTGCCCGTCTGGAATGCCCTGTTCTGGATCATCCTGCTGTTCACCTCAGTCAATGCCATTGCCAAAAGCTTTATGCAGGAGAACCGCGGGCGACTGCTCTACTTCTACTCCATAGTGAGTCCGCAAGGTATAATCCTGGCCAAGATTCTTTACAACGCCTGCCTTATGCTGGTACTGGCGCTGATTTGCTTCGTTTTCTACGCCTTTGTGCTAGGCAATCCGGTAGAGGACATGCCGATGTTTTTGCTCAGCATTCTGCTCGGAGCTATTGGCTTTTCAACTTCGCTCACCATGATCTCAGGTATAGCCTCCAAGGCTGCCAACAGTAGCACGCTCATGGCGGTGCTAAGCTTCCCTGTGATTGTGCCCATGCTGCTGATGCTGATTAAAATGTCCAAAAATGCTATGGATGGATTGGAGCGGGCTGCCAGCCTCGACGAACTACTTACTTTGCTTGCCATAAACATGATCGTTGTCACTGTTTCTTATATTTTGTTCCCGTACCTTTGGCGTTCGTAAGGTATAGCCCGAATACCCAGGTATAGCTGACACAAAAAAAAGCGTAACTAACAGACACAACGAAAATTAAACACAGTTCAGGTGCAGGTTTGCGACAAATTGAGCGGCAGAACTGTTAAGTATAAAAATGCAAAATGGACCAAAGCAAACGCTAAGGCCCATCATTAATAAGAGAAGAAGGAACATGAAGAAGAACTGGTGGAAAATACTGACTGTGCTGCTGCTGGTGTTTACCGTGGCGGTGGGTATGCTGTCGGATGTTCCCCGACTGGCCATCCTCAACGAAACTATCCGCAATCTATACTTCCACGTGCCGATGTGGTTCGGCATGATTCTGATCCTGCTGGTTTCAGTGTGGTACTCTATTAAATACCTGCGCAAGCCGAGCATCAAAAATGACATCATCGCGCACGAAGCCGCTAAAGTAGGTATACTGTTCGGTGTACTAGGCATCGTGACAGGTATGGAATGGGCGAAGTTTACGTGGGGTGAGTACTGGAGCAACGACCCAAAACAGAACGGTGCGGCTATCGGACTGCTCATTTACTTTGCATACCTCGTGCTGCGCAGCTCTTTTGCCGAGCAGCAGCAACGTGCCCGTATCAGTGCTGTATACAACATCTTCGCATTCGCAGCCCTTATCCCATTACTGTTCATCCTGCCCCGCCTTACGGACTCCCTTCACCCGGGCAATGGCGGCAATCCCGGCTTTAATGCCTACGACCTGGACAGCAGTCTTCGCGTAGTGTTTTACCCTGCTGTGCTGGGCTGGACACTGCTGGGCATCTGGATTGTGAACGTGAAATCAAGATTTGAATTACTGAGACAACGATTATATGAAAATGTTTAGAATACTGGCCACTTGCCTTTTTATGCTGGGCATGCTGCTGGCCTTTGATCCGGCCATGGCTCAGGACCAGATGGTAGAGTTCTCTTCGGCTCCACAGCAAAACATCGAGATGGCCGACGCCCTGCGTCAGGATGGGAAAATATACGTGGTGGTAGCCGTGTTGCTCACTGTGTTGGCTGGCGTGCTGTTCTACCTGATTGCCCTCGACCGCAAAGTAGGCCGCCTGGAAAAACAGCTGAAAGACGAGTACGTGAACCGCTAATTTCTTTTTTCCCGACTAGAGCAAAAAATGATAAATATCCCTATTTGCGATGGATTTAAAACATCTTATCGTGTGTTAGGCTAACAGAAACAGAATATCTATAATCAGATAAAGATGAAAAAGTCACACATCATCGGCATTATCGTTATCGCCATGGCCATTGGCATTATCATGACCACGGCAGGCGACGCGAGCACCTATGTTTCATTTGGCGATGCCATTGAGCTGGCTAAAGACGGTAACTCCACTAAAGTGCACGTGGTAGGCCGCCTTAAGAAAGATGACCAAGGCCACATCGTGGGCATGCAGTACGACCCGATGATCGACCCGAATTATTTTGCATTTACCCTTGTGGACACCAACCGCTTTGAACAGCGTGTGGTTTACTTCAACCCCAAACCACAGGATTTCGAGCGTTCTGAGCAAGTAGTGATTACGGGCAACATGCAAAACGAAGTATTCGTGGCCGACAAGATTCTCCTTAAGTGCCCATCTAAGTACACGGAGAACGAAATTCAAACCAACACCGCAGGACTATAAGTAAGTTAAAATTGAGAGCGAAGCGTGATAACTTCTCATACCTAGCTCTTCAACTTTCTAACTTTCTACCTTTTTAACTTTCTAACTCATCAAGATGATTAATACGCTAATCGGAGACTTTGGCCACGCGAGTGTGATTGTGGCTTTTGTAGCGGCCATTGTAGCCTCCTATGCTTATTTTATGGCCGCGCGCCAGAAAACCGAAGATAGCGGCGATACCACTTGGCGCAAACTGGCACGTGGTGCCTTTTATGTGCACGCGATAGCGGTCGTGGCCATTATCTTCAGCCTTTTCAACATCATTTACGAGCACCGCTACGAGTACTATTACGCTTGGAGCCACTCGTCTAATCACCTGCCGGTGCACTACATGATCTCCTGTTTCTGGGAAGGTCAGGAAGGTTCATTCCTGCTCTGGATGTTCTGGCACGTGGCCCTGGGCGTGGTGCTGATGAACGCCGGCAAGAAAAACAAACAATGGGAAGCGCCTGTGATGGCCATCTTCTCGTTCGTGCAGATCTTCATCTCTTCCATGATTCTGGGTGTGGTGATCGGTGATTTCAAGCTGGGCTCCTCCCCTTTCATTCTCATGCGCGATTTCATGGCCGACGCTCCGGTGTTTGCCATGGACCCGAACTTTAAGCCAGCTGACGGCACTGGACTGAACCCGCTGCTGCAGAACTACTGGATGGTGATTCACCCTCCGACCCTGTTCTTAGGCTATGCCGCGTCGCTTGTACCTTTTGCTTTTGCCATCGCCGGTCTTTGGAAAGGCAAGTTCAGTGAGTGGATTCGTCCTGCATTGCCATGGTCGCACTTCGCGGCCGTGACGCTAGGTATTGGTATCATGATGGGTGCTTACTGGGCCTACGAAACACTGAACTTCGGCGGTTACTGGAACTGGGACCCGGTGGAGAACGCAGTATACATTCCGTGGCTCGTGCTGGTAGGCGGTATCCATACGATGATTGCCTATCGCCGCAGCAAGCAAGGTCTGCGCGCTACGTTCATCCTGGTAATCACCTCCTTTGTCCTCATTCTCTACGCAACTTTCTTGACACGAAGCGGTATTCTGGGCAATGCCTCCGTACACTCCTTCACCGACTTGGGTCTGTCAGGTCAGCTGTTCACCTACATGATGGCTTTCACAGTATTGGCCATCGGACTGCTGGTATACAACTGGAAAAAAATACCGACAACAGAGAAAGAGCTCTCTACTTATAGTGCGGAGTTCTGGGTATTCATTGGAGCTGCCGTGCTTTGTCTGGCCGCCTTCCAGGTACTCGTAACGACTTCTATACCTGTTTATAATTCCTTCCTTGGCTTTATAGGCATAGAGTCTAATGCCGCCCTTCCTGCCGATCAGATTGCACACTACACCAAGTTCCAGTTGTGGGCCGGTGTAGCCATCGCAATCCTGACAGGTATAGGCCAGCTGCTGTGGTGGAAAAAAGCGAATAAGAAGAGCTTTAAAGATGCTATCACCATGCCGATTATGCTGACTTTATTATTTGCCAGCCTGGTGATCATCCTGTCTAACAAGTTTGACGTCTTTACTTTCAAGCTTGATAACCCGGTTTACATTCTACTGTTCGTAGTCTCGCTCTTCGCAGTGTTTGCCAACTTTAGCATCATACTTGGCTTGTTGCAGAAGAAAGTAACACTTTCTGGTGGTGCCGTGGCGCACATAGGCATAGCGCTGATGTTGATTGGTATTCTGTTCTCTTCAGGCTACTCAAACATCATCTCACAGAACAACTCTGGCATGCTCTACTCGCGTGAGTTCCCGGATGAGATTAACCGCGACAATGTGCTCCTTTGGCGCAACACTCCTGTGCAGATGGACCGCTTCAAGGTGAGCTACCATGGCCAGTTTCAGGAAGTAAAAGGAGTGCCGGGTTATGTAAACAAGGAGCTCCTGTATCAGACAGACGACATGTATACGGCTATCGCTCGTGGTAATATTCAGGTGAAGGACAAGGTGTACTTCCAAACAGGCGATACATTGGAACTTGTTTCTCCGGAGAACACTTACTACGAAGTGAGCTACGAAAGCGACAAAGAGAACTTTGTGCTATACCCAAGAGCACAGGTAAACCCAAATATGGGTCTGCTCGCTTCGCCTGACATCAAGCACTTCGCTGGCAAGGACTTGTACACCCACGTATCTACTGTGCCAGACCCGAACGAAGAAAAGGACTGGGGCGAACTGCAGGAGTATGAACTTTCCGCTGGCGACACCATCGTAATCAACGACTATATCGCAGTATTCAACGGCATTGAGCAGATCGAGCAGGTGCCGGGCGTACAGTTAGCCGAGGGTGACGTAGCCGTGCAAGCCGCCATGAAAATCATGGGCGAGCGCAAAAATTACCATGCCCACCCTGTGCTGATGATCAAGGACCAGATGATGGGCCGCGTACCGGAAGTCATTGAAGACCTGGGTATACGCATCACCTTCCTGAACATCGACACTGAGAATCACCGCTTCAAGATCGGCGTAAACGTAACACAAAAGGACTACATCATTCTGAAAGCAATGGAGAAACCGTTCGTGAACATTCTCTGGATCGGCACTATCATCATGTCTATCGGCTTTGTGATGGCGATTGTTCGTCGTAATAAAGAAGGTAATGGTGGTGAGGGGAAAACGCTGAAAGTGAAGGAAGAGCGGAAGGCACAGGTGGCGTAAGCTGTTGAATTATGTTAGATTTGTAAGGCAGGCTTTGTATAAAGGCCTGCCTTATTTTGTTTACATGGCCAAACTATGCAAAACTTGATATAAATTATATCAGATGCTTACCTTTTAGTCACTCTAATGACCAGCATAGATAAACTATACCTCAAACCTGTTGGTGGACTTTGTAACAGAATGCGGGCCATTGACTCTGCCGTTGCCTTGGCTGGAGGGCTTGGGAAACGGCTCGTCGTACTCTGGAGTAGGGACCGATGGCTGAACTGCACCTATAGTGACTTATTTAAGTTATCGTCAAACTTCGATGTTATAGAAGAAAGACAGTGGTTAGGCAAGAAAGCTTTGTTTCCTTATTTGCCAGGTTCTAGACCATCAAGTTTAGGCAAAAAAAGTCTGTATGCACTAACTAAGATTGTACTTAATATTAATTCAGAAATCTGGTATGAGAACATAGAGGGAGCATTAGCTAAGCTCGATTCAGCTATACAGCCTGAAAATATACAAAGTATGAGGGTATATGAGGAAAAGTCATTTACACATATTAGCCCTATATTAGACGTTCTACAGACAAAAGGAAGTGCTTTTGTATGTTCTGCCTGGAAGTTATCTGCGGGCCAAAATTATGTAGAGAACTTTCCCCCTATTGATAAACTTGATAGACAAATAGCGAAACTGAGCAACCACTTTTCAAATACGGTAGGAGTACACATACGCCGCACTGACCACACAATAGCCACCAAATACAGTTCTCTACAGAAGTTCATCAGTGCGATGGATCATGAAGTTGCAAAAAGTAACGTAAACTTTTTCTTAGCCACAGATTGTACAGCAGCGGAACAAGAGTTGCTAAGGAGATATCCGAATAGAATAATTGCCTTCCCCAAAAGCAGCTATGACAGAAATTCAGTTCAAGGCATACAGGAAGCCTTGGTTGATTTATATTGTCTTTCTAATACTAGAAAAATATTGGGGTCCTATTACAGCTCTTTCTCACAGGTGGCTGCAGAGATTTCAGGTGTGGAAGAAGTTACAATCAACTAGGAGAGATATGGCATCTTTTTTCTTTAAGACACTTAAGCGTAAAATGAACAGTGCCTTCTACGTGGCATTACGCCTTTTCAACTATTACCCCTTCTTTTCTTACCTACATGGCCGTGGCGAAAAAATCAATCTGACTGAGGAGTATGAACTTGAATTTACCGAAAACGAGAAGGCATTTTTAAAGGCTTGCGCTGCGTCTTACAACTATTTTGAGTCTGATTTTGCTTTAGGGCATAGGCAAAAAGAGCTTTCTATCTTCAAGTTGAAAAATGTTACCTTTTTAAGCCACACCGGCACCGTTATACTTAATAACAAACTGATTGTGGAATCAGCCTCAAGTGTAACCAGACTCACAGAAACCAAAGCTTTCAGAGACTTCAGTTTACTATACCCACACGCTTATCGCGACGGAGTATATACTACTATCCAACACAGCCATTGGGCTGACAATAATATTTCGCACTGGCTGATAGATTGTCTGCCGCGTGTTTATATAATATCACAATTAGTAAAAGAGCCGGTCACACTTCTGATGTGGAGTGGAGCGCCAACTTATCAGAAGCAAATGCTGAAATATTTGTTGCAAGATTACCCCCATATAAAAATCAGGTATATCAATAAGCATCACAAAATCAAAATAACTAACTTTTACCTACCATCTTTTGTAGCTGCGACGTTTAGTGCATACTTGCCGCCAGAAGTTAGTCAGTGGTTGAGGGAAAGACTCTGGAATTGTTACGGAATTAAACGAGACAATCCTAAAAAGCGTGTTTATGTCAGCCGCTCTAAAGCGAGTCTCCGCCGCATCTTAAATGAGTTGGAACTAACACAACTTTTAGTAGGGTTCGGTTTTGAAACTATTTGGGCCGAAGATTTAGACTACAAGTCCCAGATTCAACTATTTTATGATGCCGAAGCCATTATTTCCTCCCACGGAGCTGGCCTAACCAATATCCTCTTTTCTGAGAAATGCTGCGTCTTAGAATTCCATCCCGCAACAATCATGAAGGCCCATTACATGCTGCTGTGCAAAGGCTTGGGCTTTGAATATACCCCGATTATCGGCTCTCAAGGAGATGACTTCGAGTGTTACACAGTACCTTTGCCAAAAGTAGCGCAATGGCTTGATATGAACTTTAAACCAAACACATGAGAACAGCGCTAATCGGAGCGGGTAACGTAGCCTGGCACTTAGGGAGCGCACTGCAGACGGCGGGACATGAGGTGGCGGCAGTGTACAGCCCTACTGCGGCTACCCGTGATGCTCTGGCCAGTAAGCTGGCTCCGGCAGTTGCAACAGGCTCCTTAGACATGCGAACTATTAACGCTGAGCTGTTTTTAGTTGCAGTGCCTGATGCGGCGCTGGCTTCAGTAGCGGCGCAGTTGCAGGTGCCCGCGGGCGCTATCATAGCTCATACCTCTGGATCGCAGCCGCTGGAGGCGCTGCAAGGCATAGCTGGTGCACAGGCAGGTGTATTTTATCCATTGCAGACTTTTTCTAAGTCCAAAGCAGTAGATTTTAAGGCTATACCCCTTCTTTTGGAAGCAACACAGCCCACAACATTGCAAGTCCTGCAACAGGTAGCAAATAGCATATCTGGGAAGGTATACGAGGTGGGCTCCGGGAAGCGCAAACAGCTCCACCTGGCTGCAGTATTTGCCTGCAACTTTACAAATCACTTGCTAGGCATAAGCCGGGAGCTGCTCCAACAAGCAGACTTGCCCGATACGCTGCTCCAGCCCCTCATACAGGAAACCATCGCCAAGGCCACGCAACAGCACCCTTTCGATGTGCAGACAGGGCCAGCAGTGCGTCACGATCAGAATGTGATAGAAGAGCACCTGAGGCAGCTGCAAGACCAGCCGCTTTACCAGCAGGTATACCAACTGCTCACCCAAAGCATTCAGGTTCAGCACCCTAAGGAGTAATCCTGTAACCTATTCAGCGGTCAGGCTGTTTTATTCGAAGAAGGTATAAAGCGCCCGGCTTTGAATCGGGGGGCGGGTTTCATAACTTTGCACCTTAAATAGAAAAACAGATGAAAGTTGTAAATATAACCTTTAAGTTTAGCGATGGCTCGCCCGACCAGGTTCACCCGGCGGTGGAAGGCGAGTCGGTGCTGGACGTGGCCCTGAATAACGACATCAAACTGCAGCACAACTGCGGCGGCGTATGTGGCTGCAGCACCTGTCACGTATATATTGAATCGGGCATGGACGACCTGCCTGAGATTACTGACAAAGAAGAGGATTACATTGACCGTGCCGTGGACCCGCGCATCAACTCCCGCCTGGGTTGCCAATGTGTGGTGCAGGGCAACGAAGATGTTGTCGTAACTATACCGCCGCAAGACTTCCTGGGCCACTAATTAGCCACCCATCACAGGGCAAAACCGCCTATTACATAACCGAACATCCAAATAACTGATAAACACATGGATAAGAATTATGAACCGCCAATTCACTGGAATGACTACGAGGACATAGCCATGGCTCTGTACGAGAAGTTTGGCGATGACTTCAACGAGTCAAAGATATACCGCGTTCGTTTTACCGAATTGCTTGACTGGGTACTTTCGCTGCCGAATTTTGTTGGCAAGCGAGAAGAATCTAACGAAGGCCACCTGGAGCAGATTCAGGCAGCTTGGGTATACGAGTGGCGCGACAACCAGGATTAAGCTGATATTCAGCCCTGAAAAATTCGTTATATTAAATTAAATCTATATTTTTAAAGGTCCTTTCACCAGAAAGGGCCTTTTTCTTTTATCCTATGTCCATCACACAACCAGATCTTAGCTGCATCAACACCTTCATTTTTGATGTAGACGGTGTACTTACAGACGGTTTCCTCTATGTATTCGCCGACGGCGAGAAAGTTCGTGCCTTTAATATCAAAGACGGTTTTGCCATTAAACACGCCATACGTCAAGGGTACAATGTAGCTATTATCTCCGCAAAGAACGAGCCCGGAGTGCGCGTACGGCTTGAAGAACTTGAAATCGAAGATATTTTTCTGGGAACTGACGACAAAGTGGAAGCGCTGGAAAACTACCTGTACATGCAGGGTATACACCCCGCCACAGTAGCGTATATGGGCGATGACATGCCAGACCTGGAGGCTATGCAGCGGTGCGGCTTGAGAGCCTGTCCTGCTGATGCAGCAGATGACATACGCGATGTCTGCACATTCATTTCAACTAAAGATGGTGGTAAAGGTGCTGTGCGTGAACTGATTGAAAAAATTATGAAGGTGCAGGATACTTGGTAAGCACATTATACTTTTCTTTAATCAAATAGCAAATTTCTTTTACATAAATATTTGCATATATATAATTATTTTTTAATCTTACAGACAGTTTATTTAAAAATTATTTATTTTCATTTTTATGAAGACAGGAAAAGTAAAGTTCTTTATTGAGTCAAAAGGCTTCGGGTTCATCACCGAAGACGAAACAAATGAGGATTTCTTCGTGCACGTGACAGGCCTGAACGGCCTGCAGATCCAGCAGCATGACAGAGTAGCTTTCGATACGCAAGAAGGCAAAAAAGGAATCAATGCGGTAAACGTACAGAGAATCTGATTCTACTCTACACCGCAAAGAAAACCCCTTCCTGCAAGGGGTTTTTTTATGCCCTTTGTTTGCAGTGCCACATGCCGGCTTTAACTTTGCTGCCGTTATACCTGTTATCCTGTCTTGAAAGAATTTCTGTCTCTGGTCCGTTTTCCCAACCTCCTGCTCATCATCTTGAGCCAGGCGCTGGTACAGGCTAGTTTACTGAGTGCAGGTATAAACTTTTCAGGTATAGCCACGTCAGGCTTCCTGCTGCTTACACTCTCGACGGTATGCATTGCCGCAGCCGGCTACATCATCAACGATTATTACGATATCAAAATCGACGCCATCAATAAGCCAGACCGTGTGGTAGTCGGGAAGAGCATACGGCGCCGACCAGCCATGTTCACACATATGGTGCTTTCATTTATAGGGATAGCACTCGGCTTCTGGCTCTCGATTCCGGTAGGTCTTATTAATTTGGGGGCTGTCCTGTTACTCTGGGGCTACTCGGCACGCTTCAAAAAAATGCCACTTGTAGGCAATGTCGTCGTCGCGCTTCTAGGTGCCTCCATGCTCCTGCTGGTAGCAGTGTATGCGGGTAAACTTAACAACATTACGATCAGCTATGCAGTGTTTGCTTTTATGATCTCGCTTATCCGGGAGATCATAAAAGACATGGAAGATGTGCGGGGCGATGCTTCTTTTGACTGCCGGACACTACCAATTGTGCTGGGTATACGACGAGCCAAATATGTGCTATACCCAATCATCGCACTTTTCCAGGCTTTCCTGCTTCTGGTTATCCTCCACCCCGTCACAGGTATAGGCTTTGATGTATACATGCTGCTGCTTGTGCTCCTTCCAAGTATCTGGATGACGGTAAAGCTGGTACGGGCTGACCGCAAGCGTGACTTCACATACCTGAGCAACCTGGGCAAGTTCATCATGCTGACCGGCATCCTGTCCATGCTTTTGATCAATTAGACTAGGTTCTCCTTCCAGCCATACCCAGGCATCCTCTTAAGGCAGCAGATTGTCAGCCGCTTAGGTCTTGCGTTTTAGATCTGCTTTTTGTTATTTACATAGTTCGATTGCCTGTGCAACGAATACCTGTACCCGAACCTACCTTACCTTATGAACAAACTTCACCAGTTACTCGAGGCCTATGGGCTTCGTAAGACGAAGTGCCGTATAGAGGTGCTTCGATTGTTTCTTGAGCATCGCCATGCGCTGGCACATGCCGCCATTGAGCAGCAGCTTGGCCCACAGTTTGACCGGGTAACGCTGTACCGTACTCTGCATTCATTTAAGGAGCACGGTCTGCTGCACAGCATACCCAGCACCGATGGCATTACGCGCTATGCACTTTGCCAGCAGGCCTGCAACAGGCACCGGCATCAGCATGATCATATCCACTTCAGTTGTACCGCCTGCGGGCATACGTATTGTCTGAACGAGGTATATGTACCTACACTACGAATGCCAGAGGGGTATCAGGTAGAGGAATTTCGGTTCTGCGTGCAAGGTGTGTGTGATAAATGCGTGCTGCAGCCAGCAGAACAACTGGCAAGCGTATAGGGGCCATACCTGGTGACCCGTTATCCGTATGCAAAACCTTTAAATGACTCTTGTTATGGCTGCACCTACCCTAACCACTGCCGACCAGTTCCGCCAACTGGCCACATCCCCTAATAAGCTGCGGCTGTTCATGCTAGCCAAGCTGCCCATGGCTTACATGGCCGATCTGCGGGTGCGCTCCATTTCGGAGGAGCGGGCTGAAGTGACGATTCCATACAAGTACCTCAACAAAAACCCTTTCGGCTCTATCTACTTCGCCAGTCTTAGTATGGCAGCGGAGCTTTCGACAGGTTTGCTTTGCATGGCGCAGACATACAAATCGGATCCTGCCGTGTCGATGCTGGTGGTGCACATGGAAGGGGATTTCTCGAAAAAGGCAGTAGGAAAAATTACGTTCACCTGCGAAGACGGACCAAGTATAAAGGCAGCTGCAGATCAGACAAAGGCCACAGGCGCCGGTGTAACTGTAGTAGCCACCAGCATTGGCACCGATCTGGAGGGGGACAAAGTGGCCGAATTTCGATTCACATGGTCACTGAAAGCGAAGAGCAAGGTATAGCGCTTATTATTGGTCAGTTGGCATTGTTTCTTTTTCACACATTTAATCTTTAATTTAAGAACAGCATCTTTTGAGCTCTAATATCACATCCACATGGAGAGACTCTTGCGACTAGAAAAAGGTGAAATTATTTTAGCCGATAATAAAATCACGATTCGTGACAAGGCAAAACGGGAGCATATCCGTGCGATTGTTTCATCAGCTCTGTGGGCGTTCTATGGCACTGCCTCTGTGCTCCGGTACTTGCAAACGGGCGATCAGTTCCTGCTTTGGACTGGTTTGATTATTGGTGCGGGACATTTAATAAGTTTGGCATACATCTTATTCCGAACTACCAAAAGCGAAGTTGATTTGCAGGAAATCGTATCCGCTATTTTTAAAGAGCGGAACGGCAACAGATTTCTTGATTTGAAGCTGAGCAGCGGCAAGAAAAGGCGTATTAGCAGAGTTGCTCCGGCGGCCGAAGAGCTCCGTGCTTTCTTTACCGAGAAGCAGATTCAGGTAAAATAGCACCTTCACTTATATTCTCTCCTGTCAAAATGAAGACATACATTGTGCTGCTCAGAGGTGTGATGCCTACCGGGAAAAACAGAGTACCGATGGCGCAGCTCCGGCAGGTGCTGGCTGATGCCGGCTTTCAGCAGGTCCGTACCTGGATTCAAAGTGGCAATGTCGTGCTCCAAAGCGATCTATCGGCTAAGGAACTAGAGGTGAGGGTGCATCAGCTGATAAAAGAGCACATTGGGCCGGAACTGGCCATCGTGGTAAGAACAAGTGATGAGCTCAGACAAATGCTCGACAATAACCCGTTTCAGGGAGATGAATACCTCATAACACGGGTGTTTTTTGTGTCTTTTCAGGAGTCGCCGCCTGAGGAAAAGGTACAGGCGTTACTTGCACACGACTTTGCGCCGGAGAAACTCAGCCTTGAGTCCACAGCAGGCTATATGTATATACCCCAAGCCTACAGCGACAGCAAGCTTAGCAATAATTTTCTGGAGCGAAAGCTTAGGGTAGCGGCCACTACACGGAATTTCAATACCATAACCAAAATGATTGCATGGGCTGAAGAGGCATAAGTTGAGCACAGGCAAGGAAACCTATAAACGCGATAAGCAACAAAATCAATATGCAATCTACTGCCCCAACACCCGAGCTATACCTGACCGAACTGCCTGAAGAGCGGCAGCAAATCATGGCTGACTTAAGAGCTGTAATTCTCGATCATATACCCGCTGGCTTCGAAGAAGTGATGGGCTATGGCATGTTAGGCTATGCCGTTCCCCATACCTTATACCCAGCCGGCTACCATTGCGACCCAAAGCAGCCGCTGCCTTTTATGGGCATCGCTTCGCAGAAGAACCATATCGCCGTTTACCACATGGGCATCTACGCCGATGAAGCTTTGCTGAATTGGTTTAAGGAAGCGTATACCAGGCACAGCAAATTCAAGCTCGACATGGGCAAAAGCTGCATCCGTTTCAAAAAGCCGGAGCATGTGCCGCTGGCATTGATCGGGGAACTGGCCTCGAAGATGGCGCCGCAGGAGTGGATTGAGCTATACGAACGCGTGCTTAAGCGATAAAAGCCATACCTTTTCTGCGTTCTTTTGCTGGCTTGTATACCCAAACCCGCTATATTTGCAGCTTCATTACAAAGCCTTACTTTGGAACGAGCAGCTAAAAAGAATATAGTCATTTTTGCTTCGGGTTCGGGCAGCAATGCACAGCGCCTGATGGAGTACTTCGAGCACCACCCGGAGATTCGTGTGGCCGCCCTGTTCGCCAACAACCCGAAAGCGTATGCCCTCAAACGAGCCGAGACCTTCCACGTCCCGGCTTTTTTATTTTCCCGCGACGAGTTTTACAACACCGGCAAGGTACTGGAGCAGGTACAGTCTTTCGAACCTGACCTGATCGTGCTGGCTGGTTTCCTGTGGCTCGTGCCGCAGAACTTCCTACAGGCTTTCCCGGATCGCATTATTAACATTCACCCTGCCCTGTTGCCCCAGTACGGCGGTAAAGGCATGCACGGCCTCAATGTGCACACGGCCGTTGTTACAGCGGGCGACAAGGAATCAGGTATAACCATCCACCGCGTGAACGAGGAGTACGACAAAGGTGAGTTTGTGCTGCAGGAACGCTGCCCGGTACTGCCAGACGACACTCCTGAGACACTGGCCGCCCGTGTACTGCAGCTCGAGCACAAGTACTTGCCAGAGGTAGTGGAGAAGCTCTTACTTGAGAAGCTATAACGCGGTTAAAGATACGCTGTACGAGCATCAGCAAGTGAACACATTAGAATTAGCACATAAAAAAACAGCCCATACCCTATGCAATCTGTTAAAATCAAATCCGCACTTATCTCGGTTTATTACAAAGACCGTCTCGAACCACTGGTAGAGCTCCTGAAGCAGCACAACGTGACCATCTACTCTACTGGCGGCACGCAAGCCTTTCTGGAAGAGCAGGGCGCTGACGTAGTAGCCGTGGAAGACCTGACAGCCTACCCTTCCATCTTCGGAGGCCGTGTGAAGACATTGCACCCGAAAGTATTTGGTGGCATCCTGCACCGCCGCGCCAACGAGAGCGACCTGGCCGAGCGTGAGCAGTACGAGATTCCGCCGATCGACCTGGTAGTGGTGGACCTATACCCATTTGAGGAAACCGTGGCATCAGGCGCGTCAGAGGCGGATGTGATCGAGAAAATTGACATCGGCGGCATTTCCCTGATCAGGGCGGCAGCCAAAAACTTCCAGGACGTGCTGATCGTGTCTTCGCGCGAGCAGTACGACGAGGTGGTAGAATTGCTTAGAGAAAAGGATGGCGCTACTGAGCTGGCAGACCGCAAGCGTTTTGCAGCTAAGGCGTTTGATATTTCTTCTAACTACGACACACACATTTTCAACTACCTCAGCAAAGAGCAGGATATCAACGTGTTTAAGCAGAGCGTGCGTGAAGCTACCCCGCTGCGCTACGGCGAGAACCCACACCAGCAGGGCACTTTCTACGGCAAGCTCGAAGACCTGTTTGAGCAGCTCAATGGCAAGCAGCTTTCTTACAACAACCTCGTGGACGTGGACGCTGCCGTGGCGTTGGGCGCAGAGTTCGAAGAACCAGCTGTTGCTATCTTGAAGCACACCAACGCCTGCGGTTGCGCTACCGGTGAGACGATCAAAGAAGCCTACCTGAATGCACTCTCAACAGATCCTGTGTCTGCCTTCGGTGGTGTGATTATCGCCAACCGTCCCATCGATATGGGCGCTGCAGAAGAGCTGAACAAGCTGTTCTTTGAAGTACTGATTGCACCTGATTTCGATGCTGATGCTTTAGAGCTGCTGCGTACCAAGAAAAACCGCATCCTGCTCAAGCAGAAACCGGTAGAGCTGCCAGCCAAGCAGTTCAAAACGCTGCTGAACGGTGTAATCGAGCAGGACAAAGACTTGAAAACCGAGACTGAAGCCGACTTCAGAACAGTGACCAAACGTGAGCCATCTGCTGAAGAGAAAAAAGCGTTGGTATTTGCTGCCAAGGTTTGCAAGCACACCAAGTCTAACACCATTGTGCTGGCTACAGACAAGATGATGATCTCCAGCGGCGTAGGCCAGACCTCTCGCGTAGATGCCCTGCGTCAGGCCATCGAGAAGGCCAAAGGTTTCGGCTTCGACATCAGCAATACGGTGATGGCCTCTGACGCTTTCTTCCCTTTCCCCGACTGTGTGGAGATCGCCGACCAGGCAGGTATAAAGGCAGTGGTACAGCCGGGTGGCTCTATCAAAGACCAGGACTCGATCAACTACTGCGACGCCCACAACATGGCGATGGTCATGACTGGTGTGCGTCACTTCAAGCACTAAGTTATAGCTCACGCACTACCGGAAGCCTCACCCTAACCGGGTGAGGCTTTTTTATTGACTCTCAGCCGCATCTATCTTCTTGCCACTCAATAAGCAGCCATCAAAAACCACTTCCTGCATAAAACTTTATCCAATTTTTATCCTGACAGAAGCGTTATCAGGAGCAGTATGTAGAAATTGTATGTAAAATGGCTTAGAAAAAAATTAAAACTTATACCTCTTCTTCACCAGCATTATTAATTCCGCTGAAAATCACTAATTTTGCCGCTAGTTTTCGACAAGAAATATTGTATATTAAAAATATAACGGGCAGCCGCACGCCTTTACAAAATAAGAATGGGACTATTTAACTTTCTTACCAGCGATATAGCCATTGATTTGGGTACCGCCAATACCCTTATCATTCATAACGATAAGATTGTGGTGGACGAGCCGTCTATCATCGCCGTGGACCGCACCACGGGCCGTGTACTCGCCATTGGCCGAAACGCCATGCAGATGCACGAAAAAACCCACGAAAACATCAAGACCATCCGTCCGCTGAAAGACGGTGTGATCGCCGACTTCCACGCTGCCGAGGAAATGATCCGTGGCATGATCAAGATGATCGACACAGGTCGTCGCTTGTTCCAGCCTTCGCACCGCATGGTAATCTGTATACCTTCAGGTATAACGGAGGTGGAGAAACGTGCTGTGCGTGACTCCGCCCAGCATGCCGGTGCCAAAGAGGTATGGATGATCCAGGAGCCAATGGCTGCCGCGATAGGTATAGGCATCGACGTGGAGCAACCGATCGGTTCCATGATCGTGGACATCGGGGGTGGCACAACGGAGATCGCCGTGGTGGCCCTTTCGGGTATCGTGTGCGACCAGTCTATCCGCATTGCCGGCGACGTGTTCACCAAAGACATTCTCGACTACATGCGCCGCCAGCACAACCTGCTGATCGGTGAGCGTTCTGCCGAGAAGATCAAGATCGAGGTTGGCTCTGCTTTGACGGAGCTCGAAAACCCACCTGCTGACTACGAAATTCGTGGCCGTGACCTGATGACAGGTATACCAAAGGTTATCAAGGTAACTTACCAGGAGATCGCGATTGCGCTGGACAAGTCTGTTTCTAAGATTGAGGAGGCGGTACTGAAGGCGCTCGAGATCGCGCCGCCGGAGCTGTCTGCTGACATCTACGACAATGGCATCCACCTGACGGGCGGTGGTGCCCTGCTGCGCGGCTTCGACAAGCGTCTGGCTGCCAAAACTAAACTGCCGATCCACATTGCCGAAGACCCGCTTAGAGCGGTTGTACGCGGCACAGGTGCGGCTATCAAAAACTTAGAAGGCTTCAAGAACGTCCTGCTGACCTAGTAGTAGCGCATGCGGAATCTATTTGCATTTATTTACCGGTTCCGTGCGTTCCTTATATTCGTGCTGCTGGAGGCGCTGTGCATTTTCCTGATCGTGCGCTACAACACGTACCAGGGGGCTGCTATGTTCAACTCAGCCAACACCTATGTAGGGCGTGTATTGGAGTTTCAGAGTGGTGTGACCGACTACTTCCGGCTGGCGTCTGTTAACAGCACGCTGGCACAGGAGAATGCCGTCCTGCGCCAGCAGCTGATGCACTACAGACAGGAGGCCGATGCGGACAGCACCGACCAGCTCGACACAACCTACTACGCCGTTTCCGACTCCTCCAAGTCGGAGCCCTTTATTTTACATGCCGGTCGGGTGATCAATAACTCGGTGCGCCGCACCAACAACTACCTGACACTCGCTGCAGGTAGTCTGGATGGCGTGAAGCCGGGTATGGGCGTCATTTCCCCGAACGGTGCCGTAGGGCGTGTGAAAACTGTGTCGCGGCACTATGCGACGGTGACATCGCTGCTGCACTCGCAAATGCTGATCTCGGCCAAGATCAAGAAAAATAACACCTTCGGCACCATCAAGTGGACCGGCGGCGACTACCGCACCGCCCTGCTCGACTATATCCCGCTGCACATCAAGCCGGAAATAGGTGATACCGTGGTGACCAGTGGCTATAACACCGTTTTCCCGGAAGGCATCATGGTGGGCACGATCAGCGAGGTGGAACGCGAGCTTGATAAGAGTTTTTATACCATTCGGGTAAAACTGGCCGTTGACTTTGCGCAGCTTTCCTATGTGTATGTGGTTGAAAACCCACGCCGACCGGAACAGGATTCATTAGAAGCAGAAGCAGGTATACTCCCCCATGAATAGCAGCTTAGGTATAAGACATATCGTGCAGTTCATCGTATTTGTGGCTTTGCAAATACTGCTCATGGACAGCCTGGTGCTTTTCGGTACCGGCTTCAGCTTTATTTACATTGCTTTCCTGCTGTTCCTGCCGATCAACATGAACCGTGTGCTGCTGCTCTTCCTGGGCTTTACAGCCGGATTTGCGGTGGATATTTTCTACGACACTATGGGCATACACGCCGCGGCAAGTGTGTTGCTGGCTTATTTAAGGCCCTTCATTTTGAACCTTCTCACACCACGTGATGGTTACGATACCAATGATTCGGTGAACATACATGTGATGGGCTGGCGCTGGTTTCTGGCTTATGCGCTTACCCTGATTCTGGCGCACCACACGGCCGTATTCCTGCTGGAAATTTTCAGCCTGGAGGGACTATCGGCCGCAGTGCCTAAGATTTTACTGAGCGTGTTGTTTACAGGTGTGGTTATGGTTATCCTACAGTTACTGTTCTTCTCCCTTAAGAGAGCGAATAGATGAATTATCTCGAAAACAGAAAGTACGTCATACAAGCGATATTCCTGGTAGTAGGCATCGTCTACGCGCTGCGCCTGTTCTACATCCAGGTGGTGGATAGCAGTTACAAGCAAGCTGCCGAAACCAACGCTATCAAGACGGTTATCCAATATCCTTTCCGGGGGCTGATCTACGACCGTAACGGCGATCTGCTGGTGCAGAACACGCCCGTGTACGACCTGATGATCGTGCCCAAAGAGGCCCGCAACATCGACACGCTGCGCCTGGCCAGCATGCTCGACATTACGCTGGAGGACGCCCGTGAGCGCTTCAAAAAAGCCCGCGCCTACTCTTGGGTGAAGCCTTCTATCTTCCAACAGATGCTGAGCACAGAAGACTTTGCGCATATTCAGGACAACTTGATCGACTTTCCCGGCTTTTACATCAATGCCCGTACGGCACGCGGCTATCCGCACCAAAGCCTGGGCCATGCGCTTGGCTATATTGCCGAGATCAGCCCCAAACAGCTTGAGGACAGCACTTACGCAGGCTACCGCCCCGGCGACTACATCGGCAAGGCAGGTATAGAGATGGCCTACGAAAAGTACCTGATGGGCAAACGCGGCGTCAAATACAAGATGGTGAACGTGCGCGGCATCGACAAAGGCTCTTTTAAGGATGGGGCTTATGACACCCTCTCTGTGGCTGGCCAGAACATGGTGAGCACCATCGATCTGGACCTGCAGGCCTACGGCGAGCACCTGATGAACGGTGCGAAAGGCAGTATTGTAGCTATTGAGCCAAAGACCGGCGAGATCCTGGCTTACATTTCAGCACCCTTTTACGACCCGAACCTATTCACCGGCAAGGACTACGGCAAGAACTACATGCAACTGCTGCAGGACCCGGACAAGACCATGTTCAACCGACCGATCATGGCTGATCGTAACCCGCCGGGCTCCATCTTTAAACTTACACAGGCCCTTATTGCGCTGGAAGATGGCGTGATAAACCCTAATACAACCTACGCTTGCAATAAGTCGCTTGTAAACTGCCACCCGCACCCATCGCCACTCGACTTGCGCGGTGCCGTGCAGCACTCCTGCAACCCGTGGTTCTTCCAGGCTTACAAGGCGCTGATTAACCAGGGTAAGTCCAAAAATACCTTTACTGATACTTCTCTTGGTCTGAAGGACTGGCGCGAGCACGTGCTCACCTTTGGCTTCGGCAAGAAGCTGGGAATTGACATACCTGGAGAGAAGTCAGGTATCATTGCCTCCACAGATCTGTATGACCGTGTGTATGGCAAGAACCGCTGGAAATACTCTACCATTTACTCGCTCAGCATCGGCCAGGGTGAACTAGGTGTAACACCACTGCAGATGGCCAACTTTATGGCCATTGTCGCCAATAAGGGCTACTACGTGACCCCGCACCTGATCCGCTCAATTGGCGAGGACGGCAAGCCTTTGGCAGAAAACTACCAGCGCCACTATACCTCTGTTAAGCCTCAGCACTTCGACCCGATCATAGAAGGTATGGCCGAAGTAGTGCGTGCCGGTACGGCCCGTCGCGCCAACTTATCTAAGGTAGGTATAACCGTGTGCGGCAAGACAGGTACAGCCCAGAACCCGCAAGGTCCTGACCACGCTGTGTTTGTGGCCTTTGCCCCTATGGAAGACCCCAAGATTGCGATTGCTGTATATGTGGAGCACGGCAAGTGGGGAGGTCAGTCGGCGGCGCCTATTGCCGGTCTGATGATCGAGAAGTACCTGACGGACACCGTGACGATCAAGGAGCAGGAGAAATGGGTGTTGAGCCGTGAGTACTTGAACATTAAATCGAAGTAAGCTATGCCAACAGGAGGACAGGGATTACTTAAGGAGAGAGTTGTGCAGCCTAGCAGCCGTCGCCAGACAACCAGCGTGTTTGGCAACCTGGACTGGTTCACCGTGCTGATTTACTTTGTGCTGGTTGCGCTGGGCTGGATGAACATCTATGCCGTGGTATACAGCCCTGACAACGTAGTGAATATCTTCAGCTTCGACATAAATTCTGGTAGGCAGCTAACGTTTATTGCCACTGGTGTGATTCTGATGATTGTGCTGCTCGTAGTCGATTATAAGGTATACGAGCACCTGGCTTTTCCCATTTATGGCGGCATTATACTCCTGCTGCTCTTTACGCTGGCCGTAGCCAACCCTGTAGCAGGTTCACGCTCCTGGCTCGATCTGGGAGGTGGTTTTCGCCTGCAACCTGCCGAGCTAGCTAAGTTTGCAACGGCCCTGGCCATCTCTAAATATCTGAGCCAAGTGAGTTTGCGTCAGCAGAAGATGAAAGACCAGATGATTCTAGCTGCCATCACCTTTCTTCCCGCGGTTATCATTATCCTGCAAAACGAAACAGGCTCGGCACTCGTGTTCGGCGCTTTTATCTTGGCGTTCTTCCGCGAAGGCATGTCGCCACTTATCCTTATTATTGGCGGCTCGGCGGCAGCCATTTTTATCCTGACCCTGCTAGTACCTAAGCTATACCTACTCATTGGTATTGCCGCGCTCATGGGCCTGGCCATGTTCCTGGACTACCGCCTCATGCGCCGTTTCAAAACCATGATCGCGCTGTTCGTGCTGGTAGTAAGCATGGTGTTTAGCGTCGACTACTTCGTGAACGATATCCTGCAGCCGCACCAGCAGAACCGAATCAAGGCGCTGATCAACCCCGAGGCTGACCCGCTGGGCTACGGCTGGAACGTAACGCAGTCGAAGATCGCCATCGGCTCAGGCGGTTTTTGGGGCAAGGGATTTCTGGAGGGAACGCAGACCAAGTTCGACTTCGTGCCCGAGCAGAGTACCGACTTTATCTTCTGTACCATTGGCGAGGAGCACGGCTGGGTGGGAAGCACCATCCTGATAGCGCTCTTTCTGTTGCTCATGATGCGAATCGTGTACATTGCCGAGCGGCAGAAGTCCGTCTTTGGCCGTACCTATGGCTACTGTGTGGTTTCGGTTATCTTCTTCCACTTTGTTATCAACGTAGGCATGACCATCGGTCTGGCGCCGGTAGTAGGTATACCATTGCCTTTCTTCAGCTATGGTGGTTCTTCGCTGTGGTCGTTTACTATCCTGCTGTTCATCCTGCTGGCTATTGACGCGAACAGAAATAGAGAATTGGTGCGATAAGGTTTAGCCTTATATCCTAGAGCAAAACTTTATAAGTCCGTGCAGAAGTGTGCCTTCTGCACGGACTTCCTATTTTATCCCGCACTTAAACCCAAAGGGGCTATATAATACTAAAAAGCAAAGCCTACTTCCAAAGCACTTCTACCTCTAACAGCTTGGTCCTGGAAAAAAGGCTGTTCACTAAATTGCTATAGGCTGATGCAGCTTGCTAAAAGCATATAACGTTAGCGTTAAATAGTATCCCTACATACCTGTTACTGCAGTTAAAGATAATTTGAAGCATAAGCTACAGCCAATTTTAAAACTAAATAAAATGCCTAAGTATGTAATTGAAAGAGAAGTTCCGGGCGCTGGTAATTTAACGCAGGAGCAGTTACAGTCCATTTCACAGACTTCCTGTGGTGTACTGGACAACATGGGCCCCAAAATACAGTGGGTACACAGCTATGTGACGGATAACAAGATCTATTGTGTCTACAATGCACCAGACGAAGAAATGGTGCGGGAGCACGCAAAGCAAGGCGGCTTCCCGGCAAACTCTGTAAAGAGAGTGTATGCCATGATAGATCCGGTTACCGCAGAACAACCGGCTTAGCCTAATCGGAAACCAAATAGAGCAGCTGTGCTAAGCTGACTTTCAATGAAATTTGGATACAGGTATATACTGGCTGAACGCTGGTAGCAGGTATAGCTTTGTGTATTCTGTCCAATACTACCCCATCTTTTTCTTCAGGTGCTATACCTTATCTTTGAAGTATAGGTCGGTTTAGAGATAACCTGCCCGGTCTTAGGATTTGTAAAACGTACTTTCCCCTGCCTTAGTAGCCACTCATAAGCCTCCTTATAGTTCTCTAGTATATAGTGGGTGCCAACGCTGTGCTTTTCGTATACCTGCTGTACCGATCGGCTATTATAATCTTTGCCTCGCCCAGCAAGGTCTCGCACTAAATTGGCGATGGAGTACTTGTAATGTTCCTGAAACAGGGACATTTGCTGGTGCTGCAGGTTAGCCCCAAATAGTGGCACACCGTCTTCCTGAAAGTCGCTGTACTGCGTCATGATATCTTTAAGGCGGATATAGGCTTGCTCCATTTTAGAAGCAAATACCAGATAGCGGCTCGTTTGCAATTTATCAGACCGGCAAATTCTGAATCGCAAGGTATAGCAGCCTTTTTCTGCTAAGATGCTTTCAAAGCTGTCTGACAGATACTCCTCTCTTCTTTCGATGTTCCTGTTTTTCTTCTGAAAGTCTTTTAGTTGACCAAGTCGTTCTCCGAAGAACATACTCAATGTTTCATCAGTTTTTGTTTTTTTCAGAGCTGCCTGCAGGTCCTGTGGCGTGAAATGCAAGAACAGCCCCGCCTCCCCATGCTGCAGCAAATCACACAACCCTTTAAGTGAAAAGCTGTTGCTGAATGGATTCATAAAAGCAAAAGCCGCCGACTCTTCGCCCAGCACCTGGCTCAGGTCTGCTTCCGCCGTTTGCTGGTCCAAGAAGACCGGCGTGTGTTGCAACTCCGAAAAGTAAGGCAGTTGCTCAACCTGCTCTTGCAATCGGCACAAAGCAGCAGGATCAGTATCGTAGAAAAAGGCCTTCACGGCTTTGTTTAGATCGGTTCGGGTACCTGTACTTTTGTAGAGGAGTCTTAATATTTGAGAAGAAGGACTTGTGTTACTAAACGGGCAGCCATCTTGTCCGGCTTCAAAATCGAGGAAAAGGATTGGCTTCCCAGTGCTCAGAGGGTGCTGCATCATAGCTCCTGCCCAAGCTTCAAAGGAACTCAATAATAGTTCTTCCCTGATGTCAGCAACAGTCTTTTCTTTCTTAAAGAAGCTCTTACTCTCTGCTCCAGCCATGTGTGATCAGCTTACCTTCTATTGTTCGTTTACTCTCGAACCCTCACATACGGCAAACCTGCTTCTGCCGCTGTTTAGGACTCGGCTCCAGCAATTTTGTTGCCCGCCTGTTGCGCTATAATGCAAAAAGCCCCTGCAACTTCCGTTACAAGGGCTTTTTCCTCAAATTGTAGTACCAGGAGCGGGAATCGAACCCGCACGGCCTTGCGGCCACAAGATTTTAAGTCTTGCGTGTCTACCAATTCCACCATCCCGGCAACCTTCGGGCTGATCCCGAAGAAGTGACTTTAAAAAATAAAGACGTTGCTTATCACAACGTCTTTTATCTTCTTCATTTGAGCGGGAGACGAGGTTCGAACTCGCGACCTCGACCTTGGCAAGGTCGCGCTCTACCAACTGAGCTACTCCCGCTTTTAGTCATTCCCTAAACCCCCTTAGCGATTTAGTGATACAAAGATATAGACAAAATTTCAGAAGTCAAGAGGCAGCGATAAAATTTTCCATCACTTTTTCTTTTTGCATTGATTTTCAGCGAGAAAATTTTCAAAAAAAATTTAGTCGAAGCTCCGCTATACCGCTTAGCGTACCATTTCGCCTTTATCCTTCAACAGTAATTTGAGCTCGTTGAGTTTCAAAAGAGCCTCTACAGGCGTGATTGTGTTAATATCGAGCTGCTCCATCAGCTCTTTTACACGTTGCAGCTGCGGGTCCTGCAGCTCGAACATGCTGAGTTGGTAGTTATTTTTCGGGGCTGACTTCATCCGCTGCTTCGGCGCCTGTTCCGATACCTTCTCTTTCTCGAGGTGGTGCATGATCTCATCGGCCCGCAGTACCACACTGTTCGGCATACCCGCCATTTGGGCCACGTGAATACCAAAACTGTGCTCACTGCCGCCTTCCACCAGTTTGCGCATGAACAGGATCTTACCTCCCGTCTCCTTCACCGATACATTGAAGTTCTTCACGCGGTGCAGGTCCTCGGCCAGTTGGTTGAGCTCGTGGTAGTGGGTTGCAAAAAGCGTCTTAGCCCGGAATTTCGGATGGTTGTGCAGGTGCTCTACAATGGCCCAGGCAATTGATATACCATCGTATGTGCTGGTACCTCGCCCAATCTCGTCCATTAGCACCAGACTGCGGTCAGAGAGGTTGTTGAGGATACTGGCCGTTTCGGTCATCTCCACCATAAAGGTTGATTCACCTTTCGAGAGGTTATCCGAAGCGCCCACACGGGTAAAAATCTTGTCAATGATGCCGATCTTGGCGGCTTCTGCTGGCACAAAGCAACCGATCTGCGCCATCAGCACGATCAGGGCTG
Source organism: Pontibacter sp. LHS1 (assembly GCF_058932855.1). NCBI lineage: Bacteria > Pseudomonadati > Bacteroidota > Cytophagia > Cytophagales > Hymenobacteraceae > Pontibacter > Pontibacter sp. LHS1. The sequence continues at coordinate 304,957 of NZ_JBZYWF010000004.1, forward strand.
TCTGGCGCAGCAGGGCACTCTTACCCGCCATGTTCGGGCCAGTGATGATAATAACTTGTTGCTCTTCGTTGTCCAGGTAAATGTCATTCGGCACATACTCCTCCCCCAACGGCAGCTGCTTCTCAATAACCGGGTGGCGGCCTTTCCTGATGTCGAGCACGTGGCTATCGCTTACCTCCGGCTTCACGTAATTACCGGCCACCGCTATACCTGCAAAAGCGCTCAGGCAGTCGATCACAGCGATGACCTTAGCGTTTTGCTGAATCTGCCCCACGTAGTCCATCGCTTGCAGCACCAGTTCGTTGAACAAACTGAACTCGATGGTATAAATGCGCTCTTCAGCATTCAGGATTTTCTCCTCATAGGTCTTTAGCTCCTCGGTGATGTAACGTTCGGCGTTAACCAGCGTCTGTTTGCGGATCCAGCTGGCCGGCACCTTGTCTTTGTGGGCGTGCGTCACCTCCAGATAATAACCAAATACCTTGTTATAGGCGATTTTCAGAGAGCTTATACCTGTATTCTTCACCTCCCGCTGTTGCAGTTGGGCCAGATAGTCTTTGCCTGAAAAAGCGATCTTGCGCAGTTCGTCCAACTCCTCGTTCACGCCATCGTTGATCATGTTGCCCTGATTGGTAAGCATCGGCGCATCCGGCTTCAAAATATTCTTGATTTCCTCGCGCAGGCCGTCGCAAGGGGCCAGTTGGTCGGCTAGCTTTACAAGCGCAGGTATACTACTGGCTGCCAGCATTTTCTTGATCGGCTGAATGGCATCCAGCGCCTTTGCCAGTTGCATGAGCTCCCGTGGGTTCACACGGCGCACGGCCACTTTGGAGATGAGTCGTTCGAGGTCGTTGATCTGTTTGAGGTGCAGGTATAGCTCGTCAAGCAATTCGGAGTGCTTCGTCAGGGCCTCTACCGTGTCGAGGCGGCGCTTAATCTGCACCACGTCCTTCAGCGGCAGCACCACCCACTTCTTGAGCAAACGGGCACCCATCGGCGTAGTAGTCTGGTCGAGGATCTGAATCAGTGGTACACCATCCTGATTTTGCGGATACACCAGCTCGAGGTTTCGAACCGTGAAGCGGTCCAGCCATACATACTTATCCTCCTCCAGTCGGGAGATGGTGGCGATGTGGCTGATCTCGTTGTGGTGCGTCTCGGAGAGGTAATGCAGTATTGCGCCCGCTGACGTAATCGCCTCCTGCATCCCCTCTATACCAAAACCTTTAAGCGAAGTGGTGTTAAAATGCCGCGTCAGCGACTCGTAAGCGAAGTCGTGGCTGAATACCCATTCTTCCAGCGCATAAAATCTAAAGTCGGGACCGTAGCTCTGAAAGAAGGTTTCTTTCTCGCGCTTGCAGAAAAGCACCTCCGCAGGAGCCAGACTCTGCAGCAATTTGCCCACGTAGTTCTTGTCACCCTGCGCGGTGATGAACTCACCTGTTGAGATATCCAGGAAAGAAATGCCGGCCTCGGTCTTACCAAAATGCACGGCAGCCAGATAGTTATTGCTGCGCCGTTCCAGCACCTGGTCATTGAAGGAAACACCGGGTGTTACCAGCTCGGTTACGCCCCGCTTCACAATACCTTTCACTGATTTCGGGTCTTCCAGCTGGTCGCAGATGGCCACGCGCTCACCAGCACGCACCAGCTTGGGCAGGTACGTGTCCAGGGAGTGGTGCGGGAAACCGGCCAGTGCCGTTTCAGAAGACGAGCCAGCACCGCGCTTGGTCAGCACAATGTCCAATATCTTGCTTGCCCTCACGGCATCTTCGCCGAAGGTTTCGTAAAAGTCCCCTACCCTGAATAGCAGCAGCGCCCCCGGATGCTTCGCCTTTATGGCGTTGTACTGTTTCATCAGTGGGGTTACTGTACCGTTGTCTCCTCCTTTCATACCTGTATGTCTTTGTTGGGACTGATCCCGGTTAATCTTAATCATTATGGCGCGAGCGTCCTCGCTCGTGACTATTATGGTGGGGCCTCTTGCCCAGTGTATGGTATATCGCTTTCCTCGCGTTGTAGCTACGGCTTTTGCAGGTATAGCTACCTATCTAGTTCTATAGCTTCGCCTGTGCGGCGGGCACCGTATGTCCTGGCCGGACGGGCCTTACTTTTTTCCTTGATGAAAAAATCGAGGACCCCTACCCCCAGTAAGCAAAAAAATCAAGACGCTCCAAGTCGAGGGCCCCTACCCCCACTCGCTGAACGCTCTTGACAGGGGGACCCCTTCACCCCCAACAGTGGAGCGTCAAAGGGCGCACCTGGCACTGCTGATTGTTTCATTGTAAGCGTGCGAGTTAGTCTTGCTATACCATCCAGTAGTATGTTTACTACAATACCTAGACCTCTCAAATGGTAGCTCCAGATTCCCCGCCTTGGATAAGGAGGGGTTAGGGGTGGTTGGGCCCGGCATCTGTGAGAATCCTGCAAATCCGTAAATCCTGATTCAGACAACCTTTTCGTATCTTTGCCACAATACCCTTTGCCTACAAAAAAATGCGTAAACTCTCCATGGACGACCTCAACCGCGACTCGGTTGAAGAATTCAAAAATAAGAAAAAAATACCGTTAGTCTTGGTGCTCGACAATGTGCGCAGCCTCAATAATGTGGGCTCTGTCTTTCGCACCGCCGACTCCTTTATGGTCGAGAAGGTATACCTCTGCGGCATTACCGGCACCCCACCGCACCGCGACATCGAGAAAACGGCCCTTGGCGCTACAGAATCGGTAGAATGGGAGCATGTGCCGGACACATTGGAGCTGGTGAAGCAACTGAAAGCCCAAGGGTATAAGGTTGGCTCTGTGGAACAGGCCGAGAATAGCCTGAAACTGAATAAGTTTATACCTGAACCGCAGCAGCAGTACGCTCTGGTGCTTGGCAATGAAGTATTTGGCGTAGAGCAGGAGGTCATCAACCATTCTGACTTTGTGCTCGAAATCCCGCAGTTCGGTACCAAGCACTCGCTCAACATTTCAGTAGCTACCGGTGTCGTCGTGTGGGATTTCCTGAGTAAGGTGATGCCATAGTAGCATAGTAAAATTCCTGTCCCTCAAACTACCGAGGGCAGGAATTTTACTATGCTCCCCTTGTCAAATGAAGTTTTAATAACAATTTTAAAAAAATCACCAACCACATAAACGCCTATCTACCAATATATTAAAAAGCGATCAGCCGACCAATTGCACTAATACGGCTTCTTTCCCCAAAAAATCTCGCCCACTGATTAAACCTTTACCTTTCCCACCTGTCCTACTTGTGGCTAATAGTTGAAGCCGGGGCGAACTGTGATCTTCTCAGATGGAAAGGAACGGCCAGCCCCGGCACAATTTCCTACACTACCCTATCGCTTCCCACCCTGAAGCAGCTCAGCGCTTTCTTGACATTTCCGTATCTAAAATTATGAGAACCTACGTTTTACCATTATTTTTTTTAGCATTTCTATACCTAAGCGCTCTACCTGACCTGCAGGCGCAGGACCAACCCACCCAAAACACCAGCAGTATCCGCGGCAAAGTATCCGGCACTGTGCAGGACGCCGACTCCAAAGCTCCTCTGGGCTTCGCCAATATTGTACTCCTGACTGCCCGCGACTCCAGCCTGGTAACGGGCGCCACTTCCGATATAGAAGGCAAGTTCGAACTCGACCGTGTACCGCAAGGGCAGTTTATTCTGCGCATCTCCTCTGTAGGCTACCCGACCCGTTTCATCCCGAATATCAGGATAACTGATACTGACAGCAACATCAGACTAGGCGCTATACCTGTAAAAGGTGGTGCTACGCAGCTCAAAGAGGTGCAGATCGTGACCGAAAGGCCCATGGTGGAATTTCAGCTCGACAAAAAAGTAGTGAACATGGAGCAGAACATTGCTGCCCAGGGCGGTAGCGTAGCCGATGCCATGCAAAACGTGCCTTCTGTGGATGTGGACCTCGATGGCAATGTGAGTCTGCGGGGAAGCTCTAACGTAACCATACTCGTAGACGGCAAGCGCACAGCCCTGTCTAACCTGACGCTCGACCAGATTCCGGCCAGCATGATCGAGAGCGTAGAGTTGATCACCAATCCTTCTTCCAAGTATGACCCGGAAGGCACATCCGGTGTGATCAACCTGATCCTGAAGAAGAACATGAAGCCCGGCTTCAATGGCACTGCCACTGTGAATGTGGGTACTTACGAGAACTACAACAGCTCGCTCAACCTGAACTACCGCCATTACAAGTGGAATTTCAACGGCGGCTACGATTTCCGCAGGAGCTACCGCCCGGGCGTGCGCCGCTCTTTCCTGACTAACCTGGAGGAGGGCACTTTCCGTGAAGACCTGGGCTCTAACCGCCGAACCGATATTTCGCACAGCTTCCGGTTCGGGGCCGACTATAGCATTAACCCCAAAAACACCATCTCGGCATCTGCCCTATACCGCACCGGCGACGAGCGGGGCTTCAACAGCATTCTGAACCGCAACCTGGATGGTGAGATGAACCTGACGCGCCTGAATCTGCGTGAGACACGCGGCACCGAAGCCGATGGCGTGATGGATTACAACCTCGGCTACCGCCGCACCTTCGACCAGAAAGGCCGCGAATGGACTGCTGACGTGATTTACACGGAGCGCTTCAGCGACGAGGTAGATAATATCATGCAGCGGTTAACACTCGAAAACGGACAGCCTGTCGACCGTATAAACCAACAGCGGGTCACTTCTGATGATAATACCCGCCGCATTGTGACACAGTCTGATTACGTGCACCCGATCAACGAAAACAGTCGCTTTGAGGCTGGCTACCGCAGCAGTTTCCAGTTGCTCGACAACGACAACAAGTTCTTTAATTATAACCCGGAGACTAACCAGTGGCTGGTGAACGACAATGTGACCAACCGCTTTGTGTATGACGAGCAGGTGCATGCTCTTTACAGCAACTACAGCAATAAGATTAAGGACATTAGCTTCCAGGCGGGTTTGCGGGCAGAGCAGACTTTTACCAAATCAGACCAGCGCACACAGAACAGGGTGTTCGACAACCAGTATTTTAGCTTGTTCCCAAGTCTGTTTGTCACAAAAGAATTCAGCCGTGACAACACGGTACAGTTCAGCTACAGCCGTCGTATTAACAGACCGAGGGCCTGGTCGCTTAACCCCTTCATCGACTACTCTGACACACTAAACATCCGCTCTGGCAACCCGGAGTTGTTACCCGAATTCATTAACTCTTACGAACTGGGCTATATCAAGTACTGGGACAACACCTCGTTCAACACCACCTTGTTTTACCGTCGCACCAACGACCAGATCCAGCGTTTCCGAACTTTTGACCCGGCTTCTGGCGTAACGTCCACTACCTTCCTTAATCTTGCCAGCGGTTCGTCATACGGTGTGGAACTGGTCGGAACGTATAATCCATTTAAGTGGTGGAAAATCAATGCCAGCGTATCGGGCTTCAGGGTAGAACTGAATGATGCGGGCGGCGATACCGAGCTCAGCAATGACCAGTGGACCTGGAACTCCAAACTTAACTCCAACATGACCGTCTGGAAAGACCTTGCCATACAAGTGTCGGCTAACTACCGTGCCCCCATGGCCGACATACAGGGCCAGATGCAGGAAATGTATGCAGTGGACCTGGGCCTGAAAAAAGACGTGCTCAACAAGAAAGGCACCATCACACTGCGCATCTCTGACATCTTCGACACCCGCGAGTTCAACTTCGAGAGCTTCGGGCCGGGCTTTGAGCAGACGCACAACAACAAGCGTCAGACGCGCATCGCCTTTATTGGATTCACTTACCGCCTCAACAGCGAAGACAGCAACCGTGAACGCCGTAGACAGCGCGATGAGCAGGGAGGCGGTGACGATGGATTTGATTATTAACAGCGATGAATAGGCAAACGCAAGCCGGGGAGCAATCTCCGGCTTTTTTTATGCGCACCCCCTTACTCGTACCAAGGCAATGCAGGTATACCTTCTTTCATGACTTCTCCGTACCTTAAGCCGAAACCAAACCAAACATAATGACTGCTCCTGCCCGACTGCCTATCGTTGACCTGCACTGCGACCTACTGGTATACCTGTCCGATGTACCTGCTTCGGCCATTGACAACGTAGCCGAGATTGGTTGTGCCCTGCCCGCCCTCACGCAAGGCAATGTACGCTTGCAGACCATGGCCATTTACTGCGCCACCGCTCCGGGCAGTACCCATTATGCCCACCTGCAGGCTGAAATATTCCAGAAACTGGCAGAAGACGAGAAAAGCTGCCTGACAGCTGTTTCAGACCCAGACGCCCTGCATCAGGTGCTGTCTGGCCAGGGCAACATCGGCATGGTGGCGGCTATTGAAAATGCCTCTGGCTTTTGTGAAGAGGATGAGCCACTGGAAGATGGCTTTAAGAAACTTGAGAAGATCATCGATACCGTAGGCCGCCTGCTTTACATCAGCTTTACGCACCACATGGGCAACCGCTTCGGGGGCGGCAACATGACGGACAGGGGCATTTCCCGCGATGGCAAAATGCTGCTCGACTACCTGCATGGCCGCCGCATCGCCGTTGACCTCTCCCACACCAGCGATGCCCTGGCGCACGATATCCTCGATCACATCGACCGTGAGCGGCTTGCTATACCTGTTATCGCCAGTCATTCCAACTTCAGGCCTGTATGGGTGCATAATCGTAACCTGCCCGATGAGCTGGTGCAGGAGATCATCCATCGCGAGGGCCTGATCGGCATGAACTTTTTGCGTGCCTTCGTGAACGACGAGAAGCCCGATGCACTGGTGGAGCATATTCTATATGGTTTTGGGAAAGGTGCTGAAGATGCCATCTGCTTTGGCGCCGACTATTTCTATACCGCTGACTTTCCGGATCCAACACGTGTTCCTTTTTATTTTCCGGAACATGAGCAGGCAGGTACCAGCTACAGTTTCCTGCTGGAACGCCTGCAAAACCACCTCTCCGAAGAACAGCTCGTCAAGCTTGCCTATAAAAACGCACAAAACTTTGTCGACCGAATCTGGTCCTGATTCGTGCTTTTGTCCAATAGAATGAGAGTGTCCGGCAACGCTTTTTCAGCAAAAAACTTGTGCTGAAAATAATATTTATTATATTTAAAGTGGACTATATAGAGGCTGTTCAAAACAAGTCATTCTTTGTTACAACATACTTCTGTATATCAGGTCTGTCACCTTATAAGATGCTGTTATGAAATTCATTGGACTCTTTCTCCTTCTTGCCGGGCTGGTTTCACTCGTTATTGGTTTTACAGGCGCCAACCTGCTGGCCTTAAACTGGGTAAACCAGTGGGGCGAGGGCATTGGTTGGGCTATACGGGCGGGCATTACGGCGCTCGGTGGGGTATTGTACTATATTTACCGACACGAAGATTAGGGCCATTCGCTTATTTTCTATATAGAAACTTTGCCATGTGCAAACAAACTGCGTATACGCAAATACTGTACACCAAAAGCCGAATCAGCCATGGACTCTCCGCAGTACACACCTTACTACATCCAGATCAATGAGCTCTATATTGATACAGTCGTAATAGACGATACGGAGTTCATCACCTTGTGGTGCTTTACTGTGCTCGATGATGAGTACAAATTCATTTACCTGGGTTGCGATTTCACACAATTCAACCAAATTCTGATCGGCGCCGGCGAGAAAGGCAAGGAAATCGCCCTGCACATGGCCAACGTGCTCAACGGTGAGCATGACTCCCCTACCCTGGTACCTATTAAAGAGCAGTTTGATGACTACCTGGAGCTCACCGGTTTTGACCTGGTTGTGTATGAGCCACTAGCTGTGGATGACGAGTTTGAGGACGAGTATGAGGATGATGATGACCTGCCCCTGGAGCAACTGCTGGGTGGCGGAAGCAAGCGATCTGACAATACCTCTCAGAAGTACCTGATCTACCAGTTGGACAAGCTATACCCTTCCAAAATATTCGAGCCCGAAAAACTGCAGCGCGAAAACATGACGGAGCAGTTTGAAGACGACTCACTGGAGCTGGCACAGCTCTACTACGACTACCTGAACGCCTCCGAAAACGGTTATTCTGAGTGTGAGGCCAGACAGGTGGCAGGCCTTGAGAAAGACCTTTTCTTCCGGATGGCCCGCAAGGCTGCCGATCTCTGGAGCTAAGCATATCCGCTATACCTACCTGGCACTGTCATACTGTGCAGCCAGTTGCAGGCGTGCCCGCAGTTGCAACTGCATCTCATTTACCCAATTCCGGATTTCCTCTTCTTCCGCTTTCAGCAGCATTTCTCTGTAGTGGTCCAGCTGCGACTGTTGTGAGGCATATACGTACTGTTTGTAGCGCTCATCAAAATCGCTCCCGCTCAATTTTCTGAATTCTTGTATGGTAGCCCTGTCAGCTGAGCCCAGCGAATCAGGTAGGCTGGAGTGCAGTCCTTCTGCTCTGGCAACTTGCTGCAATTGTTTCATCGCATCGCTATAAAAGGCCAGCATTTCTGCGCTCAGGGCTTTGACCTCTTCGGATTGGGCACGCTCGGTAGCCAGGCGGGCCAGTTCAGCCTGCAACATAGTAGTACTGGCGGCATAGTCTATAAAGGCGGCGCTGCGGCTGATCTCCTTTACAACCGGAGGCGTGGCAGTTTTGGTCTGGTTAGTTTTGGGGCTGTCGCCACAGGCGATCATCAGCAAAAATAACAACCCGAAGGCAAGGGTGAGCAGTTTATCGTTGAGCATAAGCAAGGGGGCGTCAGGTAGTTGAATAGCTATACCGTATGCCCGGCATCACAAGTTATGCCATATGCTCAAAAACACTTAAAAGTACAGCAATCCCTTATCAGGTTTAAAACCGGTACGACTTCCGCACCAGCGTCAGGTTACTTTCGCGGCCCTGCTCCGGTATCACGTGCGCGGGCATCGGCTGCCGCACCAGTTGCTGTGGCAAACCGATCGACACGTCATACAGGTATAGCTGCAGACTGCTGCTCTGTTTCAGGCGCACCTCCAGCTCTACCTCTTTAGCGTCCGGCAGTCCGTGCACCTTGGCAAAGTATACCTGCCCCTGCGCTGTTTCCATTGGCCCGAGGGCTAGCGCCTCCCCATTGATGGCGGCTCCCAGCATCCCGTCTTCTACGGAGGGCTGCAGCACCAGGTCCAGGTGCGCTGCCCCACGTGGCGACTGTAGCCGGATGGTCAAAACACGTTCACCAGGGGCTATTCCTTCGTTCACCAGACTGGCTACCGGCGCCTGCACAGGTATAGGCTCTGCTTCGTTTTTCAGATACTGCCTTGCAGCCATTGGGTATATTTCAGTCAGAGCTCCGGTTGTTGGGCTAGGGAAAAACTGCCGGTTCCAGTCATCGGTGCGCTGGTAAGCCGAGGCCCAAACTGCCACACTATCCTCGGCGTTGAGGTAGTAGCTCACATGGCTATGCAAGGGCTGCTCAGGGTTTGGCTTCTCGGCTTCGATGGCCCTGAATAGCTGTATACCTCCAGCGAAAAGCAGGAAGGCAGGCAAAAGCGGCAGTGTACGCCAGCCGAAGCTGCGTTCTATTGTGACCAGCAAAGGGATCGCCAGACCGGCCAGCAAGAGCAGCGTGGCTACTGTAGCGACAGGCATCTGTAAGGCAAACACCACAAACAGGAAGCGCACCAGCGGCATCAGCATGAAAATAGCGGGAGCTATACCTGCCAGCAGCACCAGTGCATAAGCCCAGCCAACCGGCTGCTGGTGCAGGTCTTTTAAGAAGAGTACCAGCAAGGCCAACAAGCAGAAAAGCAGCGGGAACATGAACAGATAAGCCGCAGCCGGCACCAGCAGCAAGGCTGCCACCATCAGAGCAAACCAAAGCAGGCAAACGCCCATGGTCAAGGCAAATACCGACACCCAGCGCAACAGCAGCCAGCTCAGCAGCAGCATCAACCCAAGCGCCAGCAGCAGGTAGCCCATAAAGAAACTTCCGGCACCGTATACCCCATTGATGTCATGGCTGTAAGGCAGCACACCTTTTACAAAGCCAGTGATGGGAAATGTCAGCCCCGCCACAATGCCAACCACCAGCAGGAAACCGACAAAGCCTCCGATCAGTTGCACCACCGAAAAAGCCTTTCTGCGAGTCCCCACTACGATACATGCCAGCAGCAGCACCGTCGTTAGCGCCGCCCACAGCAGGTTCCACCCGGCCGGGTAGTGCACCAGCCAACTGCCTGCCGGGTTAAAAAAGATCTTGTCCTGCGCCTTGGTTTCGTCGAGCAACATATTGCCCAGGTGCCGCACCAGCGCCAGCATGTTGCTGCCGTGGTGCTGCAGGCTGCTGCGGTCCAGGTTTTCGGGCGAGTCGGTCATTTTGTGGTAGTGCACAAAGCCATCGATGAAAGCTGAGTTTACCCCTGTATACCCGGCATCTCTGAACACGGTAAAGTCGGTATTGTTGGGCAGGTTGCGGTATACCTCATACATCATGGAGCTGGCAAACGGATAGGGTGCCGACGCAGCAAACTGCTCCACGATCCAGCCATTTTCAGGGCTTATCTCAAAGGTCATGCTCGGGCCGGCATTGCCGCGCGCCTCTACGTTCACCACTACGCCCACCTCCTTCGCCCAGGGGTGCTTCAGAAAGGCCTTCGCTCCGTACAGGCCATACTCCTCCCCGTCAGTCATCAGAAAAATAACGTCGTGCTGCAGCGGCTCACCCATTTGCAGGGCACGGGCTGTTTCAAGCATAGCGGCTATACCTGCGCCATCGTCGCCGGCACCGGGGGTGTTGGGCTGCGAGTCGTAGTGCGCCATCACCAGCACGGCTTTGCCGCCTGGTTGCGTCCCTTTTATTCTACCCAGCAGGTTGTATACATAGCCCACGTTGCTGGCATCGCCCACCTGATTGACGATCACCTCCTCCTGCACCTCCGGCTGCAGCCCGAGCATCTCCATTTGTTTCAGCAAGTACCGCCGCGCCTCCGCATGGCCCGGTGTGCCCATGGCATGCGGCTGGCTTGCCACTTTCCGCACGTGTGCCATAGCCCGTTCCGCCGAAAAATCAGTAGCTGGCGCATCAGCCGGCAGGGCTTCAGGTGGACTCATCAGGCTAACGCTGTATACACTCAACCCTACAAGGGCAATCAGCAAAAATAAAGAAATAAGATAGGGTCTTTTAGACATGGCCAGGTATGGGGTGGTTCTATACGGTTAATATAGCAAATTCCTATATACATTGTACTTATACCTGTCAACGCCTCCAATTGCCCGGGCACTTTATCTCAGCAGGTACAAAATCCCAATCTTCCGGACACCTCGCACGAATTATGGTTAAGGGTGATGTGTACAGCCTGAGAGTTGTGGAAAACAAAAGCCCCACCAGTATACCTGGTGGGGCTTACAATAATAGCTAGCTGTTTCATCTCAGCGAGAAGGATCGCCTTCAGGCAGCACTTCGCTCTGGCGCAGGTGCACCGGTTCTGTTTTCTTGCGAAGCTTCATGTTCAGCATCTCTACCATCAGCGAGAAGAACATGGCGAAGTAGATATAGCCTTTCGGGATGTGCTGGTGCAGCGCCTCCACTACCAGCATAAAGCCGATGAGAATCAGGAAGGCAAGTGCGAGCATTTTCACCGTCGGGTGCTTATTCACGAAGTCGCTTACGTACTTGGCGAAGATCAGCATAATACCCATCGCGATGATCACGGCTATGATCATCACCAAAATCTCCTGTGCCAAGCCTACGGCCGTCAGGATGGAGTCGAAGGAGAATACAATGTCGATGAGGATGATCTGGATAAGCACCTTGCTCAACGTTATGGTACCCTGCCCGGCATTGTGGCCTTCTTCCTCGCCTTCGAGTTTGTTGTGGATCTCAGTTACGGACTTGGCCAGCAGGAACAGGCCACCGGCAAAGAGAATGATGTCACGCCACGATACGGGAAAGTCCTCGTCGGTAAACGGCAGGTTGATCGAGAAAATCGGGTTACTGGCGCTCACGATCCAGGTGATGAACATCAGGAGGATGATGCGGAAAACAAGTGCCAGCGTCAAGCCAATGTTGCGCCCTTTGGCCTGTTGGTCTTTGGGCAGCCGGCTTACAATGATCGAAATGAACACGATGTTGTCAATGCCGAGCACCACCTCCATAAAGGTCAGCGTCAGCAGACTTATCCAGGTATCCGGATTAGCGAATATGTCAAACATAATATATAAGGTGAGTGAGGTGAGGGTATTACGACTTCATATTGACATACTGAAGCGGCATACCTATTTCTTCGGCGTTTGTACGCAGAAGTGCGATTACTTGCTGCAAGTCATCGATTTTTTTGCCTGTCACCCGAATGGTTTCATCCATCATGGCAGCCGACACTTTGGCTTTGCTGTCTTTGATCAGCTTCATGATCTTCTTGGATGTCTCCTTGTCGATACCGGCTTTCACTTTGATATCCTTCTTCACCATGGCACCAGATGCATAGGGCTCTTTGGAAAAGTCAAGAGCAGTAGCATCGAGGCCCTGCTTTACCATTTTACCGATAAGCACGTCCTCGGTGTGCTGCAGGCGCATTTCGTTCTCCATGCTGATGTGCACTTCATTGTTTTTCTTGTCGAACTCGAGCGAACCTTTAGTGTCGCGGAAGTCATAGCGGTTCATGATCTCCTTGCGGGCCACGTTCACCGCATTATCCATCGTCTGCGGATCTACTTTGCTGATGATATCAAAAGATGCCATAGTTTTTAGGTTAGGTAACAGAAATAAGTTTTACACGATTTATAACCCACAAAGTTATTTATCTGATTGTTGATTGCTAACTGTTGGTCAGTAAATTGTTGCTTGTTGATTGATAATTGCTGGTGACTGGTTACTAAATTGCCTCGCTGAACCGTCTTCGGATTTTTATTGGCAATCTGTCTCAAAGGATGTGGTCAAAATCTCCCCTTGAGCGGGGCAGGGGGTGCGTTTTTCATTCTACCCTTTTTTAATCAACAACCAGCAATCAACTAATAAATGAAAGTCATAGAACCCGCTACACCAGAGCAACTTAACCAATACTACCAACTGCGTTACGACTCCCTGCGCAAGCCCTGGGACCAACCTGAGGGCAGCGAGCGTGCCGATGACGACGAGCAGGCCATACACGCCATGCTGGTCGATGATGCGGGAGAGGCCGTAGGTGTTTGCCGTCTGCACCTGAACACGCCGCAGGAGGGACAGTTACGCTTTATGGGGGTGCGCGCCGACAAGCAGGGCCAGCGCCTCGGCGACCAGTTGATCGGCTACCTCGAAGACCGCGCCAGACAACTCGGAGCTACTTCCATGATGCTGCAGGCCCGCGAAAATGCCGTGAACTTTTACCGTCGCAACGGGTATGAAGTAGTAGAAAAAACATACCTGTTGTTTGGCTCTATTCAGCATTACAAAATGACCAAGCAACTGTAATACGCTGCGAAAATGGCCTTCGACAAAAAGAATAAACTCCTTTTCACTGCCGGTGCAGTCTTATTAGGCACTATTATCATCAGCAGTTGCAGCAGCGCGAATGCCCCGCTTGAGACGGTCCCTAGTGTGGACCTGGAGCGCTACATGGGCAAGTGGTACGAGATCGCTTCTATACCGCAGCGCTTCACCAAAGGCTGCCAGTGCACCACGGCCGAGTATAAACTCAATGCCGAAGAGGGCTATGTAGAGGTATACAACGCCTGCCTGAAAGAGGGAAAGGTAAGTGATGTCAAGGGCAAAGCTTTTCCGGTGGAGGGCAGCAACAACAGCAAGCTCAAGGTACAGTTTTTCTGGCCCTTCAAAGGCGATTACTGGATCCTGGAGCTCGACCCTGCATACAGGTATGTGATGGTGGGATCACCCGACCGCGAAAGCCTTTGGTTCCTCTCGCGCACTCCCACCATGGATGAAGCCACTTATGCCATGCTGGAGCAGCTGGCCAAGAGCAAAGGCTTCCCGGTGGGGCAGTTGCAGATGACCGAACAACCTTGCGCGGAGTAGCGGTTAGTTAAAGCTGATAGTCGAGCGGCAGCATGTCACCTACTTTTTCCCAAGACCAGTATCCTTCAAAAAGCACATCCAGCGGATTCAGGAAGTTTCCAGCGGGCTCTACTCCTACCGTATCTGCCTGCAAAGAGAAAACGGATGTCTGGTAGGTAGGTTTACGGGCAGTGGCACCATTGAGAAAATTAGAAGTGCTCCTGACGTATGCAGGTTCTTCCTGTTCGCCGGTATACACCACCTGCATGAACTGCTCAAAAGACAAGCTGGCTTTGCCCTCATCCAAAGTCAGGTACTCGCTATAAGGCACAGGATTGATATCCAACTGCTCTGTAAAACGTGGCAACCGGGCCCGCCTCAGGATGTCGCTGATGCTGTCGGAAATAGTGATCGTGTTGCCATTGGCTCTCAGGTGGGCACGGGCCCCGGCTATTTCTTCGTCTGTTGGCCGGTTGGGGTTAGGCAGGCGGTAGAGGCGGCGCAGGTTAAACCCCTCTTCTTCCAGCCGCTTCTGCTGCAGCGCTCTGGCAAAGTGCATAGCAGAGCCACGGTAAGCTAATTCTCTGTTCTTCTCCCATCTGCGCTGCTTGCTTTTACTGCCCTGCATCAGTTCATAGCGCGGATATCCTTCAAAGGTCACGTATCCCTCTTTTGTCCGATAGGTAAAGGCTGTCAGCAGGTACTCCACCTTGTAACCCAGCAAACTGTTCTCGATCAGCAGCGGGCCACGGGCTGCTACCGACAGCACACCTCTGGTATGATCAAAATCAATGGTCAGCACCTCCGGGTTTAAAAGTTTGCACCCTTTGGCGATCCAGCTCCTGCCCAGAAAGTTTTCTTTGAACACCTCCAGGTTGTCGTACCACTGCGCATCCCGCTTGCCCTGCACTTCTACTACTCCCAGCATCTGGGCCTTGGGTGTCAGTTTGAAGAGGATGGAGGAGGGCAGGCTATCGGTTCGTGCTGTGTATACCAGTGGTTCGTAGCCCAGGTAAGAAACAATCACTTCGTAGGTACCTGTCGGCATCGCAAGCGCAAACTCACCTTTATCATTTGTGGTGGTGCCTCTGGTAGTGGTGTTCAGGTAGACCGATACATACTCCAGGGGCTCATTGGTAGCCGCATCCACTACGCGGCCTTTCAGCGTCTGGGCTTGTACTGCAATTGAAATCAAAAAGAACAGAGAGATCAGGAGCGCTTGTTTCATATATCTGAAACTACCAATATTTCCCCTAATAATCAAACCTATACCTGATCCGTGCTCAGTAAGCCCGCCACATACCTGTGGTGTCCTCAGCGGCGGCTCCATCGGCAGGTATAGGCGACTCCTGCAGCATAGGGTCCTCCTCCCGGTTAAAGCGATCGGCGCTGAACACAAAGGATACGATGCCTAGCAGCAGTACAAAAACAAACGGAAAGACCAGGTTCCGATAAAAAAAATCACGCAACGGCTCGTGCAGTTTCCGGAATCGTTTCAGGTATAAGAAGAGCAGCACGCCCACCAGTATGTAAAGCGGAACTACCGCATAAAAAATCACTTGCCAGCCATACCAGTTCTGGTAGCGAAAAATAAGCGCCAGTAGCCCCGTAACCAGCGAGAAGCTACTGAGGGCCCCCAGCAGGGCTAGCCATAAGTTCGAAACGATGTAGAAAAATGAAAGGCCTACCTGCACCAGAAAAAGCAACATCAGTACGGCCATGGCGAACACAAACACAAAACTGCCGCCCGTCAGGCCTATGAACTTCATGGCAACACCTACCACGGCCATACCCATCGCGACGTAAAGCACCAGTGTGAACGAGCGGATAAATGAAGTGAGCTGGTAACGCACGTCGGCTATCAGCGATCGTTTTTCGTTTCGGAGGGGACGATGGTCAAAGGTCATGGCAATCGTTTTAATCCTGTTTACGCATTTCCTGTCGGCGCATCGGCATCTGGTCGATTATTTTAAACACCTCTTCCAGGGGCACCGCTGTCCGGCTCCGGTATTTCTCCAATCCATCTTTCCCCAGCAAAAGCAAGGTATAGCTATCCGTATCTACTCCGAATTCCTTTAGCAAATCCCCCCGCATATTAGCGGCATCACCACCCGGCACCAACTCCAGCGCCACCAACTGCCGCTCTGCTACACTCTGCAGGTTTATGCGGTTTAATTTTTTTTGTTTGATAAATTCCGCATCGTTTTCAGATGCTGCAAAGAGCAGCAAAAGCCGGTTTTCCCATTTGTAAGCTTTCAGATTCATTTCTTTTTTCTTTTGTGCCTGTGTCAAAGACGGCAGCAGAAGTACCAGACAAAGTACAGTTATTTTCATCGCTTGCTTTCCCATACTCTTTTCATACGAGTGCACCTATAAGCAGGGTGTAACACCGGTTAGTCGATGTAATGGGTCAGCTTGTCTAAAATTGAAACATATTATGATTCGATTACATGAATCTATAATAAAAGTTTATACCTTTGCGCCCTGATTTGATACCGCAACCACAACCACACAAAATAAAACCATGAAATTCAATGCGTTAACTGCTTTGGCAGCCTTGTTATTGCTTTTGCTTTTTAGTACCCCAATCACTGCCATGGGTCAACAGCTTACCCAGACCGTCCGGGGCAAGATCATCGACAAAGAGTCACAGGAACCACTGATCGGAGCTACAGTTGCTATCCTTACCATCGACCCACCAATGGGTACAACTACAGATGCAAACGGCACCTTCCGCCTCGACAAAGTACCAGTGGGACGCCATACCTTGCGCATCAGTTACCTGGGCTACGAAGAGCAGGTATTGCCTGAGCTGCTGCTTGGTTCGGGCAAGGAACTGGTGCTGAACATCGGCCTGAGCGAATCCTTCAGAAAACTGCAAGAGATAGTGATTAGTGCCGAGCAGCAGAGCAAGGGAAATCCCCTCAACGAGATGGCGATGATCAGTTCGCGATCTATTTCGGTGGAGGAGACCAAGCGCTATGCCGCCAGTGTGAACGACCCTGCCCGTGCTGCCCAGAACTATGCCGGCGTAGGCATCAGCCAGGACATGAGCAACGAGATCGTGGTGCGGGGTAACTCACCACGCGGCGTGCTCTGGCGTGTGGAAGGCATAGAGGTGCCCAACCCGAGTCACTTTGCCGAAGAAGGTGCGGCCGGTGGGGCCGTGAGCATTCTGAGCGTGAACATGCTCGACAACTCCGACTTTAACACGGGCGCTTTCCCGGCGGAGTATGGCAATGCCCTGTCCGGCATATTCGACATCCGTTTGCGCAACGGCAACAACGAGAAACGCGAGTATGCACTGCAGGCAGGTATACTAGGTATAGACTTTGCCGCCGAAGGTCCATTCAAGGCTGGCTCCAAGGCCTCATACCTGGCTAATTACCGCTATTCGACTTTGGCCATGCTTAACAAAATCGGCGTGAAGATATCGGGTGATGCTGTGCCTGTTTTCCAGGATTTCTCCTTTAAGCTATACCTGCCGACGGCCAGAGCGGGCTACTTCTCTTTCTGGGGACTGGGTGGACTGAGCGAACAGAATGTGAAAGCAGAGCGTGACGCCGAGCAGTGGGAAGGCTACCTCGACCGCTTCGACGACCGCTTCCAGGCACGCATGGCGTCTTCGGGGCTCACGCACATCCTGTTCCTCGGCAAAGACGACTACATCGAGTCCACGCTTTCATTCTCCACGAGCGGCAACAAGGTATGGGTCGACTCACTGGCCGCTGACTACACGGCTACACCTTTCTACCGCCACGATTTTGCGCAGCAGGCTACCCGCTTCTCGTCGCTTTACAACCGCAAGTTCAACAACCGCCATACCTTGCGCACGGGCATTATCCTGAGCCAACTGGGTTACGATTCCTATGCGGGCGGGCGCAACATTGAGTATGAAGAAGGCGAGTTTGTGAACCAGCGCGGCAGCACACAAATGGCACAGGCCTTTGCGCAATGGAAGTATCGCTTCACCGAGCAGCTCACACTCAACACCGGTCTGCACAGTCTGTACTTTGGTCTGAATGGTAATACGGTGGTAGAGCCGCGAATGGGCCTGAGATACCAGGTGAACGCCGCCAAGGCCTTTAGTGCCGCCTTTGGTCTGCACAGCCGCCACGATGCCCTCACCTCCTACTTTGCGCAGCAGCGCCAACCAGACGGCAGTTATACCCAGCCGAACCGCAAGCTGGGCTTTACCCGCGCCGCGCATTACGTGCTGGGCTACGATCAGATGCTGCGCGAAGACCTGCGCCTGAAAGTGGAAGCCTATTACCAGCACCTCTTTAATGTGCCAGTGGGCGCTGCCGAAAACAGCACCTACTCTGCGCTGAACTACGAGCGTGGCGTAACCCGCGAGACCTTGGTAAACGAAGGCACCGGCCGCAACTACGGAGTGGAGATGACACTGGAAAAATTCTTCACCAACAACTACTACTTCCTGCTCACGACCTCACTCTACGACTCCAGGTATACCGTGCACGACGGCATCGAACGCAGCACCCGTTTCAACGGCAATCACATTGTGAACCTGCTCGCAGGCAAGGAGTTTAAGGTGGGTCGCAACAAACAAAACCTGATCGGGCTGAACGGCAAAGTGATGTGGGCCGGCGGCAACCGCTATACCCCGATCGACCTGGAGAAATCGAAAGAGATGAAGTACGAGGTGCTCGACGTGACCAATCGCTTCGGGGTGCAGACACCCGATTATTTCCGCTCCGACATCCGGGTAAGCTACCGCAAAAACAGACCGAATGCCAGCTACATCCTGTCGCTTGACATCCAGAACTTCACCAACCGCCAGAATGTGTTTGGCGTGAAGTACGACCGCATGAAAGAGGAAGTCATCACCCGCCACATGGTGGGCATGCTGCCGATCCTAAACTATAGAGTGGAGTTTTAAAAAGAGCCATACCTAATGCAAAGCGCCACATCCGAGAACAGAATGTGGCGCTTTTTGACTGATTCGAAACAGAAATATTTAAAAGCAACAGCTATAAGGTACTCGAGCATTTTCTATATTTAGATCCTCTCTCTTCTGAAAAACTATGGATTCACTTCGCTACCCCATTGGTCAGTTTGACCTTTCTTCTCCTATTACGGAGGACCAGTTAAACCTGTACATTCTTTCTATTGGCAGCCTTCCTGCAAAAGTAGAACAGGCCGTATCCAGCCTTTCCGATGAGCAGTTGGACACGCCCTACCGCCCCGGCGGCTGGACTGTGCGTCAGGTTGTGCATCACCTGCCTGACAGCCACCTCAACGGCTATACCCGCCAAAAGCTGGCCCTGACAGAAGAGAACCCGACCATTAGACCTTACGATGAAGTAGCCTGGGCAGAATTACCAGAAGCCAGAACAGCAGATCCGGGTATATCATTAGCGTTGCTGCACGCCCTGCACCAGAGGTGGGTACTGATGCTACACCAGCTTTCCGCCGAGCAGCTTGACCGCACGTTTGTACACCCGGTATCCGGCCAGCAAACCATCCGGCAGCACATCGGCCTCTACGCCTGGCATGGCGAGCACCACCTGGCACACATCACCGAACTGAAGAAAAGCATGGGTTGGTAAAGTGGCTACTACAGGCTGTTCACGTGTACTGAGTCTTCGACCTGATAAAATAGCGTATCCTGCAGTTCGTCTGTAAGAAGCAGGGTTTGGGTGTTGTGGTCGAGCGACAGTGTTTCAGAAGCCTCCAGATCGCCGGTGTCGCGTTTGATAGCTCCGTTCAGGATGATGAGTTTGAAGAAGAGGATAAAACTAACCACCGCCACAGCATGAACCAGAAGCGCTCCTTTGTTATGTGTATCGGCTGGAGTTGCAAATACAATGATGATGCGCCGTATCAGCATCAAAGCTCCAACCACCAGCACCAACAAACCTACTAAATGGTGTAGCCCCGGAGCATGTGCATACTCCCAGCCAAACACGAGGTAAGTGAGCCAAACCAGCGCAAAACCACCTGCGTAGTAAGCCAGCCCGCGCCCTATACCTCCTATCAAATTATTCCTGATACGCATATCCTTACTGCATTTTCATTTCGGTCAGGTCGCGCAGTTCTGCCTGAAGGTCCTGTGCGATTTGTTGCATCTCCTGCATGGCCTGCTCTTTTGATTTGCGCTGCAGCAGGTGCAGCTTCAGGTTATCCGACAGCTTGATGTAGCCATCATATTTCACAAATTGGAAAGTACTCATTGACGCCCTTGACTCACTAACCTGCCTGTAATTGTTCGCTTTGAGGTACAGGAAATCGATACCAACCAGCGGCAGCATTTTGCCGAAAGTTATACCTGCAAAACGTACCCCTTCGCGGTAGGTCATTTGTGCCAGGTCAAACTCCGTACGATAGTGCGTAAACTGCGTAATAATAGCTGTTGGCAGAAAAGCGTATGCTGCTACCGAGCCATTTACAATCATCGTGACCGCAAGTGCGGTGGTGATCCAGCCGAATGCCCGTGCGCTTGTACTGAAGTAGTGACCTGTGTTATAGCTGTGTAAAGTTGCTGGCATAGGCTCTCTGAAATGATAGTCAATATAAAAACTATTTCTGAGAAACCCGCTCCCGCTTCGGCACAATTAACACTCTGTCTTCGTCATACAATCCCACCAGCACGCTGTTGCCTTTATCATCCACTCGCAGTCCGCCATACATTGCTTTTTCAAAGGTGCTGGCATGCCCTTCTTCAAAAAAGTATGACTCCGCCCCGAGGTTGAGCGACCAGTTTCCTTTGCTATACCTGAGCAGGATCTCTCCTTCGTTTAGCGGCTCCTTTTCCGGCTGATAACGCACCAGCTGCGCCACATTTTGCGGGTCGAGCTGTACCACGGCATAGCCACGGTTGGGGAGCTTTTCCAGTTCCTGCGTCTGGCTGATGGCATAGCTGAGCACCATGTAATCGCCCTGCATCAGCGAGCGTGGGTCTACCGGTGCCAGTTCCAGCAGCACCAGCTGCCCCTCTTGCAGGATCTCCTCCTTCTCCACCACCGACAGATTAAAAAAGGCCAGCACCGCCACCAGGTTGACCAGCACGGCAATGTTTTTGAGGTTACGCTTCATGGCTTCGCAGATAACGGTTTAACAGGTATAGCCCAGCCAGGAAAAGGCTGCCCGTGAGCACCAGCACCCCCGACTTGGCCAGGAGGGTCATGTGCAGGTCGTAATAGTAGAGCACCAGAAAATAAGCCAGTGCCAGCAGTCCGGCCCAGAGGCCTGTTCTGTGCCCAATGTAAAAACTGGACAGTACCACCAGTAAAGCACCCGGCACCGATGGCGCCAGCACAGTCGGCAGCAATGTTACCGCGCAGCAGGTATAGAAAATAGCCAGTGTCTTCTTGTCCTTCACGCCACTTTCGCGCAGCACACGGTGTAGCAACAGCAACAGACAGCCGATCAAAAACAAACCTGAAAGCCAGAAATGGGTGATATTGGTGGAGAGCAGTTTCTGATGCACAAACAGCACCAGCGTGACGATCAGGGAGAAGATCAACCCCATACGCACCGGCCCGAAAACCATCACAAAGCGCCGCGATAGGGCCAGCAGTTTCGCTTCGTAGAGACTGATGAAGGTAAGCATACCTGTCAGCACCATGATCAGGACATGCGACAGGTTGTATACCTGGTGTATGAAGATCAGGCTCAGCAGGCTGCCATTGAGCACCAGCACCGAAATGAACACACAAACCGCACTCTTCGAGAATATCAGCACAAGCACAGCGGCTATACCTAGGGCTACGGCTACTGAAGTGGCATCATCCGTAAGCTGACCGATACCAAACGCCAGCATCACGTAGCTTGTAATGTTCATCGCTATCCCCAAAGCGTCAGTGGTCGTGTCTTGCTTCATGCGGACTACTATTTCAGCAACAATCAGTAAGATCACACC
This sequence comes from Pontibacter sp. LHS1, assembly GCF_058932855.1. NCBI lineage: Bacteria > Pseudomonadati > Bacteroidota > Cytophagia > Cytophagales > Hymenobacteraceae > Pontibacter > Pontibacter sp. LHS1. The sequence goes on from NZ_JBZYWF010000004.1 coordinate 326,765, forward strand.
CAACTGCAGCATGGCTATACCTGAGTTGAGCAACTGCGTCCCGGCGATGGCTCCCATTAAAGTACCCATAGCCAGCAAACCACCCAGAATTGTGAGCAACTTCACGGGCCAGCGTTTCAGCAGCGAAGTAGAGTGCGCTACTTCTAATGTGATGGCCGCTTCGTCGTAGCGGAAGTCGGGTTGCTCCTGCGCGATCTCCTGCAGCAGAGCTTCGAGTTGTAATGGTTCTTTATCGGCCATGCCACTGTCGGTTAAGTTTGCCCAGGTACTGAATTAGTAAGGTAATGCTCCCGACCACGAATATTGTGGCCAGTAACAGCATAAATTCCGGCACGTTTTCCCCGATCCGCACCAGGATGGCCGTCACCACCGCTATCCCGCTAAAAGGCAGGGCCGTCAGGTAAAAGATATCGCGCACCCTTAAGCCATAGGCTATACCTGCACCATACATAGCCGCGCCAAGCAGGTAAGCCAGCCCATAGTCTTCGCGTATACCTGAAAACAGTGCCGAGATCATGCTGATGGTGATGACCGTGATCGCCGCCAGCCCCACCAGACGTGGGAACCAGCGGTGCTGTATACCTACACGGCCTTTCGTGGCCAGCGCTTCCCAGACAACAACAGCCGCTGCGTTGAGGATAAACAGCATGTCCATCACCATGGCAAAACTCCAGTGCGTAGCCACCTGCTGGGTATAAAGCACGAAGGTGGTGTTGAGCAGCACCAGGAAGATGAACCACAGCGGCTGAAACCTGGCCACCAGCACCCACAGCACGACGCACATTGTCCAGCCCAGAAAGAAGTCGTAGGCATTGGCCCCGGTCTGGTAGATCTGCCCGAACACGGCAAAGAGCACGCCCACCAGCATGGTGCTGGCCGTGAGCAGCACTTTCTTCACCGTGCCGCTAAGTTTGATAAACACCGCAGCAAACGTCACCGCCAGTATTAGCAGCTCGATCATACCCAGCTTCACGAACTTGTGCATGTCAGCCCAGTTGTAGGCGAAGAAGAAGATAATGCCCGAGATCAGAAAGCTGCCCCCAAGTCCCAGCAAAAACAGCCGGACAAACTTTATCCAGTCCTGCGGTCCGGCGTATACCTGCTCTTTGCGCAGCCAGGCCGCTATACCTGCTTCACGCCAGTTGCTGTGCCTGGCGATGCTGTAGATGATCTCGCGGGAGAGGTGTGGTTTCATGGAATATTTTGAAAAGATGCTGTCATTTCAGCATGGAGGCTGATACGTTTTGTGTCTGTTGTAAAGCGGTATTAATAATACAGCTCGGCATCATGCTTGGCAGGCAGTTCCCTGCCTAAACTGTCACGGGTATTTTTCTGCACTGCAATAGCAGCGAAGAGGCTCAGTAAAAATGACATACCATAGAAGCCTTTTTCGCTCAGGAGCAAATCAGCATTCCAAAGCCCCACTGTCAGCAGCACGATCGCCAGAATAGTAGAAAACCAGCTAAGCCCGTAATAGATGTTGGTAACCGGTATACCCTCCAGTTGGTCACGCACGCTTTTTTGGAGTGAGATGGCTGAGAACAAACCGAACATGAGTATGGCAAAATAATAGCCCTTTTCGTTCAGCAGCATGTCGGCGTTCCACAGTCCGACGATGTAGGCTGTTATACCTGTAAGTAAAGTAGCCCAGGAGGCTGCTACAAATGCGTTGGATGGTTTCTGATTCATTTCTGTCTTTCGTTAAGTGATGAATCAAAGGTATAGCAGCCCCTAAAACTTTCTTTTGACAATTGTCAAAAAAGGAAAAGCATCAAACCTGACTCCGAATTCTGCTCAACGTTTCCTGACTTATACCCAGGTAAGAAGCAATCTGCCCAAGCGGGATTCGCTGCAGAATATGCGGCGAGGTTTCCAGTAGCTGCTCGTAGCGCTCCCGGGCCGTCTTAAACTGCATGGCCATCAATCGCTCTTCCAGTCTGATGTAGTACTGCTCGTTTATAATCCGGACAAGGCGCTCCAGGTCATGGTGCTGATCAAACAGCTGGTTCAGGGCTTCGAAACTTATTCCCCACAAGGTGGAGTCTTCCAGTACCTGTATGTTTTCTATACCCGGCTTCCGGGAGATGAAGCTGTAAAAAGAGGTGATGAAATTATACTCAAAGCCAAACCAATACGTAACTTCCTTCCCGTCCAGGTTATAATAGCCACGCAGACAACCTCGCTCTAAAAAGTACAGCTTATTGCACACCATACCTTCCCGTTCCAAAAAAGAGTTTCTTGGCAACTCGACCTGCTTTAGTGCTCTGGAAAGAGCCTCCCAAGCTTCTAAAGAAATGGGATGGTATTGCGATATACAATTATATAATGCATTCATTTTAAAGCGGTCTTACTTCAGGTATGGAATTAGAATTTCTTTGTTAGAAAAAGACGAAGGCAATTTTATAACGGCACCGACTTTCTGGATTTAGACTTATATGCAGCATATTCCTTCAATGAAACATACAGGCATATCCAAAGCAGTAACAACATTGCTGGCAACACAGCATTTAAACCTAGATAAAGACCTGTGAGGCTAAGAATAGCACAATCTTCAGGATTGTTCTGAGAGTAGATAACCTTGACCTTTTCCCCAAATTCATAGTCAGAGTTTCGAGGGCCTACCATCGTAATCACTTCTTCGGCGGTCTCAAATTCTACAACTGAATAGATCGTTTTGCTATTAAACCGGAGCGACCTGGAGTAAGCTTCTTTATGACCAATGACTGTACCTTCAGCTATTACGCCAAATAATAATAGCCCGGATTTACTTAACAATGGAAGTAATAGGATTAAAGCCAACACTATGCAAAACTTAGCTTTACTTATCTGAAAGTTCATTAGTGGATTTACAATTACATTCACAACGATCTCCTGTAAATAGTGCGCCAGGCAGTCGGCCGGGGCATAATATTTATTCAGTGTTGGCTTGCGTTATTTTTCTAATTGAATGGACGTAGACTTCAAACAATTATAGATGACATTTTTAATAGTCAGCTGATAGATTTCTTCCATTCTTTCATTTGTAGCATCTATTGATTGTACAAATAGTTCTCCACTCGAATCGCAAGCCGCAATCAATTCCCCCGATTCCTGATTAACCAGATTGATTTGAACTTGCGCAAATCCCCTTTCTTTTTCACTACTCCATGTAGATGTGAATTCCTTATAGCTGTCGGGTATATTTATTATAGCTTTTACAGGAATGCCCGAATTAGTTGTATTCTCCTTGATTACATTTTCTATTATTTGTCTGTGGGTCGCTGTTAAAGCCGGCACATGCTTAATCAATGAGTTTGGTTTTGAAACGAATGGCAGTTTTATATCCTCAATAGATTGATCTGTTCTGCTGTCTGTTATCTGAACTTCCTGAACATTAAAAGCTAAATTTAAAGGCGGTAAATTATTTTGTTTCACCTGGGAAACATAGGTGTTTGCTGCACAGCCAGTCAAAAGACATAATATTGCAACTGCAAGAATTCCTGATAAAATTTTTCTCATTTCTTTAGTGTAACGAATTTGTACAGGCTGAGGCGAGGCCTTAGCCAAAGCTTGAGCCTGTGCTGTGTTACCTGTTTTTCATTGTATGTGATTTAAGCTTTAATCAGCATCATTTCAGAGTTTTTGAGTCCATTTCCCGTAATCTTCTATCATTTTGTCTCGAAGCAAAAGCGCTCCTTCAACAGCTTTAGCCGTCGCACTGTTGCAAATAATAATGTATCCCAGCTTTTTATTATTATCAAGTAGGGCATAGCAATAGAAGGTTCCCGCAGAGCCCACTTGTTCTGACAACTGCCGTTTCTCCGTCTTTACATTTCCCCAGCCAATTGAGTAGTCTTGCATTCCATAATGAAGGAATTTGTACGTCTCCGCTTTCAGTATATTATTTCTGCCGGTTAGCCCCTGCAAGTTTAGCTGTATGAACTTTGCATAGTCAAATAGTGGCATGCTGATATCTCCTGCTGGTTCTCCAAGTCTCAGGTTATAGCTTGCCGATGGGGATAAGGCGACCAGTGTATCCTTCTCCACCCAGTGCCCCCAAGGCTGGTTGCTATCGTAGCTATTGGGCCAGCCAAACCTGTAGTTTAACTGTAGCTTTTCGCTCAGGATTTCATCAACAAGCTGCTCCCATGATCTCTGTGTAACTTCTTCCAACATAAGGGCAGCAGCGCTGTAGCCAGCGTTTGAGTAGTTATAGACCTTACCTTGGTTCTTGATTGGTTCTTCCTGCAGGATATACTGAACGAACTGCTTTCTCTGTTCGGACTTTGTCCCATAAAAGTTGGGCAATCGTCGATACTCCGGCCCGCTTGTGTAAGGCTTAACCCCGGCTCTGTGTGAGAGGAGGTCTGCTAATGTCATGTCATGGAAGGCGGGATTACTGTCGTCTTTCCATGCTGGAAATAAATCAAAGAACTTAGAAGCCCATTCTATTTTTCCGTTTTCCACTAAATAGGCAGCTACAAACCCTGTAACAGCTTTTGTATTGGAGCCAATATGGAAGTAATCTGAGATAGCGACTGGATCGACATCATCAACTACATCAGCCCTGTTGTATCCAATAACATTGAGTTCCAATATGGAATCAGGTGTAACTACAGCATAGGCTAAAGCAGGTATTTGGTGGACTTCCCTGATATTAACGGCAGTATCCTTTAAATTTTGTCCCTGGGCTGCATAAGAAAGAAAAGCCACAAGGAATGAGAATATAGCTTGTTTCATTCAGAATATATATGGTTATACATCAGGTAACTTGATCAAAAGCGTAAACATACGCTTTCCCGCATATTATCAAACATAGCGAAATTCCGTAATTCATCCACCTTCCTCAAGCATTTTAGCAGTTTCTAGTTTGACTTAAGAATTAGCAGCTATACCTTTGACCTCATTAAACCCAGCGCTATACCTGTGGAAACGAAGCAGCAAATAAAAACCCGCATTGCCCCGACTCCCAGCGGCTACCTGCATTTGGGCAATGCGCTGTCGTTTGCTATTACCTGGGTGCTGGCCCGCAAGCAGCAAGGCATGGTGGCGCTGCGCATCGACGACCTCGACAATGCCCGCTTCCGCCCCGAGTACCTGAAGGACATCTTCGATACGCTCGACTTCATGGGCCTCGACTATGACGAAGGACCACGCAATCCCAAAGATTTTCAGGAAAATTACTCACAACTGCTAAGGCTCCCGGCTTATCAGGCGCAGGTGGAAAAACTGTTGCAGCAAGGTATGGTGTATGCCTGTCCCTGCTCACGCAGCCAGATCGCAGCGTTGTCGCCGCAGGGGCTATACCCGCTCACCTGCCGAGACGTGCAGCTACAGCTCGACACACCCAATGCTGCCTGGCGCGTGCGTATACCTGAGGGTACGACTATTACCTTCCATGACCAGCTGCTGGGCAACTGCACGGTGCCGCTGGCCCTCGAAATGCCTGATTTCGTGGTTCGCCGCAAAGACGGTATACCTGCCTATCAGATAGCCTCGATCGTAGATGACCTGGCCATGGGCGTGAATCTGATCGTGCGGGGCGAGGACCTGATGCTTTCCACGGCGGCACAGCTTTTCCTGGCCCAGCACACCGGCGCCACCGCCTTTACAAGCGCAGCTTTTGTGCACCACCCGCTTATTACCGCCGAGGGCAACAAACTATCCAAATCGCATGACGCCCTCTCGCTTACCCAAATGCGGAAGGCTGGCCTTACCCCGCAACAACTTTGGCAAAAGCTGGCGGGGCTGCTCGGCTGGCACAACGCAGGTATAGCCGACGCGCAAAGTTTCCTGCAGCAGTTTGAGCTAAAAGACCTGCCACGGCAGGCACTACAGGTATAACCCGCTGCCAATGGGCACAAAAGAGCCCTGCTACCTTCCAGGCTATACCTGAACACGCAGCAGGGCTTTGGATAAAATTAAGCGCTTTACTTAGCCGCCTGAATCATCACCGGCACTTCCAGGTTCTCCCAGCGCAGCACTATGCCTTCGTTGGTCACATCGTACAGCAGTCGCTCGCTCATCGTGTCAGCCTGGCGCGGCTTGGCGGTCACACGCAGTGCATCCTGCTTCTCGTCGTATTGTGTGCCCCACTGTTTGGCCGTTTTGTTAAAGATGATGGTCCACTCATCCTCGCCAGGTATAGTGTAGAAACTGTAGGTGCCAGCTGGCAGCCTTTGCCCCTCCACCATCACGTCGCGGTCGGTGGTAACGGTGGTTGCTTCGTTTGCTCCGGCACGCCATACCTTGCCATAAGGCACCAGTTCCCCCCAAATGGTGCGGCCCTTTACTGACGGGCTGCTGTAGTTGATGGTGATGGTCGCATCGCCCACCTTTCCGGAGGCGGTAGCTGGCGGACTGGCCTTTTGCTTGGCGTCCTGCGCACAGGCTGTGGATGAAACCAGTATGCCGATGAACAGCATCACAAGCGCATTCAAAAATCGTAGATTTTTCATAGTAGTTTATTTTGGTTTTGGTAGAAAGATAGGCAATTGATCGATATTCTACTACAAGATTATCAACCAATTAGCTAACGAGCAGCAACAGTTCCAAATTGTGTGGGCGAGGCAAAGGATTTTGGTCCACGCCACTTGCCCTTTGCAGCGCACCTGCCTTTCTTCCGTATAGAGAAAAACTGCTACAAACCGGCAGGACAATTGAGAAAGCCGCGAAGCCTATGCCTTCCACTAACCGAAACAGAAGAACTTCTACACGAAGACTACGCGTCTCCACAACGGGTACCAGCGCACGGGGCACCGGTCAGCCGCAAAGCTATACCACTGCTCCCACCCGCAGAAACGTTCGTACCAAAGCCCGCAGAAGAAAGCCAACGCGGGGCTCTGCCGTGAAAGGCGCCCAGAACCGGCTTCGCAATTTCCGCCAGGCTTCTATCCTGGCCGTGGCCATCACGGGTTTTATACTCCTGATGTTTGCTCCAAGCGAAGCCGGCCTGGCGCAGGAAAACGGTCCGGACTCAGTGACCGTGGTGGAGGAAGTGGCCGTAGAAGAGCTGGTTTCCGGCGATACAACGTCAGAAGCGGTAACCCAGAATGGCTCTACCAAAGAAGCCGCAGAAGAAGCGATTGGCGCCTTACAGGGTCTTTGGGAAAGTTTCATCTTCAACCTGCCCAAGATCCTGATAGCTTTCATCACGCTGGTGTTGGCCTGGGGAGCTGTGCGCCTCCTGCGATCTATCCTGCAGCGCACCATCGGCAAGTGGCAAAGTTCCAGCGCCATCATCTCGCTTGTCTCGATCGCGGTTTGGTTGCTGGCTGTTGGCGTAGCTCTCAGTGTTGTGGCTGGCGACATACGGGCGCTGGTCGGTTCTTTTGGCCTCATCGGCCTGGCCTTGTCATGGTCGCTGCAAACACCCATCGAAAGCTTTACCGGCTGGCTCATGAATTCCTACCAGGGCTACTACCGTGTGGGTGATCGCATCCGGGTGGGCGAAGTATTTGGCGACGTGTACCGCATCGACTTCCTGACCACTACTGTATGGGAGATCGGGGCACCTTATCAGCCGGGTTTCGTGCGGGCTGAACAGCCAACCGGCCGCCTGGTCACTTTCCCAAACAATGAAGTGCTGACGGGAACGATCATCAACCTGACCGGCGACTTCCCTTATGTGTGGGACGAGCTGGATGTAGGCGTGGCTAACGAGTCGGACGTGCCGCTGGCCATGGAAGTGCTGGAGAGTGTGGCATTAGGCCTGTTGGGCGACTACATGAAGACTCCGGCAGCCTCCTACTCACAACTCCTGCAGCGGGCGGGGCTGGACGACGCTGTGCCCGACAAGCCGCAGGTGTTCGTGTCTATGGACGAGTCGTGGACCAACGTGACCATCCGCTACCTGGTGGGTGCCCGCGAGCGCCGTAAGTGGAAGAGCGAACTCACCCTGCGCATCACCAATGAACTGAGCAAGCCCGAGTATGTCGGCAAGATCATTCCGGTATACCCACGCCAGCAGGTGCAGTTCATCAATCCAGAGGGCGTACCTGTCAAGGCAGACCTAACCGACAAAGACAGAACGAAAGAATAATCCATGCGCGTACTCTGGAACTACCTGCAGCCCCACCGCGGACTTGTTATACTCTCTCTAGTGCTTGCCGGCATCAGTCAGGTGCTGGCGCTGGTCGACCCCATCATCTTCGGCAAGATCATCGACGAATATGCCACACCGCCTTTTACCATGACCAGCGAAGAGCGGGTAAAAGGTGCTTTGTGGCTGATGCTGCTGGCCGTGGTCGTCGCTTTGCTCTCTCGCCTGGCCAAGGCTTTCCAGGAATACTTCACCAACCTGGTGGTGCAGAAGTTTGGGGTTCAGATCTTCAACGACGGCCTCAAGCAGACGCTCAAACTCTCTTACCAGGAGTATGCCGACCAGAACAGCGGCGAGACGCTTTCTATCCTCCAGCGGGTGCGCCGCGACACGGAGCGCTTTATCAACTCCTTCATCAACATCCTGTTTTCGTCGCTGGTGGGTGTAGGCTTCCTGGTATGGTATGCCATCACCAAACACTGGGCGCTGGTACCCATTTTCATTATCGGGATGGTCGTGCTCGGTGGCCTGACCAGTCTGCTCAGTGCCAAGATCAAGACCATGCAGCGCTCCATCAACCGGGCCACGAACAAAATGTCGGGTGTCATCACGGAGTCGCTGCGCAACATTGAGCTGGTGAAAAGCCTCGGCCTGACCTATCCTGAAATACGGCGTTTGCGGGAACATACCGAGCGGATTTTTTCGCTGGAGATGGCCAAGGTAAAGCGGGTGCGCACACTCTCTTTTCTGCAGGGCACTGCCCTTAATCTGCTCAAACAGTCCATCCTGTTCACGCTGCTCTGGCTGATATTCCGGGATGTGCTGACGACGGGCGAGCTGATCTCGATGCAGTTTATCTCGGTCAGCATCTTTGGTCCGCTGCAGGACATGGGCACTATCATCCTGACTTACCGCGAAGCCGAGGCTTCGCTGCACAACTTCGCTGAGCTGATGAACAAGCCCGTTGAGACAAGGCCTGAGTCGGCAATTGATGTGGGGCCGCTGCAGCAACTGCGTTTTCAGGACGTGGTGTTCCGGCACAAAGGCGCTCCGCAAAACTCTGTGGATGGCATTTCCTTTGAGGCCAATACCGGCGACACCATCGCTTTCGTGGGGCCGTCGGGCTCGGGAAAGTCTACGCTGGTGAAGCTGCTGGTGGGGCTATACCTGCCGGCCAGTGGCGAGATCTACTACAATGGCACACCCGTGAAAGAAATCTGGCTGAACGAGGCACGCCGGCAGCTGGGCTTTGTAACGCAGGAGACGAATCTGTTTTCGGGCACCATCAAGGAAAACCTGCAATATGTGAAACCAGACGCGACCGACGAAGAAGTGATCCGGGCCATGGAAAAGGCCTCCGCTACCACCCTGCTTTCCCGCTCCGAGCAGGGCATTCACACACAGATAGGCGAAGGTGGACTGAAGATGTCGGGTGGTGAGAAGCAGCGCCTTTCCATTGCCCGAGCCCTCATCCGTAATCCGCGCCTGCTCATATTCGATGAAGCCACCTCCGCCCTCGACTCGCTCACCGAAGAAGAGATCACAGCCACTGTGAAAGAAATCTCGGCCCTTCGCGAGCAGATTACCATCCTGATTGCCCACCGCCTCAGCACCATCATGCACGCCGACACCATTTATGTGCTGGAAAAAGGAAAGATCGTGGAGCAGGGAAATCACGCAGAGCTAGTCGAGCAAAAAGGACTGTACTATGCCATGTGGCGCCAGCAGATAGGCGAACGTAAGGTGGAGTTGATCCGGTAGATCGTATACCTGCTGCAGAACAACCGCTTTATACCTTTCGACGCACAGCAGTAAGGTATAGCGTTGGTTAATCCGTAAATTGCAGGCACGATACTTTGTTTTTATACCTGCTACTAATCTATGTCTGCTCCTAAATCTGACAAACCTGTTCCCTCGCTCACACCACAAATCTCCTCTGAAGACCAGCGCAGGCTAAGCAAACTGCAGCAGGATTTCAACAAGAAAGTGGCGCAGATAGAGCAGCTGAAGCAGGGACTAACCTCGAGACGCGACAGCATGGATCTTGCCCAGAAGCGGATTGAGAAGGAGTTGCGCCCCATCATCATGCAGCAGGTGGAGCAGCGGGCAGCGCTGGCCCATCTGCTGGACGAGGCCTTTGCCCTCCCACTGTTCAGTTTCAGGGAGAAAGAAAAACTCGCCCTGCTCATTGCCGACATCGTCCTGGACCTGATCCAAAACTACGAGCGCAAAGACCTGATAGCCCTGCACGACCGATATGCCGAGGTTCCTTATGCAGAACGTGCGGTATACGCAGCTGACGAGGAAGGTTTTCCGGAGGAGGATACAACCAACGGAAAAGAGGAAGCTTTACCTGACAACTGGGATGAGCTCGACGAGTTTGAGCGCATACAGGCCCAGCTGGAACGTGAAGAGGAAGAGCGGGAGCGCGCCAGGCAAAACCGCCAGAAAGGCCGCAAGACCAAAGCCCAGAAAGAAAAGGAGGCAAAAGCCAGGGCCGAGCTCAGCAACATCAGCAAAGCCAGCCGCCGCGTGTATACCGACCTAGCCAAGCAGCTGCATCCCGACAAAGAACGCGACGAAACCGAACGTGCCTGGAAAGAAGAGGCCATGAAGCGCGTGACGCAAGCCTACCACCACGATGATTTCTTTGAATTGCTGCGCCTGCAGATGGAGTTTATGCAGGAGCAGGGCCAGGCACTCGACAAACTGCCCGACGAGCAGCTGCAATACTACGTAAGGCTTCTGGATGAACAGCTAAGCGAACTACAGGCTGAGCTCAACGGGTTCATCTTCGGACCCAACGCCACGTTCTACGACCGCTTCTGCGGCAACCCGAAGCAGATGAACCAGAAGTTTAAACAGGCTAAAGAAAGCTTAACCTACGAACTGGAGCAGTTGAAGCAGAACCTGCACGTGCTGCAGGACCCGGTACAGATTAAGGTGCTGCTAAAGTAAATTTGTTCTCCAACGGAGATTCCAGAGTCTGTAACTGGAGCGGCAACTTCCTTTATACCTGAAGCTATACCTTCAGGTAGTCCTCCATGATGGCAATAGTTTCGAGAGGAGCGCTCAGGTTAGGGCAGTGGCCTGTCGCTTTCATGTGCACCAGTGTAGAGTTGCGAATCGCTTTATGCACATAGTCCCCGACCTCCGCCGGAGCAATAATATCTTCAGCGCACTGCATGATCAAAGATTCAGTCTGCAGTTTGGGCAGGTCCGGGCGGTTGTCCGACAGAAATGTGACCTGCGCAAAGTGCCGGGCGATATCTGGGTCGGTGTTGCAGAAGCTTTGGGCCAGCTCCTCCCCCAACGATGGCTTATCCGGATTACCCATGATCAAAGGGGCAAAGGTATCAGCCCACAGCGGATGATCGTGCTCCATGTACGCCAGCATTGACAGTACATCGGCCCGGTCAAATCCACCTACATAATTATCGTCGTTGATGTAGCAGGGCGAAGGCCCGATCAGGATCAGTTTGCTAAACAGCTTCGGGGCTTTAATGGCGCTGAGCACTCCCATCATGGCACTCACAGAATGTCCTACAAAAACCACATCCTTTAGATCCAGTGCGTCACATATTTCCAGTATGTCAGCTGCATAACCGTTGAGGGTGTTATACTTGCCTACATCATACGCTGAAAGATCAGAGTTACCAGCACCCACATGATCAAAAAGCACGATCTTATAGTGCTGCTGAAAAGCCAGTGTGACAAAACGCCACATGTTCTGATCGCAGCCAAAGCCATGCCCGAACATAAGCGGCTGCTCCCCCTTCCCGAAGACATGTATGTTATTTCGTTTGACCACATCCATGGTATCCTCCTAAAAGCTCCTCTCTTCTACCCTGCAGGTATAGTCAAAGTCGTACCGCCTTAGACAACACTACCAATATGCTTATACGAATTTCTAATGCGATTTATTAAAAGCAAAATATTCATATACAATCAAAAAAGAACAATCACGAAGCAGGCTGGAGAGAACGTAGCTTTTAAAATCACAAAGAGGCTTCTACCTTACACGCTCCAGCACACAGTAAATATTGTAGGTAAAATACTCCCGCATGAATGGAAAATGGGAAAAGACTTTGAATAATTTCATAGAGAGTTTATTACTGACATTGGTTCTGAAATCAGTCACCATCATGCCTTCTACGCTATTGAACATGTTGATATACTCTTTAAGAGAGTAGCCATTCAAGCCCAAGTCATATATGCTCCTTACTTTTTCCTGCCGATGCTTGTTGATCTTATCGATATAATGCTGCTCGCCAAACATCACATGCGTCCATGGTAGTCTGTGCTGAAGCCTATTGTGATCACCCCATGGTGAGTTGTAAAGAGGCCCAAACCCGGCTACAATCTTCCCCCCTACTTTTAGCTTGTCCCGCATATCAGCCAGCATGACATCCAGGTTCAGTATATGCTCAAACGAAGCTTTGGAAATGATCAGGTCAAACCCTTCATCAGGCAGATCTCTCAAATGGCAGCAGACAAAACTGATGCGGTCGGCCACCTCCGGGTACTCGCTCCGTACTATTTCGCGGGCGTCTTCTATCCGGTTCGGCTCTATATCAACTCCAACTACTTCTTTGACACCTCGCTGTGCCATATCTACAGTAAGTGCTCCATAGCCACATCCCAGGTCAATCACTCTCTTTCCCTCGTAGTTTATATCCGGAAATCGCTCTAAAAAAATAGGGTTCTTGGAGTTTTTCTCACTCAAGAAATGCTTCATCTGTTTTAAGGTTTGCGTTGTCATGCTGCTATTATTTAGGTTAGTAATTGATATGCATCCTATTGGAATGAATCTATTTTGATGCAGAGTCGCATAAAGCTGACTCTTTCAGGCATCAAGAAGACCTGACTAGTTCGTAAGAGCAGTCTAATCCTCTAAAAATCGAAATACAGATTCAACAGACTAAGCATCTGTGTTAGACAAAACCATATTTTAAACTATACTAATATAATATTTAATAATATAGAGTCGATTAGCAATAATCAATTACGATAAACACAATTATATGTTTTTAAAATACAAGTAATTACAAAAGGCTTATGAACTCTAATCGTGCTACTAATACTTATATTTTACAAACAATTGAAATCTGGCGCTGTGAATTGCTCGTGTAGAGAAGGGTGATTCGATACTAAATATGTGAAAGAGGAGCTGTGAGATCTTTTATATCAGTCTGCAGCTCTTGTGCGAGAGGCTCTATTCTCAGCATAGCGGTTTCTTTCTTGCTGTCACATGACAATAAGATTTTGGTGCCGTCCTCCAACCACAAGTAGCTATCGAATGAAGTAGAAACGGTGGGTCGCCAGGAACGGTGTGAACTGGACGTAGTGGTTCTGTTTTTCTTGAGGAAAATACACTTTGTGCCGGGGTAAGGCTCTCTGGTGCCAACAGTATGCCCTAATATGTTCACTCCCATACAATAAGTACCGTGGTACAGATCAATCTCAAGGCACTTATACTGGACCAATGGAAACCCCCGAACAGGATCATGAGAACACCAACAACAGGATAGATCGTGAATATCCATACGCCTCCAGCGATAATGATAATAGCGTATAGCTTCGTCGAGAAGCCGATTGGATCAGTTAGTTTGTATTGAAGTAAAGGTGTTTCCATTGATATCTCAAGGTAATAGTTTTTCTGGGAAATACTCAGGTAATATTGCTCCTGTTACCCTTAATTCCCCCACCCTACCCATCGGGTTTACCACCTGAAAGAGTAGGAAAATCAAAATAGCAAAGAGCTGAGCTTCATATTTTTATCTCATTGGATCAATCTATATATTGCCTGTCTATGGCATATGCTAACTCACTCTCCCCAATAGTGCTGCAAGTTTGCAGATGGTTCAATGTCTGTTGTTTATTCCTTACTACATTATTTTGCCTGGACATTCTTATACTTCCACGAATTGTTCATCAGGAGAAAATCAGAGCAATTGAAGACACTTATGTAACATTTCGCAACATACGGCATCAACGTGTTACAAAGCCCCTAGAAAATGTTGTTATACTTACAGATAATTTTCGGGTGCCGTTCAGAGCAACCGCATATATCCATATTGAGCAGTCTGACTCAATTCAAATTGTAAGTTCACGCCTACTTAAAATAATAGAAAAAGGGAGTATAAATCCAGTTAGCCTTGATAAACCTTTGACCCAAGAGACGGGCATGTTTGGCTCACTCATGTTTATACCTATCACTTTTGCCTTAATTTCCTTAATTGGAGTGATCATGTGGAACAATAAAGAGCAACTGTTGAATGCAACTGTCATGAATATCATCATGCTACTGATCGTGCTTGTCATGTTGAATTACTTTTAGCTCAATGCATTTCTTCTTAAAAAAAATAGCTAAAACTAAAACTCACCCCGCAACCTTCTCCCGCTCCTGCCTGTTCTGATAAGACATTAGTTTGATTATCTTTGTAGAGAAGAAACAGCAGAACACGACTATCGAAAAGTCCTGTGTTCTGCCTTTGCTGTTTTGTGACTTTTAGAACTGAATGAAAGTAACTGATTTTTTAGAGCTATACCGGCTCGACGGCGTGGTGCAAACCATTGCTGAGCGACTCAAGGCCGACAAACCCTACCGACTGCAACTCAAAGGCATGGCGGGCAGTCTGGATGCCGTGATGGCCTCGGCAGTCTATACTTTGCATCCGCAGCACCAACTCTTCGTTTTGCACGACAAGGAGGAGGCAGCCTATTTTTATACCGACCTCAAAAATCTGCTCGGCGACGAGAAGGAGGTTATGCTGTTCCCGACTTCCTACAAGCGTCCCTACAGCTTCGACGATACCGAGAATGCCAACATTCTGATGCGGGCAGAGGTGCTCAACCGCCTCAATACCAAGTCCGACAAAGGAGAGCTGATCGTTACCTACCCCGAGGCGCTCACCGAAAAGGTGATCAACAAAAAGTCGCTGGTGGAAAACACGTTGGGGGCCAAAGTAGGCGAAAAGCTGGACACTAACTTCCTGAGTGATATGCTGGCTGAGTATGGATTCGAGCGAACGGAGTTTGTATACGAGGCGGGCCAGTATGCTGTGCGGGGCGGCATCGTGGACGTGTTTTCGTACGCCAATGACCTGCCCTATCGCATCGAGCTTTTTGGTGACGAGATCGAGAGTATACGCACCTTCGACCCGGATACGCAGCTGTCGGTGGAGACGAAGAAAAGCATCTCGATTATACCTAACGTGCAGACCAAACTGCTGCAGGAAACACGCGAGGCCTTCCTCGATTTCTTGCCCAAGAACACCGCTATCTGGTTCAAGGACGTGCGGCAGACACTGGATGTGATTGATGAGTATTTCGATAAGGCGGCGCAGGCCTTTGATAAGCTGATGGCCGGTAGCGGCGGCACTCAGATTGTGTCAGACCCGGAGCAGCTGTTCCAGACACAGAAGCAGTTCAAGAAGCTGCTAGAGAAGTTCAGCATCGTGGAGTTTGGCAAGCGCTTCAATTACAAAGACACCGAGGTACTGCAGTTCCAGTCTAAGCCGCAGCCTTCGTTCAACAAGGACTTCAACCGACTGGTAAAAGACCTGCACGAGCAGCAAATCAAGGGCTTTGTGAATATTATCGCCACCGAGTCGCCGCGCCAGATCAACCGCCTCACCACCATCTTCGACGAGCTGGATCACGACATGCGTTTCCAGCACCTCGGGGTGTCGCTGCGGGAGGGCTTTATAGATGAGCAGCTCAAGATCACCTGCTATACCGATCACCAGCTGTTCGATCGCTTTTACCAGCACAAAGCCAAAGAGGGCCGCTCCAAAACCAAGGCGATGACGCTGAAGGAGCTGCGCACGCTGCAGCCTGGCGACTACATCACCCACACCGACTACGGCGTGGGCCGCTTTGCCGGTCTGGAGAAGGTTGAGGTCGGCGGACGTCTGCAGGAGGCTATCCGACTGGTATACCGCGACGACGATCTGCTGTATGTGTCTATCCACTCACTGCACAAGATCTCGAAGTATAGCGGCAAGGAAGGTGGCCCGCCAACCATGAGTAAACTGGGCTCGCCGGAGTGGGAGAATAAGAAGAAGAAAGTAAAGAGCAAGGTAAAGGATATCGCTGCCGAGCTCATACAACTATACGCCAAACGAAAGGCCGCGCCGGGCTATGCCTATACCCGCGACGGCTTTTTGCAGGCCGAACTGGAATCGTCGTTTATTTATGAAGACACCCCGGACCAGGGCAAAGCCACCGAAGACGTGAAAGCCGACATGGAGCAGCCGCACCCGATGGACCGCCTTGTGTGCGGCGACGTAGGCTTTGGCAAAACCGAGGTGGCCATACGTGCAGCCTTCAAAGCGGCCTGCGACGGCAAGCAGGTAGCGGTGCTGGTGCCAACTACCGTGCTGGCCATGCAGCACTTCAAAACCTTCCGTGACCGGCTTGAGCAATTCCCGGTAACGGTGGACTACATCAACCGCTTCAAAACGGCCAAGGACATCAAGAATACCTTGCAACGTGTGGCCGAGGGCAAGGTAGATATCCTGATCGGCACGCATCGCATTGCCAGCAAAGACGTGAAGTTCAAAGACCTCGGCTTGCTGGTAATAGACGAAGAGCAGAAGTTTGGCGTGAAGACCAAAGAGAAGCTGAAGGAAATGCGGGTAAATGTAGATACACTCACGCTCACCGCTACGCCTATACCTAGAACGCTCCACTTCTCCCTGATGGGTGCCCGTGATTTGAGTGTGATTGCTACGCCGCCGCCCAACCGTCAGCCTGTGAAAACCGAGCTGCATGTGTTCGACGAAATTCTGATCCGCGATGCCGTAGCAGCAGAGCTTAAGCGTGGCGGCCAGGTGTTCTTTGTGCACAACCGCGTGAAGGATATCGAGGAAATCGCCAACATGATCCTGAAGCTGGTGCCGGATGCCCGCATCACCTATGCCCACGGGCAGATGGATGGCGAGACACTGGAGAAGCGTATGATGAAGTTCGTGGAGGGCGAGTACGACGTGCTGGTGTCTACCAACATCATCGAGTCCGGTCTGGATATACCTAACGCCAACACCATCATCATCAACCGGGCGCACATGTTCGGCCTCTCGGACCTGCACCAGATGCGGGGTCGCGTGGGTCGCTCTAATAAGAAAGCCTATTGCTACCTGCTCACACCGCCAGTGGCTGGTCTGCCAACCGACGCCCGCAAGCGCTTGAGCGTGCTTGAGGAGTTTTCTGATCTGGGTGAGGGCTTTAAGATCGCCATGCGCGACCTCGACATACGCGGGGCCGGTAACCTGCTGGGTGGTGAGCAGAGCGGTTTTATCAACGACCTCGGCTTTGAGATGTACCACCAGGTGCTCGACGATGCCATCAAGGAACTCAAAGAAACCGAGTTCCGCGACCTGTTCCTGAAAGACAACCTGGCGGAGTTTGTAGAACCGGTGCGCGACTGTAACATCGAAACCGACATGGAAGTGCTTATACCTGACTGGTATGTGGGCAACATTTCGGAGCGCCTCAGCCTCTACAGCAAGCTCGACAGCACCAAAGACCTGCAGGACCTGGAGAAGTTAAAGGCCAGCATCATCGACCGCTTCGGGCCGCTGCCGGAAGAAGTGCAGAAGCTGGTCGAGATCGTGAAGCTGCGCTGGCAGGCACAGCAGCTGGGCTTCGAAAAGCTTACTATCAAAAAAGAAGTCATGAAAGGCTACCTGCCAAGTGAGAACAACGATGCCTACTTCCAGTCTGAGACCTTTGGCAATATACTCAAATATGTGCAGCAGCACTCGCGTCGCTCCCGCCTCAAAGAGGCTAAGGATAAGCTCATCGTAATCGTGGAGGACATCCAGAGCATAGCCGATGCCCGGGAAGTTTTTGACAGTCTCGATGTAAAAGCCACTGTGAAGGGCTAGACTTTAGAATAGCATTACTGTAATACCGTGTCAGCTGCACAGGCCATCGTTAATAACATGGCTCTGTGCAGCTGACTTATTTTTTTAGGAAGTACAGCAATTAAGGTAATTCATAGACTAAATTTTGCTATTTTAGAAGTTCCTTCGCTACGAGAACCAAACTTAAGCCTTAAATTTATACCTGTGCACTCAATCGCGACATCCCCACCTACGCTAGAGCCCATTTTCAGGGCATTGCCAGGACTATACGTAGTTCTGACGCCTGACCTCATCATCGTAGAGGCTACGGATGCTTTGCTGAAGCAAACACATGTAAAGCGCGACGAGATCATAGGACAGCATGTATTTCAGATTTTCCCAAACAACCCCGATACTCCGCAGGTAGACTCAGAGGGCTCCGTGCACCAATCTTTGCAGCATGCGTTGGTACATAAAGAACCCTTCCATATCGACGTGCTTCGCTACGATGTCCCGACAGAAAACGGTTTTGAGGAACGCTACTGGAACACAACCACCATACCAATCATGAACGAATTTGGGGAAGTACAGTATTTGGTGCATGAGATACGCGATATAACCGATAAGGTCCTGATCGATCGCATGCATCAGCTGCGTCAGGAACAGCTAAACCTGCTCACTAATGCAACCAAGGCCATTGCCTGGGAATACGACATCGTGAATAACCGCATGAGTTGGGGCGAAGGTTTGCAGGAAATATTTGGCTACACGCCAGAGGAAATGGGTCCGGGTGGCGAGTCCTGGGATTCGCGCGTGCACCCGGATGATTTTGAGGAAGTGCAACGCAGCATACAGCAGGCCTTGGCCAGCAAACAGAGCACCTGGACGGGGGAGTATCGTTTTCAGAAAGCAGATGGCAGTTACGCCTACATACTGGACCAGGGCTATACGGCCTATGACTCCAAAGGCAACCCCATCCGGACCATCGGCTCTATTATCGACATCACACAAAACAGAGACACACAAGAGGCGCTCCGGGAAAGTGACGCCCGCTTCCGTCACCTGCTGGAAGTGCTCCCACAAATGGCCTGGACCGCCTCTTCAAAAGGCAAAGTGCTTTTCTTCAACGAGAACTGGTACAGCTACACCGGCATGCGTCCCGGCCAGACCGATGGCTGGATTGGGGTGGTACATCCCGAAGACTCAGCCATGGTGCTCACCAGTTGGCACAACGCAGTGGCTTTAGGCAGTAGCTTCGAGATAGAGTATCGCATACGCCACCACATAGACGGCAGCTACCGTTGGTTTCTGGAGCGTGGCCTGCCCATGCGTGACTCAGACGGTAACATCACGCTCTGGATAGGCACTTACACAGACATAGACGACCAGAAAAATCAGGGAGAACATCGCGAAGATGACAGGCTGGAGAACATGCTGCGCCTGGCGCCGGTGCACCTGTGCATGTTGCACGGGCCGGATCATGTGTGCCAGTATGTGACACCTGGAGTTTACAAACTCTACGGCAATAGAAACTACATAGGCCGCTCCGCCCGTGAGCTTTGGCCAGAGCTCAAACCGCTTGGTTTTTTTGACCTGCTAGACGAAGTATACACCAAAGGACGTACGGTTTACATCAATGAGTTCCGTACCAAAATCGATGACGAGTTAAATGGCAAGCTGCGCGATGCCTATATCAATTTTAAGTACCAGCCCCTTTTTGACAGCACATCCTGCGTAGAAGGCATCATGATCTCAGCGATAGAAGTTACCAGTCTGGTGAGAGCCAGGCAGAGAGCGGAGGCTTTAGCCAAAGGTGAATCCTGACACTTCTATTTTTTGTCTTTTTTTAAAACAAAAAAGGCTATACTTTGTAAAAGAACTCAAAATACCAATTATGAAATCTGTAAAGACTATCCTGCTTATAGACGACGACGATACAACCAATTACCTAAACCAGCGCCTGCTGTCCCGTATGGAAGCTGCATCGGACATCAGGGTGGTAACCAACGGTGAAGAAGCCCTCGACTACCTCAACAGAGCTTTTAGCGGCGAGGAGAACTATCCGAAGCCGGACCTTATTTTTGTTGATATCAAGATGTCTGTGATGGACGGTTTTGAGTTTCTGGACGAGTATCAGCGGTTTGACGAAGAAAGCAAGCTGCGCACTGTCATGCTAATGCTCACTTCTTCAGCCAGCTTTTATGACCTGGAACGTCTCAAGAAATATCCGGAGGTACGCAGGCATTACTCCAAGCCACTGGCTGAGGCCGATGTGCGCGAGATCATGGAAACCTATTTTTAACAGCACCTTATCTGATAGTTTAGGAGGCGCCCTCACAAGGGGCGCCTTTTTTTATACCTGAGGCTTTGCCAACAATAGCCCCTGTAAGCCGTAAAAAATAACGCCGCCGCAAGGCTACACTTTTTACATCGCTTATTAAAACTAAAATAGAATTATGGAAAACAGAGGAGAAAACTACGGAAGGCCTGGTGATGAGAACCAGCGCATTGGCCGGGAACTATACAACAGAGATAGAGAACAACAGCACTCAAAACGCTACGCCTACAGAGGCCAGGGCCAAAACGAAAAAAAATGGGATGAGGGCAATTACTTCCATACCGGCCCTAGTCCAAGAGGAGCACAGGACCGCGACCGACAGGCTGAAAGCGGCCGTCACTACTTAGGCAACAGACCTGCCACCTATCAGAGTAATCAAGGCTCTTTCCAAAGCGGGCACTATGGCAGCCGCAGTGAAAGCCCCTACCGCAACGAGAGCCAATACCTGAACCATGGCTACAGAGGCCAGGGCAGCGGCAGTCAGCAGTCTTACCGTTCGCAGATGGGCGGTGCGCAGTCCGGCAACTACAACGAGCCTCCTGCCTCGCAGGACAGCCTGTGGCGTGAAGGACCTGGCACTCGCAGCCGCTACAAGGAGACCGACTACCGCTACGGCAGCGGCTCGCACAACTGGTACAACGAAGGCCGCTACTCGCCTGACGTGGAGCCGGATAACCGTGACAAGCGCGGCTTCTTTGAGCGCGTACGCGACACCTGGGATGACATCATGCATTCTGATGACCCGGAATACCAGCCACGCAACCGCTACGATTCTGAGCGCAGAGCCGAGCAACTGAGCAGCCGAAACCGTTACAGCGGGGAGTCATACCGTGACCGTGATTTTGACCGTGGCTACGAAGGTGGCCCGCGCTGGGCCGACGAGGTTGACTCTGGAAACGATGATTATTACAAAGGTACTGACAGAAACCAACGTAACCGCCGCTAATGCGTATAGCAGACAGATTAGGTTACTTTGGTAGTAGATTAGTAATGAAGACAGCCCACCGGCAACGGCGGGCTGTCTTTTTTTGTGCTGAATTCAAACGCTTATAAACATCAGGCCCGTGTGCCCGTACATAAAATCCGGTGCTGTCGCATACCTGACTGTGGCCCCTCTGTCCTACAGCCTCCTGCGGCACCGGTGCTTATTTTTAGACATCTTAGGAAACAAAAGGAAAACAAATGCATCACGAGGAACAAGAAAGACATTATGAGCGGCATGAACGCTCACGTCGTCCGCACCCACGCCACGAAGTAGAGCAGCAGAACTTTCGCAGCCGCTGGGAAGAACCCAGACCTTTTATGCATGACCGTGAAAGAAGGCAGTACGAAGAAGAAATGCGCATACGGGAAGAGCGGGAGCGGCATGAGTACAGGCAGCAGCAAAACGAGCGGCGGCAGCACGAAAACATAAACCGACACCAGCACGGCTTTTCAGATGATCACCACCCGCAACACCGAAGAGAGGAACTCAGGGAATGGCGCGATGACAATGAACATTTTAGCCCTGAGAACCAGCATGCCCGGGACCGGTGGCAACAACATGAGCAGATCCCTCCGTTGCGGGAGCAGCGTCGCCGGCACCAGAGCCGCCACGACGAGGATTGGGATCAACGTGGCTGGTAGCGGTGTACTCTTTAAAATCTAGAAACGCTTCCTGAACCCGGCACCAAACGACACCAGTTCGGGTATGCCGGGTACCAGGTTAAGTGACAGATCATACTGCCCCTTCAGCTGGTAGTTGTACTCAAATTCTCCGCCGTACCAGTAAAACTTGTACTGCCAGTCACCGCTGCGGTTAAAGTAGCCATCATCTTCGTAGCCCTGCAGTCGGTTCCAGTCACGGCGATATACCAGCGTAGGACCAAAGCCACCGTTTAGGGAGTGTCGCCCTGTCTTGAATATCTGTCCGCGCCAACCCAGGTGCGTGAAGCCTGCCAGCGAGGAGGCACAGTCGGAGTACAGCCCCTGCTCTACCCGCACACTAATGACTTCGCGCACCACAAAACGGTCGTAGCCGACGATGCCCCCAAAATTTAGCACGGCTATACCTTTATCATCAAGTCGGTTTTTGAATAGCTCCGGGTATGGCGTTGGGCGCAGGTGCACGGATAGCCCGAAGAACTTAACCGTAAAGGCGTTCCTATAGGCAGGCTGCTCCTGGGCACGGCCCGGCAGGAGAAGCGAAAAGCTGAAGAGAAAGAACAGTAAAGTTCGACAAAGCTGCTGCATACCCCACTATATACAGTTTAGAGCGTATTTTGTTAGCAGATCGCTGTACCTTTGCACACAGTATGACCACTACGCTTGACATTTTACTGGAGCAGGTACGCTCCTGCCGACTCTGTGCCGAGCACCTGCCACATGGCCCCAGGCCAGTGCTGCGGGCGGCTCCCTCAGCACGACTGCTCATAGTAGGGCAGGCGCCGGGCACAAAGGTACACGCCAGCGGCATACCCTGGGATGACCAGAGCGGCAAGCGTCTCAGGCAGTGGATGGGCATCGACCCGGAAGTGTTTTATGATGAGCAGCAGGTGGCGATCATCCCGATGGGTTTTTGCTACCCCGGCAAGGGCAAAAGCGGCGACCTGCCGCCACGACCTGAGTGTGCCCGGCACTGGCACCAGCAACTATTGCCTCTGCTGCCTAACATACAGCTCACTTTGCTGGTAGGTAAGTATGCGCAGGATTATTTTCTGGGGGGAGCGGCCAAACCGACCCTCACCGAAACCGTTACTCATTGGGCAGACTACCTCCCCAGGTATATGCCGCTGCCCCACCCTTCGCCACGAAACCAGTTCTGGCTGCAGCGCAATCCCTGGTTTGAGCGGGAGGCTATACCTGTCCTGCAGCAGCTCGTGGCCCAGACCCTTGGCTAAATTTTACTTGGTATATTCCCCATAACTTCTATCTTCGTCTATTAGCAATAAAACCACCTTATGATCAACTACCCAGGCAGTAAACTACCTGATGTCGGCACCAGTATTTTCGCTGTGATGTCGGCGCTGGCCAACGAGCACGGAGCTATCAACCTGTCGCAGGGCTTCCCTGACTTTAACTGTCCCGACGAGCTGATTGCGTTGGTGACCAAGTATATGCAGGAAGGCTACAATCAGTACGCCCCCATGCCCGGCATGCCGGCGCTGCGTCATAAGATCAGCGAAAAAACGGAAAAGGTATACGGCCATCGCCCAGACCCGGACCAGGAAGTGACTGTCACCTCCGGCGCGACAGAGGCGCTTTTTGCGGCCATCACGGCGGTCGTAAAACCCGGCGACGAAGTGGTGGTGCTGGAGCCCTGCTACGACAGCTACGCACCTGCCATCCGGTTGGCGGGCGGCATCCCGATCTATGTGCCCCTGGCCCTGCCTGACTTTAGCACTGACTGGGAGTTGCTGAAGAAGAACATCTCGCGCCGCACGCGCATGATCATCATCAACACACCGCACAACCCAACAGGTGCTGTAATTCCACGCGAAGACCTGGAGAAGCTGGCCAACCTGACCGACGGCACGGATATCCTGATTCTAAGCGACGAGGTATACGAGCACATGGTGTTTGACGGCAAAGAGCACGTGAGCGCCCTGCAGATCGAGTCGCTGCGGCAGCGGGCCTTCGTGATTTCCTCTTTCGGGAAAACCTACCATACCACCGGCTGGAAGATAGGCTATGTGGTAGCACCACCTGCCCTTACGGCAGAGCTGCGCAAGATGCACCAGTTCATCACCTTCTGCTCCGTTACACCCCTGCAGCTAGCCATCGCCGACTACATGGACAACGAGGAGCACTACCGCTCCCTTCCCGACTTCTACCAGGCCAAGCGCGACCTGTTCTGTGAGCTGGTGAAGCCGTCACGATTCGAACTTATACCTTCGGCAGGAACCTACTTCCAGTTGCTGAAGTATGACGCGATCTCGCAGGAGCACGACCTGGACTTTGCCAAGCAACTAACGAAGGAGATTGGGGTAGCCTCCGTACCTGTTTCAGCTTTCTACCACAACAAAACCGACCACCACTATCTGCGCTTCTGCTTCGCCAAAAGTGAGGATACGTTGCGACAAGCGGCAGAGAAGCTGGTCAAGCTGTAGTTGTTGATTGTTGATTGTTGATTGTTGATTGTTGATTGTTTTAAATATTAATCATTCTTCCTTAAAAACTAGCCCATTAATACATGGACCTCCGCGTAACCATCATCCAAACTATCCTACACTGGCACGACGCAACCGCTAACCGAGCTATGTTCTCGGAAAAACTTGCAACTGTAGCGCCCGCTACTGATTTGATCGTGCTCCCCGAGATGTTCACGACGGGTTTTAGCATGCAGGCGAGCGAGTTGGCGGAAGAGGCAGATGGTCCTACCCTGCAGTGGATGAAGGAGGAAGCGGCGAAGCACCAGGCCGTACTGACCGGTAGCGTGATCGTGCGGGAGGGTGAGCAGTATTTCAACCGTCTGTATTGGGTACGACCTGACGGTACTTATCAGCATTACAACAAGCGCCACTTGTTCCGGATGGCGAAGGAGCACCATACCTATACTGCTGGCAAAGAAAAGCTGCTGGTGGAGTTAAAAGGCTGGAACATCTGCCCGTTGGTGTGCTACGACCTGCGATTCCCGGTGTGGAGTCGCAACACGAGCAGCCAGTATGATCTGCTGCTTTACGTAGCCAATTGGCCCAAGCCACGAGCCAACGCCTGGAGCATTTTGTTGCAGGCCCGTGCCATTGAGAATCTAAGCTATGTAGTGGGTGTGAACCGGGTCGGAACAGATGGTAACGGACACCCTTACTCCGGCGACTCGGCCATTATCCACCCTAAAGGCTATAAGTTGCTTGAAACTGCCGAAACGGAAGGTATACACACCATCACCTTGAGCAAAGAGGAGCTAACAGATTTCAGAGAAGCTTTCCCGGCGCACCTCGATGCCGATGATTTTACGTTAAACTGATCCTGACAGAAACTGGCGAAGCGCGTCTTCATCTGCCAGCAAGGTATAGGCTGTACCCTGCCGGGCCTGCAGCATGCGCAGCAAACGGGGCTGCTGCCCCATGAGCAGGAGGTGACGCTGCGGATGCGGCAAAAGCAGTTCTTCGAGCAAGGGCATCAGCCGGTTCAATTCTCCTGTCCCACCCTTTACACACACCACGGTTTCGGGATTTTCCTGCAGCAGGCGCACGGCGTACTGTTGCAGGGTAGCATCGGACTTAGCGTCTACGTCAAAGACAGGTATAGCAGGAGCGTGTTGCCGTACCAGCTGCAGAATGGGCTTGTCAAATGCGGTTTCCTCTGAGAGGTCTACTAATAGAAAGGCCTGCATCAGTGTACGACCAGTCTTCGGGTTTCGTGAAGGCCGTCGCGGGAGGTGGCGCGCAGCAAGTATACGCCCGCTTTCAGGTGGCCCAGCCTTAAGGTATGACGGCGGTTAAAGTTGCCAGACCCATCGTATACCTTGCGCCCGATCATATCGTGCAGCACCAGCGAAACAGACTCACTTGCCTGTACCTGCACAGGTTCCTGCGCTCCGGCCACCGGGTTCGGGTATACCTTCAGTCCCAGGCCACTTGTCTTATCATTTGGATTACCGTAGTTGCCACCTGTTTGCTGCAGCAGGTATAGGCCACCTCCCTGCGTGCCGATGGCCAGGTATAGCTTATAGGGTCCGCCCAGCTCTGCCACAGCCAGACTCAGCCCACGTCCAAAGCGAGAGACTTGCGCCTCACCTAGCAGTTCGTTTTCCAGCACTTTGTTTGTTTCGGTGAAGTCGCCGTTCAGATGATCCAGAAAATCATGGTAGATACGCAGGGCCCCACTATCATCCACCGTGAGCAGGTCAAGCTTGGCGTTGCCGTCTATGTCCACTACAACTGGCGCGAGATTGCGGCGGTAGAAGTCAAATTTGATTCCGCCGATGCTTTGTTTCTCCAGCACGAAACTATTGCCGGAAGAGCGGTAGTAGTCCAGCGTACCTGTGGCTTTTCCAACCAGCATGTCTGTTCGCTGCGCATCCACTCTAAACAGGTAGGGGGTATCGCCATTGGCCAGCGTGTGCAGGTGAAAAAGGCGGGCCGTGTTAAACGCATATGGCTCACCGGCTTTCGCATTGTTTACAAAGTAATCGATGTGCGTAGTGCCCGCTGAAGCATGCTCGGAGCCGGGCTGTGCTCTGTAAGTCAGGACAAGATCCGGCACACCGTCCTGGTTAATATCAAAGAAAGACGGCTTCAGCGAAAGCATGTTTTCGTTGGACAGGGCCAGGTAATCGTCGGTGACAAACGTAAAGGCGGGTGCGTCTAAAGTGCCGGTGTTGCGGTAGAGGCTCAGTGTTGCCACAAAGCGTCCGTTGCGATCTGACCGCCCGTTGCCGACCACCAGGTCAAGTAGGCCGTCGCCATCTATGTCAGCAAAGGCAGGGTAAGCATTTTCACCCAGTTCAATCATTTGGCTCTGCAGAAAGTTATCCTGCGCAAAGTCAAAGTTAGGCTGGCTGGCAGTGCCTGTGTTGCGGTAGAGCCAGGATGAGCGCTGCAGTTCCAGGTTACCTTCGTTCTCGTTGCTGTTTGGGGCTACGATCAGGTCAGGTATACCATCGAAAGTCACGTCTTCGTAATAAGCTGCCGGGAAAAGGTTGAACCGGGCTGCCCGCGTACTAAACGGAAAAGCCGGTTCAAAACTGTCCATGCGGGCCAGCGCTTTGGTACCTTTGTTTTCCATCATCACCAGATTGTCGCAGGCCACCCCTCCTATCAATAAATCCTTCACACCATTGCCGTTCAGGTCGAGCGCTAACAGGGAAGAGCCGTCGTGGCCGGAATGTAGCGGTGCTGCCATGCGGCACTGCACGCCAAAGCCATAAGCGTTGCAGCCTTCGCACTCTGTAATCTGCCCCCACCAGTCGGAGCCGAGCGCAAATTCCAGCGTACCGCAGGGCTTGCCTTCCTCTACCTGCATGTTCTGGTAATACTCCAGGGTATAGCCCCCTGAGAATTCAGAAAGCAGGATATCCAGATCGCCGTCGCCGTCCATGTCCACAATGGCAGGTATGTCGGCGATGTTCATCTGCATGTTGATGCTGTTCACGCCATTGCGGCTCCGGTAAAAGAGGGCATCCTCTGCCAGCACAAAAGTCGGGTATTTGTTGCTGGTAGCCTCCTGTCGGTATACCCGTATACCCAGTGGCGTACTGGTGAAGATATCTTTTAAGCCATCGCAGTTATAATCGCGCAGCAACACCCAGTTTTCCAGCTCAGCCGGGAACATCACCTCGTATTCGGGGGCATAGGTATAGCGCCACTGCCCTCCCTCCTGCACCGCCAGGTAGGTGTAGACTTTGCGCAGCATGCGGTCAAAGACAAACAAATCATCACGGCCGTCTTTGTTCAGATCGATGGACGAGAACTGTGGCGTGTTGAGTCCACCGCCCCAGGGATTTAGCAATTGTGAGTCGCTAGCTGTAACCGGCACATCGGTGCGTTGGCTGAAACGCACAGGCTCCTGAGCAAACGCATTAGGTATGAGCAGCAAAAAAAGGAGGATGTAAAACAGGTAGCGCATAGGCAGTTCGTTGGGCAATCGGGCTGTTGCTTTTGCCGTTTTGATTGTATATTGCCATGGCAGCCGTCGGCTATACCTAAGCTCAGCATGCTGCCACCAATTTATAGACTAAAAATACGCATTTCATGCCGAACAGCATCGACTTTCTTTACCAAAAATACCTTGAGTGCCGCCACGTGAGCACCGACTCCCGCGCCCCGCAGGACCAGAGCCTGTTCTTTGCCCTGAACGGACCTAATTTTAAGGGAGCCAAATTTGCGCAGGGTGCCTTAGAGAAAGGCGCCAAATACGCTGTGGTAGACGACCCGGCGCTGGCATCTGACAACGTGTTTGTGGTGGAAGACACACTGCAGGCACTGCAGGACCTGGCCCGTCACCATCGTCAGCAATTGAGCATACCCGTGATCGGTATCACAGGCAGCAACGGCAAAACCACCACCAAAGAACTGATCTATGCCGTGCTGAGCCAGAAATTCAACACCCTCTATACCCAGGGCAACCTCAACAACCACATTGGGGTGCCGCTTACCTTGTTGCGCATCAGGCCCGAGCATGAAATGGCGATCATCGAGATGGGTGCCAACCACATCGGTGAGATTGCCTTGCTGAGTAGCATCGCCCAGCCTACGCACGGTATGATCACCAACATCGGCAAGGCGCACCTCGAGGGATTTGGGAGTTTGGAGGGTGTGGCCCGTGGCAAGAGCGAACTCTACGTGCACCTGCTGGAGCATGGCGGCACCGTGTTTGTGAACACCGGCAACGAGCACCTGATGCGCATGAGCCGCCGCATCGAAGACAAAGTAACCTACCCGGCCCAAGGCGACTATTACCATAGCGAATTGCTGGAGGCTTCGCCTTACGTGGTGTATAAAGACGAGGCAGGCAACACCGTGACTACCCAGCTGGTCGGCAGCTACAACTACGAAAATATGGCTGCAGCCGCCTGCATCGGCAAATACTTCGGGGTGCCGCTGGAGAAAGCCAACACCGCCATTGCCAATTACAGCCCAGTGAACAACCGCTCGCAGGTGATGCAGAAAGGCAGCAACACGCTGATCCTGGATGCCTACAATGCCAACCCTACTTCTATGGCAGCGGCTATCCGCAACTTTGGTGATATGAATGCGCCGCGCAAAGTCGTGATCGTGGGCGATATGCTGGAGATGGGTACTGAAAGCGCCACGGAGCACAAGTCCATCGGTGAGATCATCGCGGAGCAGAATTTTGACACCGTGCTGCTCTGCGGACCGGAGATGAAGCATGCCGCTAAAGTAGATAGCAACTTCCATTACTTCGCTACCAAGACAGAGCTGCAAAGCTGGCTGGAGGCTAATCCGGTTTCGGAAAGTTATGTGCTGGTGAAGGGCTCAAGAGGCATGGGGCTGGAGACGCTGGTGGAGGTGTTGTAGAGCTAGAGATTACTCTTTAATCAGTACAGCAGTTAGCGCCTGGTAGACCCGTTTTACCAGGCGCTTTTTAATTATTGTCTTCTTTTAAATTCAAGCCCTCCACTCTGTTACCAATCCGACTTAAACACGCAATATAACAACCATGAAACGTCTCAATTACGGGTTAAATCACTATAACTATATATAAATTATAATTTTTATAAATAAAATTCAAGTTACCTCTAAGAGCAAGCTTTCTTTTTTAAACCCATAACTATACGTATATTTATATATAATTATTTATTTTAACTCCTACCTTTCATGAAATTCAAGTATCCTCTAATTGCCTTCCTACTCTTCGTCTGCCAGTTTGCGTCTGCTCAATCGCAGGATTCAACAGCTTTTGATCGTCACCACATTGGCATCAATACACATGTAATTATTGACAAAATTGTTGACCCCGCCAGCCGCATGCCCCTGCAGCTTATGTACAAGTACCAACTTTCCCGAACCGGGGCCATCCGGATCGGGCTGGAGGGGATGTATGCCAAGTCCGACTCTACCCAGTCTTACACAAATCGTCGCGACGAGATTACCGATTACCTTTTAGGTGGAAGTGTTGGCTACGAATGGCAGAGACCACTCAGCAAACTATTTACGCTGTATTACGGAACTGATGGTTTTTATCAGCAGAAAGTGAGGAATATAGAGATGTGGGACGAATTCAGTGAGCCGGACCCATATGGTGTAATAGAGAAGCATTCAAAAGATCTTCTTACTACCACCTCTTTCGGAATAAGGCCGTTTATTGGCTTCCGCATTAATATTAGCACCAGATTTTATTTATCGACAGAAACAGCATTCCACTTAAGCAAAGTAAAAAGCTCGCAAGATCTCGTACTCTCCCTCAAAACATACTCACCAGAATACGATAGTTTCGGCAACCCCAAGACCTATATTGACTATACTACCAACAAACTTGTTTTTTCCTACATCCCAATAACGTTTGTCAATCTTAACTGGACTTTCTAAAATTTAAATCAACCAAAAAACAAACTTATGAAGAAGCTCTACTTCTTACTGCTATTCTTAATAGCCCCATTTTTATTAGCTGCACAAACAGCTTTAACGCCTGATGGCAGAGTTCCCCAATGTCCTGGAAATAGAATTGCTTATACAGCTTTCCAGCAGGTGGTTCTGCTTCTGCTGATTATGCAGGGTGCTCTTTTAAATGGTCTATTACCAACGGCAAATTTTACATTACTAACAGCAGTGACGATTATACTACATCCAATAGTTCTGTAGAAGTAATCTGGAACGATGTAACAAATAAAGGAGAATTAAAAGTAACGATAACGTCCTGTAACAACAAATCTAATGATGGCACACCAACTACAGGTGGCGTCATAATCAAATCCATAAACAGCGTTAACCCCTCACAAGTTAAGGTAAACAACGTGGCAAAATCAAGCCACAGCATAGACTGGTGCAGCACAGCCCTTATAACGTTAGCTATAGATAGGCTCGCAATTCCTAACACCCCAAGCAGCTCTAACCCTTTCTTTTCCTCTACTTTATATGTAGACACGTATGAATGGACACTACCATCCGGCTGGCGCACTAATGACAATAAGACGGGCACTTTTACGACTCCTTCCTACTCCATTTCTGTTATACCTGCGGCAGGGTCTGGAGGCCAGGTAAAGGTGAGAGGCCTGAATCAGGAATGTAGCATATACAGTTCGCCGCGTGTAAACTTCTACAGCAACTACAGCACACTCACTATTACGCGCGAACCTCAGGTAGGCGCAATCACTGCTTCCAAAACCAATTTGCACTGCGGCGACAGAAACCCTGTTAACCTCTCGGTTCCGACTGTGACGGGGGCGACATCCTACACCTGGTCGCTTCCGCAGGGCTGGACGATTTCAGGATCTGCTTCCGGCAATTCTATCACAGCCATACCGAGCGGCACGAATGGCGGGCAGGTATCGGTAGCGGCCAACATTACCTGCACCACCCCAACCAAGGCGGTCAACTCAAAACCTATCACCATCAACTACAACAGCAGCCTGCCTACACCGACGTTCAACAACGCCCCTTACGATATAGGAAATACTGCGTCTTCCTATAGCATAACCCCAGTAGCCGGTACTACCAGCTATGCATGGGAGGCTAGCCCCAACATCTTAATCAATGGACAACTCTCGCCGCTACAAAGCACGTCAACGAACGTAACGATCTCGCAGCGGCCCGGTTACAGTGGCGCAGGCTGGGTGAAGGTAACGGCCAATAGTGCGCAGTGTGGCAGTAGCACTATAACCAAAAATGTTTGGGTGGGCCAACCAGAAATTTTATACTTCAGCTATTTTGGAGGCTCAAACTACCCTACCTGCCCCTACGAGCAACACACTTTTGCTCCTGTTTATAGTAACGGATATCAGGGGCAGCCAACGCGCTACCGTTGGACAGTTGGTAATGTGAGCAGCCACGGCGACTTAACAGGCTCCTCCTTAACTGTAACGGCAGCAGGGTTTAACTTTAGCTCTCGCATGTCTATCGGACTGGAGGTAGAAACCCCTCTCGGCTGGACACAGCAGTTTGTAATGCTCTACGAGATCCGTGACTGCGACAATGGGGCGGAACCCTCATTTGCCCCTAACCCAGTCACCGCAGACGAGTTCACCATTGAAACTTCGGTAAGCTCAGAGGAGAGCTACAGTTATACCCTGTACGACTTGCAAGGAAACCAGCGCCTGTCAGGCAATGCCAAGGGCAAGAAAACCAAGGTTAGCACCAAAGGTATATCTGCTGGCACGTATATGCTCCGAATAGAGCATAAAGGCAAATCTACAACCAAAAGAATAATAATAGAGAAGTAACTGAAAGTAGCTAAAACGACAAGGCCCGCGATTAAAACAATCGCGGGCCTTGTCGTTTATAAACAGGAACCATCTTGAACCTAAAGTGTAAACAGTTGGCCGGTATTTATAAGTCTTTTGTCCTTTGTCTAAATGTCTGTCAAGGCACTCAATACCCCTCCTAAAACGGCGAGTCAAAATCCTCCAACAACGGCAGCACCTCGTCTTTTGGCGATACCAGCGGCTCGGCTATACCCCAGTCTATACCTAAGGCCCGGTCGTTCCAAAGGATACCTCCTTCGGAGGGTTGGTGATACAGGTTGGTGCATTTGTAGAGGAAGCTGGTATTGTCCTCCAGTGCCACAAAGCCGTGCGCAAAGCCTTCCGGAATGTAAAACATGTTGTTTAACTCGGCATCCAGCACACAACTCACATGCTGCCCGTAGGTTGGTGAGTCTTTGCGGAGGTCCACTGCTACATCAAGTACCCGTCCTGAAGCAACCCGCACCAGCTTGCCTTGCGCATAAGGCGGCTTCTGGAAATGCAATCCACGCAGCACACCCTTTTTCGACACCGATTCGTTGTCCTGCACGAAAACCGGGTTGATGCCGAAGGGCGTAAACATGCTGGCATTGTAGGTCTCCATAAACCAGCCGCGATCGTCGCGGAACACACGCGGTACAAACTCGATCAGGCCCTCAATGTGATAGGTCTTGTGCTCCATGGCTGGTATTAGTGGATAAGCTGTGGCTCTCTTATAAGGGTGGCAAGTTAGGCTTTTTCCCCTTTCTTCTGAAATTTTTAACCTAACTTGCATCAGTACTGCATGCTTCCACGGTACTATACCTGCCACTATTTAACCGGGGCCGGGACCAATTACGTACATAGATGCATGCCAAAAATAAGGCTGCCAAAACGCTACGCTTAACATCTGACAATGGGTAAACAAAAATACTACGAAACTGCCAAGCCACAGGAAACCGCCGTACTGGTAGCTGTGCCTGGCTACAAACAAACAGACGAACAAACCAACGAGTACCTCGACGAGCTGGCCTTCCTCACCGAAACTGCCGGCGCCGTAGCCATGAAGCGCTTCGTGCAGAAGCTCGATAAACCAGACACCCGCACCTTTGTGGGCAGCGGCAAACTGGACGAGATCAAAGCCTATGTGATAGAGCACAACATTGACATGGTGATCTTTGACGATGACCTGAGCCCTTCGCAGGTGCGCAACATTGAGCGCGAACTGCAGGTTAAGATCGTCGACAGAAGCTTACTGATACTCGACATCTTCGCGCTCCGGGCCAAGACGGCACAGGCTCACACGCAGGTAGAACTGGCCCAGTACCAGTACCTGCTCCCCCGCCTGACCAACCTCTGGACGCACCTTTCCAAACAAAAAGGTGGTATCGGCATGAAGGGTCCTGGTGAAACTGAAATTGAGACTGACCGTCGTATCGTGCGCGACAAGATCTCCTTGCTGCGCGACCGACTGGAGAAGTTCGAGAAGCAGAACTTTGAGCAGCGTAAGTCCCGTGCGGGCATGGTGCGTGTGGCATTGGTTGGGTATACCAACGTAGGAAAGTCCACGCTTATGAACCTGCTCTCCAAGTCCGACGTGTTTGCCGAGAACAAACTCTTCGCGACAGTAGACGCCACGGTGCGCAAAGTCGTGTTGGAAAACATCCCTTTCCTGCTCTCCGACACGGTAGGGTTCATCCGCAAGCTGCCTACCAAACTGATCGAGGCCTTTAAGTCGACGCTCGACGAGATCCGTGAGGCCGACCTGCTGGTGCACGTGGTGGATGTGTCGCACCCTTCGTTTGAAGACCACATCGCCGTTGTGAACGACACCCTGCTGGACATCAACTCAGCTGATAAACCCGTGTTGCTGGTGTTCAACAAGATCGATCAGTACCTGGAGCAGCGGGAGCAGGAGATGCAGGAAGAAAGCGGGAATGATGAAGAAGGAGAGCATCATGTACGGCCTTCTATCGAAGATCTGAAAGCTACTTACATGGCGAAGATCCATGCCCCGGCCCTGTTCATTTCGGCGACGAACCGCATTAACATTGACGATCTTCGCGCTGAGTTACAGCGCCGAGTAGCGGAGATCCACTTCGAGCGCTACCCGAACAATATATAAGCACTATTGTAACAGATCAGAAAAGGGAACAGTCCGGCATGGGCTGTTCCCTTTTCTGATTTTAGGCCTTCCTGGCGTCCTGCTATACCTGCCAAATCCTCTCAAAGCTAATCTAACAGTTCTCCTCACAACAAATTTCGGGTGCTTCCAGTAAACACCTTGCATAGCGGGCACACTATGTACCTGGCGTCTTGCTATACCTTTCTGAAAGAGAATTACCTTATGAAGACCTTATATATCATGCGTCATGCCAAATCCAGCTGGAAGTTCGAAGAGCTGAGCGACCATGACCGACCACTGAGCAAACGCGGCCGTACTGATGCACCGCTTATGGGGCAGGAACTGGCAGCCAACAATGCCGAGCTACAACTCATCCTGTCGAGCCCTGCCGTGCGGGCGCTTACCACCGCCACGCTGGTAGCCCGCGAACTCGACTACGATGCCGATGATATTGCAGTAGATGACCGCATGTATGGCGCAAGTGCCGAAGAGCTGCTTGAGATAGCACGTGAAGCACCCACCGATGTAGATAGTATGATGATGGTGGGGCACAATGAATCCATCTCAGAGTTTGCCAACATGCTATCACCCAAACATGTAGCCAGCATGCCAACAGCCGGCGTGGTGGCCTTGCGCTTTAACTGCGACAGTTGGTATGACATCAAGCGTGACAATGCCGAGCTACTGTTCTACGATGTACCTAAAAACCACAAATAACACAGCACACCGGTATAGCTTACAGGTATAACCCCACACCTGTGAGCTATGCTTATACCTTTATCACATTGCTCCGCACCGGGCAACATACAAAACCATGGAAATTAATACCGAAGATAAAAAACCGACCACCACACCGCTGATCAACCGCGAACTCAGCTGGTTGGCGTTCAACTACCGCGTGCTGCAGGAGGCCAAGGACCGCACCGTGCCACTGCTGGAGCGCGTTAAATTTATGGCTATCTTCTCGGCCAATCTCGACGAGTACTTCAAGGTGCGTGTAGCTACGCTCAAGCGCCTGATCAAACTCAAAAAGAAAACCCGCGACAAGCTCTCCGAAGACCCTGCCGACACATTCGATCAGGTGATGCAGGAAGTGAAGCGCCAGCAGGAGGAATTCGGGGAGGTGTTCAGAGAAGGTGTATTGGCCGACCTGCGCCAGCATCATATCAACCTCCTAACCGAGAACGACCTGAACAAAACGCAGCAGAAGTGGGTGCGCGAGTACTTCACCGAGCACATTCATCCACACATCCTGCCGCTTCTGCTTGACGATACTGAGACGCACTTTTTCCTGAAGGACCAGACGGTATACCTGGGCGTGCATCTCTTCGAGCCTAAAAAGAAAGATCTGAAGTCCGAGCGCTTCTCCATGCTC
Organism: Pontibacter sp. LHS1; assembly: GCF_058932855.1. NCBI lineage: Bacteria > Pseudomonadati > Bacteroidota > Cytophagia > Cytophagales > Hymenobacteraceae > Pontibacter > Pontibacter sp. LHS1. The sequence goes on from NZ_JBZYWF010000004.1 coordinate 362,295, forward strand.
GAGATACCCACCAAGAAGCATGGTAGTCGCTTTGTGAAGCTCCCTACTGTGGGCAAGCAGCGTTACGTGATGTTCCTCGACGATGTGATTCGCTTCTGCCTGCCCGAGCTATACCCCAACTATGCCCGCTTTGAGGCGCATGCCGTGAAAGTGTCGCGCGATGCTGAGCTGGATATAGAGGAGGAAGTATCGGGCAGTCTGATGGCCAAGATCCAGAAGAGCCTGAAGAAGCGTGAAACGGGTTATCCGGCCCGGCTCCTTTACGACCCCGACACACCAAAGCCAATGCTCGAAGCCATTATGGCCCATACGGGTATATCGGAAGATGAGCTGGTGGAAGGTAGCAAGTACCATAACTTCCGCGACTTTTTCCAGTTCCCGGACTTCAACCTGCCCGACCTGAAGTACTCGCCACAGCCTACGCTGGCGCACCCGCTCCTGGAGCAGGAAGAAAGCCTGATTGAGGCCATGAAAAAACGGGACTACATGGTGCACTACCCTTACCAGTCCTTCGGCTACGTCTTGCGCCTGTTCGATGAAGCTGCCAGAGACCCCAAGGTAACTGCCATGAGCGCTACCCTATACCGCGTAGCTGATAACTCAGCCATCGCCAAGTCGCTGGTAAAAGCCGCTAAAAACGGCAAGCTTGTTACGGTGGTGGTAGAACTGAAAGCCCGATTTGATGAAGAGTCTAACATCTTCTGGGCAGGTAAACTGCAGAAGGCCGGTGCCAATGTGATACTGGGTTTACCTGACCTAAAGGTACACACCAAGCTGGGCCTGATCACCCGCAACGAGGACGGCAAACTGGTGAACTACGCCTACCTGAGCACCGGCAATTACAATGAAGACACTTCCAAGATTTATGCTGATCACGCTCTTTTTACCTCCCATAAGGAGATCACGCAGGATGTGGAGCAGGTCTTCAACTTCTTCATCGATCGCCAGCACGACAAAAAGTTTAAGAAACTGCTGATGGCACCCATCAACATGCGGGACCGCTTTGTAGAGATGATCAACCGGGAAATCAAAAATGCCCGAAAAGGCAAACCAGCCTCTATGATCCTCAAGATGAATGCCCTGCAGGACGAGCGCATGATCAAAAAACTATATGCCGCCAGCCAGGCCGGTGTGAAGATAGAGCTGTTGGTGCGCGGCATTTGTTGCCTGGTGCCGGGCGTGGAGGGGCTGAGTGAGAACATCCGGGTGCGCAGCATCGTGGACCGCTACCTGGAGCATGCCCGGGTATACATCTTCCACAACAACGGCAAAGAAGAATACTATGTGGCTTCAGCTGACTGGATGGCCCGTAACCTGAGCCGCCGGGTGGAAGTAGCTTTCCCAATCCTGCAGAAGGATCTGATTCAGGAATTGCGTACGATCATCGACTTTCAGCTGGCCGACGACACCAAGGCACGTGATGTAGACAATAGTTATGTAGAGCAGGCAAGCCCTACCCATATCCGATCACAATATGCTACCTACGAGTATCTGCGCAGCCTGATCCCGGCAGGTATGGAACCGGCAGGCAAGTCGAAGTAGGAGAAGCGCCTCTAAAGCAATAAAGCCCGACCTGCTATACCTGCAGGTCGGGCTTTGCTATACTTATAGCTGAGTTTCTTAACGATTCCGGCTACGCTCCAGCAGCTTGCGGGGTGGCACAGCATAGAGTTCTATACCGATGTAGCCTGCTCCGGCCAGCGTGTTGGTGATCAGCTCGTCGCGAGAGCCTACTACGTCAAAGGCGCGGTGGCGGTAGTACTGCCGGAAGCCGCCTTCCACGGCAAACCACAGGAAATCATAGATCTCCTGCTCCAGTCGCAACAGCGCCTTAATATCAGTACGCCGCAGTTCGATGTCGTTGAACTGCGAGAGCGGCGGCTCGCTGGCGTAGAGGTTGTAGCTGGCACCCTCAATGCGGTAACCAGTATAGAGCAGCGTCTTTTCCGACACATTGTAGCGCACCCGCAGGTTGGCCGGGAAGATGGACTCCACGCCCCAGCGGTCGTTGAAGGTGCGGTTGTACATGATGCCCGGGTAGATGCGCTGCCGCCCAAAGGTATAGCCGAGCTGCAAACCCACACCCCAGGCAAAGTCAGGGCTGCGCTTCCAGCCATAGGCCAGATCCACGGTTGTTTTCAGGTAATCCGATACATTGACATTGTCGCGGGTATAGTCGCCGTTCAGTTCGCCTTTGGCACGCACCAGCATGAAACGCACCTCGTCGAACGAGTGCAGGAAAGCCAGCTGCAAGCCCAGGCTCTTCAGGTTCTTGTCCTCCAGATTGCGGTACAGGCTGTAGGAAGCCGGTGATACGTTCTCGAAGTTGAACTCCTCAAACTTGTGGTCTATACCCAGGATCAGCTTGTTGTTGGGCTTGTTCATGATGGGTGCCAGTGCCCGCACAAAAAACTTATTGTGCCGCCGTACCCGTGCACGCCCGTTGCCCACCTCCGGGTGATCCGACTCCGACTCCATGTCGAACTGCGGCAGACGCTCATAGCCGATCACAATGCCCCGGCTTCTGCCCATGCCCCGCACCCCCGGGCTGGCGTAATCTATTGTTTGTTTCTGTATATCGGTCAGGTCTCGCTCTGTCTCTTGAGCCAGTGCCTGTTCTCCTATCAGGAGCAAAGGTATAAGGAGTAACTTAGGTAAGATTAGTTTCATAGTCTGTGGCTAGTTACATGGCGGTAAATGCAAAAAGCGCCTGGATTGCGGCACCTTCTGCTATACGTCTTTCGATTTTTTTAGAATAAGAAGCCGAAGCTTAATGTCCACAGCCTATCCACGTCGCCTTTGGCATAGGTCAGCACAATCACGTTCTTCTGCATGATATCGGCCCATACGCCCCCGCCAACTCCGGTATGCAGACTGCGGAAGAAGGCGGAGTCGCGTTCGCCATCGTAATACACACGGCCTACGTCATACAGTCCCAGCACCCCTAGCCTGCCCGGCGTCAGGTATAAGTTGAAGTCGAAAAGCGACAGGCGACCCTCGACATTGGCAAAGATTGCACTGCGGCCGGCAAAGCGTGTACGGCGGTAGCCGCGCATGTTATCCATACCGCCCAGCGTGTTGGCCTGGTAAAAGCGGAAGTCACCGAAGTTATGCGCTGCTCCCAGTCGACCTGCCCAGGTGAGCTGGAACGGGAAGCTAGGCGTCAGGTAGAAGGCAAACTCAGAGCTTACATGTGTATAGCTGAGTCCTTCGCCGTCGGTCTGCTTGTTGTAACTCATGCGGTTGTGCAGGCGCATTCCGATACGCGGGTTCTTCTGATTACCCTCTCCCAGCACGTCCAGATCAGCAAAAGCCATTAGCCCCACATAATGCTGCGACTCAAAGCGGTCTCCCTCAAAGTCATAGGTCCCCGGCTCCAGACGGCCATTCAGTGCCTCATTTACTAGGTAAGTATCTTGCTCAGAGTTCACCACCCGGAAGCGGTCGTAAGTTGGGCCTATACCTATTTTGAAGAATGGTGCCAGGTTGTTGTTGAGCGTCGCCCCTACGTTCACCCGCTTAAACCGAACGCGATAAAAGGAGTCGTCCTGCCCGTCCTGCTGGCGCGTATCATTGCCATAGCCGTAGAAGTTGCGCTGGTACTGCGGTCCCTGTATGGCGGCGTTTACCCCGATGTTCCAGTTGCCGAATACCTGCCGGATGTCACCGGCATAGCGCACGTTAAAGGAGTTGGTGTAAAAGGCGTAATTTCCCTCCAGCAGGTGCTCTGCAGCATAAGGCGATTTGCGGAACTTGTGTGTGCGGGCCAGTACACCTGCGCCCACAAACAGTCCGTCATCCACGTTATACTCCAGCGACAGACGAGGCCCCAGGTAGGGCATTTTGTAATTGTCACGGTCATAGAAATTCACATCCGGACTGATGCTGGTTTCATCCTTTGTTTCCGGTCCGAAGTTGAACACATTGCCTTCTTTGGTGTCGTACACAATAGTGTGACGCTTAAGACCGGCCACACGTGAATTATCGGTGATTATGTCTTCGTCATTGCCACCGATGATCCGCACCACGATGCCTTTGTTCACGTCCCCGTTCACCTCAAACATATCTTTGCCGCGCTGCCCGTACAGGCGCAGCTCCTTGGTTTCGGAGGTATAGAAAGTGCGCTTGTAAAGGGTATCGCGCAGCTCACCTTCTTTGTTGATCTTGTATACCGTCAGGTGCGTTTCCTCGTCGTTCAGGCGGTTCACCACAAAATGCTCGTGCTTGTCGCTGCCGGCTACATCCACCATCTCAGAGATGTGTTCATAGTAAGCCTCCGCCGCCTGCGGCAGCTTGTCGCGGCGGGATCGCAGCTTGGCTTTAATCTCTTCTCCTGATATAGCCTGCACTTCTGGCGGCCACTGGCTGATGGCCTCTTCGATTACCTGGTCCGTCACGCCTGCCTTTATCTCTTCGGCAATGCGAATCCAGTCCTGCCGGGTGATGGCGGGTGTAAAGGAGCGGTCGATGGTGAGGGCGCTCAGGTTGAGCCCCACGATGTCGCGGTAGTCGTGGCTGAAGTTCTGCACGTTGCGCACACCCCACTTGCGGGTAGCCAGCCAGGGTATAAGGCCATCTGCTTTGAAGAACACCTGGTCACGGTCTTCGGGCACCGGGATGTATACCTTGCCACTATCAGTCTTCTCCTCTTTCCAGCGCCACTGCCCCTCGTGACGGTCCCAGTCGCCGACTAGCATGTCGAACAAACGGGCACGAACGAACTCCGGCTGATTTACCTGGTTGTCATTGTCCTGCCGCAGCTCTTTCAGCACCTTGTCGGTACCCACCAGGTTTTCGGCAAAGCCCAGGCTTTCCACGTCCTCGTGGTTTTCGTCAGCATCCTCTTCCAGGAAGGCCAGTGTGTTGCTGAACTCATCCATGTACTGGCGCAGGTAAGGCGTTTGGGGAATGTATACCAGCTTGGGGTTAGTGTGAAACACGCCTGCGGCATCTGCCAGCTTAGGTATAGCCAATGCACCATAAGGGTGCTGGGCTGATACCTGGTCCTGCAGCAGCGCTTTGGCAGCAGTTTGGCGCAGGTACTCCGGCAAGGCCATGGTTGGGTCTTTATCGACAGTGCGCAGGGTATACTCACGGGCATCCGGGTTGCGCACCTTCAGGGAGGCTGTCTGTTTGCCTCCACCCTTCTGGTACGGGGTGAGCCCACCCATTTCGTTGCGCATGTCCAGCAAAGGCACTTCTACGGGGGTGGCCCATTCGCGGCGGTAGTGCTCGCCCAGCAGCGTGCGACGCAGGCCCCTGGCAGTGTAGTCATCGTTGGCTGCTACCACAATGGTACTGTCGGCATAGTTGGTTTCATCGACCACAGCACCTCTCTTGCGGCGTGGCTCCTTGGCATAGAGCGGCGTCCGGAAGGTCATGGTGCCCTCTGAGCCATCGCCTACCGGTGTCCAATACTCTACCCAGGCTTCGCCGTTATCGTAGTACAGCAACTTGGCAAAGCCTTTCACTTCGTGGGTATACATGGCCGTGCCGCCCGGCTTTACGTGCTGCGTCTTGCAGCCCGAGCCGCTTACAATGTGCGTCAGGTTGTTGTGCTTGTAGTGCTGCAACGAGTGTTCGTGCCCTGCAGCGTACACGATGTTATCATACTTGTCAAATATGTTGAGCAGTCCCTCGATATAAGCCGTGTAGCGTGGGTGCGGAATATCCTGCAGAATGCCGCCGTACTTTCGGGCAAAAGGATAGATGGAACCGATGACCGGCAGCGGCAGGTAGATCCAGTCGCGAAGCATGGTGAGCGGGAATACGTGATCTTTCAGGGTGAAGAAGCCGCCGTGATTACCTCGTGTGAACAGCGGGTGGTGCGCCACAACCACGATGTTTGAGCCCTGGTGCTTCTCAATAATATCTTCCAGCTTCACCAGCAAGTCGGCCTCTGTAGATGCCCAGCAGTTGCTGCCGGCACCGTAAGGGCGCTCCCAGGGGTGCAGCCACCATTCTGAGTCCAGGGCAATCAGCACCACGTCGTCGCTGATCTTTACTTCATAAGGACCCGGACAGCCATCGCCCGGCACGTAGAAGTCGCCCCCTACCACAATCCCCTCTTCAGTGAGGTATTCGTTCACGTAGTTTTGCTGGCGCACCACGAACTCGAGTCCGCCGCGGCCGCTGTGGTTCCAGTCATGGTTTCCGGGAATCATGTACTTCTCTCCTTGATATCCCCGGAGCACATCCAGTTGGGCATTAAGGCGCTGCTCCGATACCTCCCGGTCGTAACGGCCCGGCTCAGGCAAGCCGTTGTGGTACACGTTGTCGCCCAGAAAAATGGTCGCACTCTGTGCACCCGCCTCGTTCATCTGCTTTTGCATGAGCTTCAGCGACGGCTCCTGCTGATCCAGGTCGGGAGCGCCCACGTCGCCGATCAGGAACACGGTGTAGTTTACTTTGTTGTCGGGCTTGGGCTCGTTTTGCTCCCAGTTGAGCACTTCGCGGCTGTAGTAAGGTTTTTTGGTGGCACAGGCCTGCAGGAGCACTAAGAAAAAGCCCACAGCCAGGGGACGCAGGATAACAGAAATAAGGTGAATATGATTTTTCATAAGGTTCTGTGTGTACGGGGTGTCCTGTCTAGCAAAAGCAAGTGTGACGGCAAAAACACAAAGACTGGCGATGGGTTTGTTGCCGTACGGAGAGGACTAAAAGCGGTACTTGGGTTTGGTAGTGCATGGTTGGTATCAGAGCCCGAAAGTGCGCCACGGTTGCGACCGGGCTGAGATAGATAACGTATGGCGGCGGCATTAAGTTATTGCTTCACTATATAGAACGTTTTGTGCGTTAGGATTGCTCTTTTCAACAAAAAGCGCTATTCACCGTAACGGCAAATGAATACTAGCACCACCTTCAACCGCCGCTCACAACTGTGCACCTACTGCAGAGCTACCTGACAATGGCGGCAAACACCGTTATGGAAGAACAAGATATCGTCAAACAAGCCAGTGAGTACGTTTTCAGGCTTTTTAAGGAACAACTGTCTAAAAAGCTTGTTTATCACAATTATAAACACACCTTCGAGACTGCCAACGAAGCACGCCAGTTGGGAGAGCTATACGATCTGAGCCCGGAAGAGCTGCAGGACCTGGAATTGGCTGCCTGGTTTCATGACACCGGCTACGTAACCGCTTACGACGGACACGAAGAAGAGAGCGTGCGCTTCGCCACCTCGTGGCTGCAGGAAAACAACTACCCGCCTGAGCGCATTGCCCGCGTGACCGACTGCATCATGGCCACCAGGCACGGCACCAAGCCTGAAACACTGCTGCAGGAGATCATAATTGACGCAGACATGGCCAACATCGGCAAAGAAACCTTTTTTGCCACAGCCGAGCTGCTGCGCGTGGAGTGGGAGATCTTTAAAGATAAGTTTTTCACAGACCGGGAGTGGGCGCAGTTTCAGATGGAATTTCTGCTTTCTACCACCTTCTATACCGCCAAAGCCCAGCATAAATATGCCGGACAGCTCGGCCTGAACATACAGGAGCAGCGCAACCAACTGAACAAAGAGTCGAAGAAGCTGAAGAAGGAGGAGAAGGAACAGCGCGAGACGCTGGCCCAGCCGAAGCGCGGTATTGAGACCATGTTCCGCAACACCTATCGTACTCACCTTAACCTGAGCGCTATCGCTGATAACAAGGCCAACATGATGATAAGTCTCAACGCCATCATCATGTCGGTAATCATCACATACCTCAGTACCAAGACCTCCATTACAGGAGCTGAGTTTGCCCAGCACCGCTCGCTGCTTATACCTGTAGGCATGCTACTGCTCACCACACTTGGCTCTGTCATCTTTGCCATCATCTCAGCGCAGCCTGAAGTGACGAGTTTCTCTTTCAACCGAAAAAAGATCAACAGCAAAAAAGTGAACCTGCTTTTCTTCGGTAACTTCACTAACATTCCGCTGGAGGATTTCCAAAATGGCATGCACGAGATCATGCGTGATAAGAAGTCGCTTTACACCAACATGATCACCGACATTTACTACCTGGGCGAAGTGCTGAGCCGCAAGTACAAGATTCTGCGCATCTCCTACTCCATCTTTATGGTGGGATTGGTACTGACGGTAATCGCCTTTGGCATTTCCATAGCCCTGTACGATGAACCCATTGTGGAACCGACCCCACAGGCACAGCCAGCACAGGAACAAACCCCGCAGCAGTAGTCGAACTTGTAAATAGTCGGAATTAAGCTAAATTTGTGCAGGCTGCCCGGAAGCTTATTCCGGATCACCTGGCCCTGTAGTTCAATGGATAGAATAGGAGTTTCCTAAACTCTAGATTCAGGTTCGATTCCTGACAGGGCCACAAATGCAAGGGTTATTTTTCAGGATGTTTGGGGAACTAACCTCCGATGGCTTCACTTAATAAAAAGAGCCTGAGTTACTTCGCAACGGCACTATATTTCCGATTTCATATTTTATTTCCTATATTAGAGCTGAAGCCACTCTCAAACACCATGAAAACAACCTTAACTGCCTGCATGCTGGCCGTCTTTGCCAGCCTTACGGCCTGCAACAGTGAACAGCGGAGTATGGAAGCGGACGGCTCTGAAGCTACCGTAGCCAGTGAGACTGGGAGCCTCCCTGCAGACGTATTATACGCCACCAGGCCTCTGATCGGTGGGGAGGTGTACAAAACCGCCAGCTTTCAGGCTAACAGCCTGCTGCACTTCGACACCACACAGCTCATCCAGGTGCTCGACACCTCCGATGCCATGTTTGTAAAGGCTCGTGTGCACCGCGACACCACCGCTTATACCGGTTTTGTATCCAAGGCCATCCTACCGGAGTAAACCATTTAAGCCTAAAACAACGAAGGCCGCTCTGCAAGCAGAGCGGCCTTCGTTGTAAATGTATGTTTTCTTATTTGACTACAACCCTTCTGACAGAACTGTAGCCTTCAGCTTCTATCTTCACATAGTACAGCCCTTTAGCGAGCCGGGTCAGATCGACAGTTTTGGTTGTCTGAATGTCCGGACGGCTGATCACTTCCTGGTACACCTCGTTTCCGATCACATTCAGGATACGCAACTCCACCTGCCGGGCATCTAGCTGGGCAAACGAAATCGTAAAAACCCCGTTGTTGGGGTTAGGGTATATAGCAACCTCTTTTTCCTGTTGCTCCAAGCTCTTATTCTTTGTTTCAGTTTGTCCCGGAGCCGGCTCACGTACCTGGGCCTGTGCCAGTAAAACTGCCATACAGAAAAAGAGAGTAAGTATAATTTGCTTCATATTGAAAATTAAGATCTTGTACTTCTAAGTATACACAAAAGTTGTTCCATATTGTTAACGTTTGGAGGGATAATTTGTTCTTGCATTTTGCGCACCAGAACGAATGCTTTCACTAAATAGCGGAAAGTTTTTTTGGACTTAAAACATAAAGCCTGTCAATTATGCAGATAGCGGTTATCGGAGGGGGTCTTGCCGGGTTGACCAGTGCTATTGCGCTAGCCGGGCAGGGGCTTTCCGTGACGCTCATCGAAAAAAAGTCCTACCCCTTGCATAAAGTGTGCGGAGAATATGTCTCGAACGAGGTGCTGCCCTATTTGCGCACTATCGGAGCTGACCCGGCGGCGCTCCAACCAGCCTCTATCTCCCGCTTTATGCTTACCTCTCCAAAGGGCGCCCTCCTGGAGTCGCCACTCGACCTGGGTGGGTTTGGTATAAGCCGCTATACCCTCGATCACTTCCTGTACCAGGTAGCATTGGCCAAAGGGGTGCAGGTGAGGCTGCAGACGGCGGTGCAGGACGTGCAGTTTACCCATAACCGTTTTGTCCTAAAGCTATCGGATGGCGACACCCTTCGTGCGGAAGTCGTACTTGGCGCCTACGGCAAGCGCAGTGCCCTCGACCGCCAGCTCAACCGCTCCTATTTTACCAAGCGCTCTCCTTACATCGGAGTGAAGTACCACGTGCGGCTTGATATGCCCACTGACCTGATCGCGCTGCACAATTTCAGGGACGGCTATGCCGGCATATCGGCCATCGAGGACGGCCGCTACTGTTTCTGCTACCTGACCACCCGTGAAAACCTGCGGCGGCATGGGTCTATACCTGCCATGGAGCAGGCCATACTGCAGCAGAACCCACACCTGCGCCGCATTTTTGCAGAAGCCGAGTTTCTATATGAGCAGCCAGAGGTAATCAACGAAATATCCTTTGCCACCAAGACCTGCGTGGAGAACCACATGCTCATGTGCGGCGACGCGGCCGGCATGATCACACCGCTTTGCGGCAATGGCATGGCCATGGCGGTACACGCAGGCAAGTTGGCGGCAGAGCAGGTGGTGCGCTATTTTGAAAACGGCCACAATCGGGAGGCACTGGAGAGGGGCTATACCCTGGCCTGGAAAGAACAGTTTGAGCAGCGTCTGCAGGTAGGGCGTGCCGTGCAGCGGCTGTTTGGAAACCCACTGCTTTCGGAGCTGGCAGTGGGTACGCTACGCTATTTGCCCGCAGCGGTACGCCTGATCATGTGCCGGACCCACGGACAGCCTTTCTAAACCTATACATCTTAAAACGGTCGCTTTCGTACTTAACCAAACCTGTGGCTGCGTCTTTTTGGGGAGAAGCACGAACATAGTGTTTGCTTGCCTGTTGATGCTATACCTACGACAGGCGGGCGGGTCCCAGGTATAGTTTTCCATTGCCTTGAAAAAAATTCTTAGCACACACACCAGCTCATGAAAAGCTATATATGCGGTATCGGCACGGCTAACCCGCCACACAAAATCCCTCAGATGCAGGTGGCCGACTTTATGGCAGCGGCCCACCAGCTCGATGAGCAAGGAAGCCGCAAGCTCAAAGCCCTCTACCGCGTATCAGGTATAAGCCAGCGTTACAGCGTGCTCGAAGACTTCACCCGACAAAACGGCGACTATACCTTCTTCCCCAACACGCAGGACCTCGAGCCCTTCCCCACGGTGCAGCAGCGCATGGAGGTATACCGTAAGCACGCCCTTGACCTGTCAGAGCAGGCGGTGCGCAACTGCCTGGCCCAGGTCAGCGATACGACGCTGCAGAGCCTGACGCACCTGATCACCGTGAGCTGCACAGGCATGTACGCCCCCGGCCTCGACATTGAACTGGTGGAGCGACTCGAACTGAACTCCTGTGTACAGCGCACGGCTGTCAATTTCATGGGCTGCTATGCAGCCTTCAACGCCATTAAGCTGGCCGACGCCATCTGCAAGGCTGACCCGAGTGCCCGGGTGATGTTGGTGTGTACTGAGATCTGCACCATCCACTTCCAGAAAAATCAGGAGCAGGACCACCTCGTATCGAATGCACTGTTTGGCGACGGCGCGGCAGCAGTGCTCATGCAGGGACAGCCCTGCCAGGAGGTGAGCCTGGAGCTGCAGTCTTTCCACTGCGACCTGGCGCCTGCCGGCAAGCGCGAGATGGCCTGGCACATCGGCGACACAGGTTTTGAGATGACCCTCTCCTCCTACGTGCCCGACCTGATCAAAAGCGGCATCAAGCAACTCACCGAACGTTTGCTGCAAGGCCTCCGCACTACTGTTTCAGAGATTAAACTTTTCGCCATACACCCCGGCGGGCGCCGCATACTCGAAGTGATAGAACAGGAACTCGGCATGACACGCGATGACAACCGCTTTGCCTACCGGGTGCTGCACGAGTTCGGCAACATGTCGTCGGCCACGGTGCTGTTTGTGCTGAAGGAGCTGATGGCGAGCCTGACCACGCAGGAAAAAGACGAGCCGGTGCTGAGCTTTGCCTTCGGCCCCGGCCTCACATTGGAATCGATGCTATTGAAGGTGCACTATGCTGAAGCAAAGGTCTAACCAAGCCGAACTGATGGACGACCTCAGCCTGTCAGGCGACGAGCTGCGGCGCAACCTCGAAGAACTGGAAGTGATTAACACCTGGCTCGGCGGGTACAAGGTGGTGCTCGATGCGCTGGAGCAACTGCTGGATGGATACACAGGTCCACCTCTGCGTCTGGCCGACATCGGCTGCGGCGGTGGTGACACGCTACGCCACATTGCCAAGTGGGCCCGCCGCAGGAATATCCCACTGCAGCTCATAGGTATAGACGCCAACGACTTTATGGTGCAGTATGCCCGTCAGCGCTGCGGCGGCTTCCCCGAAATAGAGCTGGAACAGCACGATGTGTTTTCAGAGAGCTTTCAGCATCAGCAATACGACATCGTGGTTTGCAGCCTGTTCTGTCATCACTTCACCGATGATCAGTTGGTACACATGTTCCGACAGCTGCATCGGCAGGCAGGTATAGCCGTTATCGTCAACGACCTGCACCGGCACTGGCTGGCCTATCATTCTATTAAACTGCTTACCCGGTTTTTCTCTGATTCCTATCTTGTCAAAAACGATGCACCACTTTCCGTCTGGCGGGCTTTCCGGAGAGAGGAACTACAGCAACTAGTGCAGCAGGCAGGTATAGACAGGTATAGTCTGCGTTGGATGTGGGCATTTCGGTGGCAGCTTCTTTTGAAAAAAGCCTAACAATTAGTATCTTAACAAGGTATACAAATCAACTCCCTTATGATGCGACGGATCAACATGCCATACCTGCTTTCGGTACTGGTGGCTGCCGCGGCGTTCTACTTCGCCTGGTCTCGCGAGTTTGTCACAAATGTGTGGCTGGCACTGGCATTAATTGCTACGCTACAACCGGCTATTTACCTGGTGCTGCGGCACGCCCGCAACAGGTATAGCTGAATCGCTCACTTAACCCTTTTGACATGAACAAAAGCACGCTCAACTTCTGGATTCTCTTCGTGGTATCCATCATTATCTCAGCCCTGATCATCTCTATTTTTGTGAAGGTACTCAAGGCTGTTCTGTTTGTGATCCTGGTGCTCGTACTGGCCCCGATCATTTATATTGTGCTCAAGCTGATACTGCCTGGTGCAAAAGGTAAGAGCGAGGACGATAAGCTGAAGTCCAGGCCTTAGGTTTAGAAAAAGAGCTGCTGCGCCAGCCGGAAGGTATTGGCGTGCGCCTCCACAATGTGCGCGATCTGTTTGGAGTAGCCCCCTCCCATACTTACCGTGACAGGTATCCTGTGCCGTGCGCAGGCCTCCAGTACCATGCGGTCGCGCTCTTTGCAACCGGCTATGCTCATACCAAGTTTCCCCAACTTGTCAGTCGCCAGCACATCCACTCCCGACTGAAAAAATACAAAGTCGGGTTCCTGCTCGTCCAGCAGCCATGGCAGGTGCTCTCCCAGTAATTTCAAATAGGTTTTATCATCCGTGCCCTCTGCCAGCGGCACATCCAGGTCCGATTGTTCTTTGTGGAAAGGATAATTGTGCCCGCCGTGCATGCTGAAGGTAAACACCCGCGGCTCGTTCCTGAAAATCTGTGCCGTGCCGTTGCCCTGGTGCACGTCCAGATCCACTACCAGCACCTTTTTGATTCCCTTATACCTGAGCAGGTGATTGGCCGCAATGGCAATGTCGTTGAGCAGACAGAAGCCCTCGCCCCTGTCGGTAAAGGCATGGTGCGTGCCACCGGCTATATTCATGCCGATGCCAAACTCCAGCGCAAACAGCGATGCCTGCAGCGTACCGTTCATGATCACCACCTCCCGCTGTACCAGCTCCTCCGAAAGCGGAAAACCAGTTTTTCGGATCTCCGACGGACTCAACTCGAGGTTACGGAGGCGCTGCCAGTAAGTGGCGTCGTGGGTGTCGAGGATGTATTGTTCCTGTAGTGGTTCGGGGGCAAAGAGATTGTCTTGGGTGATGGTACCTTCGTAGAGCAACTGCTCGGGCAGCAGATCATATTTGGCCATCGGAAAGCGGTGGCCTTCGGGAAGGGAATGTGCGAATATTTCGGACCAGGCAATTTTTAGCATCGTGCAAAATTAACATTTATACACCGCCACTAGTTTATCCACCGCTTCATTTTCTTCCCCCGGCACATACCTTTTCCTACCGCTCAGGCTCCATTCTCAGACTGCTTTCACAGCACCTGCACAAATCACTTATACCTGATTTTCAGTGCAATTATCCTCTCACAACATTATGTAAAACACCCTATGCACACAGGTGCATAAATTCATGAAACCCTATATAATTGCCCACAAATGCGCATTCGGAATGTGGATAAATGTGGATAACTATGTTGATTACGGTGAATTATCCACCATTTACTGTTAACTCCCTGTTAATTTCAGGTAAATTTCACCTCTGGGGCACCGATCTGGCTGCTGCTACAGTCACGGCTTCACACGGAGCAGTCCAAAAAGAGAGTGCTTCCGATGAAGTATCATCAGGCCAAAAGCTATACCTAAAAATCTGTGTACAAGGAAAATGCAACCTTTATTATCTTTACAACGATATATAGCAATTAACATATAAAAGTCACGTTTTAGCATAGGCTATCGTAGACTTTAATAGAAACCAACCTGATAAGATGATGAAAAAACCAATACTACTCCTGCTTGCTTTCCTGTTTTCAGTAGGTGCCTACGCTCAGACCGATTATGGACCATCGGCAGGACAGCAAAACCACAACCTGTTTAGCGGCACTGGGACCAATTCCGGCTTTGGTATAAAGGGCGGTGTGAACTTCGCCACCCTCCGCGGCAGCGACAAAGATGTACTGGGCAATTTTAGTGGCCTTACGACTTTCCATGCCGGTGTCTATACTCAGTTTTCGCTTGGCAACACTTTCTCTATACAGCCTGAGGCGCTCTATTCCCGCAAAGGCATTGAGCGAAACGACTCCACCTTCCGCTTCGATTACCTGGAAGTACCTATTTTGGCGGTATTCAATATCACCGAAAATGTGAGTGTACATTTTGGTCCGCAGGTAGGCATCCTGATGTCAGCCAAAGAAGAGGACACGGAAGTAAGCATCGAGCCGCTGAACACCTTTGCTTATGGCGTAGCAGCCGGAGCCGAGGCCCGTCTGAGCATTTTCAGGCTGGGAGCCCGCTACAACCTGGGGCTGGAGGATCTTCGCAAAGAAAACAACCAGGGGCAGAAGATTAATCAGGATATAAAACACGGCGTATTCCAGGTATACCTGGGCCTTGGCTTTTAAGGCATTACTCACCTCTGATCTCCTCGACACAGGGGCCTGGCAGCAGGTCCCTGTTTTGTTTTAGGCGCAGGTATACAGCCTGCTAATTTCAGCCCTTTGTCTTTGTATGCCGTATTTTATAATGCTGAAAACCACCCCTGCGCCAGCGGGCACAGCGCTTACACTTATGAACACGCACAGACTACAACCGCTCTATACCCTACTTTGGGCCTTTCTGGCATTTGCTGGCATGGCCTGCGACACCACCGTAAAAACCGATGAAGCAGAAGTGGGCGCTGCCGTTCGGGCTCTGAGCCCCGGCATGCCCGACCAGATATTTGAGTTAGACACGACCAAAAGCACCGTTACCTGGATAGGCGCTAAAGTGACAGGACGCCACAATGGTCTCATTCCAATCAGAGAAGGCACGATCACACTGCACGATGGCAAGCCCAATGGCGGCAAGGCAGTCTTCGACATGACCAATGTGCGCTCGGATGATAAGTCGATTGACGAGGCAGGGAACAAGAAGCTGACAAAGCACTTGCGCTCCGAGGACTTTTTTGACGTGGAACAGCATCCTATCGCCTCCTTTGTGATCACCTCCATTATACCTTATGACAGCACAGAGCGCCAGGATGCCCCTGCCCTCTCCGGCAACACAAAACAACTGCGCATCAAAGACCCTAACCATAAAGTGACAGGCAACCTTACCATTACAGGCATCACCAGGAGCATCAGCTTTCCGGCACAGATTGAACTCGAGGACTCGGTGCTACGGGCTAAAGCGAATTTCAACATAGACCGGACCCACTGGAAACTCACCTACGGCTCTGACCAGTCGCTCGGAAACAGGACCATTTATCCATCAGTCAATATTGGACTTGACATAGTGGCTCGCCGGCAATAAGCTAGATAGCAAACACTTACACCTGTAGTTGCGTTACAGCAATTGTACTGTTCCGACATTTATTCCAGCTCAGCTATGCTAAACTCACCCGTAATACGTTCCTACACAAACCATTTGTGAACATATTATGAGAAAATACCTTTGCCTGTTGCCTCTTTTGCTACTCTGTCTTACGGCCAACGCCCAGGGCAGCGCCATAGCGGCATTAAACCTGAAACAGGCAGAGACGCTGAAATTCGGCATGTTGGCACTGGGTGCCTGGGCACTTATCAACATACTGATCAGCAGTATCAAACTAACCAAGTCGTCGCGCAACAAGCGTTACTTTTTCCAGATGAACATCTACTGGAATATCGTCAACATGATCATTGCGGGCGGATCACTCTATTTTATCCTCTCATTTGACCCTACTGTCCGATCACTATCCGAAACGGTCGCTTTCCACTACTGGACGCTCAGGCTGCTATACCTGAGCATCGGCCTGGACTTCGCTTTCCTGATGCTGGCGGCCTATCTGAAAGAACGATCGCTGAGTTCGCCAAAAGCAGAGCAGTACCTGGGCTATGGACAGTCTATCACACTGCAGGGGCTGTTTCTGCTGGTGCTCGATATCACGCTGGCTGTATTGCTGGAAGGCCGCACTGAACAATTGCTGCCGCTGATCAATAGCTAAGATATAGGTATAAGAAAAACCGCCGTGCCATACCTCAGCAGGTATAGCACGGCGGTTCGCTTCGTAGCTTCGGGAGGATTATCTTGGCTCGTGACGACCCTCGGCGAATTCCTCAATGATCTTTTTATTAAAGGCAGGTATATCATCCGGGTTGCGGCTGGTGACCAGGCCATTGTCCACCACCACTTCCTGATCCACCCACTCGGCTCCGGCGTTTTTTAAGTCGGTTTTCAAGGTATGGTAGCTGGTCATTTTCTTACCCTGCAACTTGCCGGTCTCAATCAGCGTCCAGGGGCCGTGGCAGATGGCAGCTACGGGCTTGCCGCTTTCCATGAACTTACTTACAAAGCTCACCACCTTGTCGTTGGCTCGTAGCTTGTCAGGGCTCATCACGCCGCCAGGCAGCAGCAGCCCGTTATAATCGTCGGCGTTCACGCTGTCGATGGTCTTGTCTACTTTAAATTTGTCGCCCCAGTCCGTGTGGTCCCAGCCTTTCACTTCTCCGTCTTTCAGGGCGATAATGTGGGTTTGAGCACCGGCTTCTTCCAAAGCTTTTTTGGGCTCTGTGAGCTCCACCTGCTCAAATCCGTCGGTTACTACAATTGCTATCTTTTTTCCTTCCAATTTATTAGCCATTCTAAGTTCGTTTTTTTAGTTTAACATTCGTATAGTTTATTCAAAACGATTTAGAGGGCAAATTGTTAGAAGGCAGCAAGCAGCAATAGCCCTGCTGTATATTTCGTTATAATCCCATGATGAAACATCTGAAGCAATTTTTGCTGGTAATGGTCTTTGGCCTGTTCGCCAGCACGGCAGCCCAGGCGCAGGAGGTCACGACCATTAAGTTTGACCAGCTGCAGGAGCTGCGCCAGTCGCCGCACGACACGCTGTATGTGGTGAACTTCTGGGCCACGTGGTGCAAGCCCTGCATTAAAGAAATGCCTTATTTTGAGGCCGCCCACGCCAAGTATAAGGACCAGCCTGTGCGGGTGATCCTGGTGAGTATGGATGCCGTGCAGGACAAGGAAAAGCGGGTGATGCCTTTCGTGCAGAAGCGCAAGCTGCAGTCGCGGCTATACCTGCTCGACGAGCCGGATGGCAACACCTGGATCGACCGCATCGAGCCGAAGTGGTCGGGTGCTATACCTGCCACCATGTTCTTCAACAACAAGCGCAAGCAGTATGAGTTTATAGAGCGCGAGATATCACAACAGGAGCTACAGGAACTGATCAACAAGTATAAACCATAATCCATTACTATGAAGAATAACCGAATACCGCTTCTTTACATGGCGTGCCTGCTGTTGGTGGGCATGCTGATGGCAGCTGTACCAGCCTCCAACAACTCCGGCTACCAGGTAGGCGACACGGCCCGCGACTTCAAACTGAAGAACGTGGACGGCAAGATGGTCTCCATGAGCGATTACAAAGATGCCAAGGGTTTCATTGTCACGTTCACCTGCAACACCTGCCCTTACTCGGTGGCTTACGAAGACCGCCTGATCGAGCTGCACAACAAGTATGCACCGAAAGGCTACCCGATCATCGCCATCAACCCGAACGATGTGAAGGTATCGCCAAAGGACTCTTACAAAGACATGCAGGTACGCGCGAAGGAGAAGAACTTCCCGTTCCCGTATGTGTATGACGAAACGCAGGAGATCACCAAAGCCTACGGTGCCACCCGCACGCCACACCTGTATGTAGTGCAGAAGCAGAAAGACGGCACTTTCAAGGTAGCTTACATCGGCACGATAGACGACAACTCACGCGAACCAAACAAGGTGCAGAAGAAGTATGCCGAAGCCGCCCTTGACGAATTGGTAGCCGGCAAAGCCGTGAGCCAGCCGAACACGAAGGCGATCGGCTGCACCATTAAATGGCGTGAGGCATAGTTTCAGTTTTCCTTTCTGATATCAACAGGCAATGGCAGCTCGGTCGGTTTGATCGAGCTGTCTGCTTTTTGGGCTACAGGCAGATCAATCTCTCCTTTCAGGCCGGCAATGCGGGCCTCCACTTCATACTTGTTGTTGTAGTAGCCCACCCGCATCGACTCGCGCAGGTATAGCCAAAGGAAGCGTAGGTAGCCGTGCTCCTGAAACTGCCGGATATGGCAGAGCTCGTGCGCCACCCAACCTTTGTCACGCAGAAAAGAATCCCGCTTCACACCGCTCAGGTGAATCGTTCTGCCTAGCACCATGGCCACATTGCTGCTCTTGAGCACCATGCGGGCGATGCGGGCGAAAGGTGAGTTCTCAACAATTTTGTACTTCATTTTTGTAAGTTTATACCTGACAAAAGGGACACAGGGGTTGTACTGCAAAGCAGCTAAATAAGTGAACATGTCTTAATAGAAAGCGAATGCCCGGCTATCTCCTGTGAACATCAGCTGTTTAGCATGTTGCCAGTTAAGAAAATTGTACCTACTTTTGCTCCTTGCTTTGCCAATTTAGTATTTGGCGAACAGGTTGCAGGGTATAAAATGCCATACAAGACCTATACCACTCTACAACCATAAGGTGACAAAGTTTGCTGCTACGGCAGAGCTAAACATGCTAAACCCTATGACAAAGACAATCATACTGAGCGTTCTGGCCCTTGTATCCATCGCTCTTTCTTTCTTCTACGAAGTAAAAAAGCCTGAGTCGACACCGGCTGAAACAGAAACGGCCAGCCTCATGCTATACCCGATCCAGACAGGAGAGGATATCGCGAAGGCACTGCAACTACAGGTGCCGTCCCACCTCAGTGAGCCCGTGGATTCGGCCTTCTACCACCGCTACTCCCGCAAACTAGGACTCAGGCTCGACTACAGCGAAGACAAGGACCTGCTCGAGACCGTTTCCAAGTGGCTGGGCACCCCTTATAGCTATGGCAGCAACTCCAAACGAGGAACCGACTGCTCCGGCTTTGTGACCCGCATCTACAGCGACGTGTACGGCATCGACCTGAGCCGCAGCTCCCGCTCCATGTTCGATGACGTGACCCGCATCCGCAAAGACAGTGTACGCACCGGCGATCTTGTCTTTTTCCGTCGCAGTCCCAGGCAGCCGATCTTTCATGTGGGCATCTACCTCAAAGACAACAAGTTTGTGCACTCCGCCACAAGCGGTGGCGTGATGATCAGTTCACTCAAGGAGCCTTACTACCGCAACTACTACTACGCTGCCGGTCGGGTTGACTAGGGCTATACCTAGTATCAGAAATTTTAAGGACGGGCAGCTATACCAGCGCCCGTTTTTCGTTTACAGCGTATAACAAAATTACTTGTAGCAAGGTATAGGAAGCTTGTTAGGAGTTGAGCAACTTGCGCCCGATTTGACAAACAGCCGAAGCAGGTTCCATACAAAATCACACATACCTTATGACAGACCAGAACACTCAAAATCAGCAACAACAGAATACGCAGGATCAGCAGCAAAAGAGCCCGGACGGGAAGACAATTTCCCAAAGCCAACTCTTTAAAAACATACTTAAGAAGGCAGAGAAGTATCTGGAGCACCCTTCGCAGGTTATCAAACTTTTGAATGACGCTTTCAAGAAAGCCACTGCCAAGAAAAGCCTGGGAGCAATTGCAGGCGAGGTATGGGAAAGCTTCCAGATCCTTTCGCACATGATCAGATCGGCGGTGAACGGAGAGTACAAAGGCATTCCGAATACAACATTGGTAGGCGGTGTGGCCGTAATTCTGTACTTCCTGATGCCGATCGACCTGATACCTGACTTTATACCTGTGATCGGTCTTTTGGACGATGCTACCCTGCTGGCCTGGTTTATGACCAGCATCAAGTCGGAGCTCGACAAATTCAAGGAGTGGGACGAGGAGCGCCAGGCCCGGCAGAAGTCGGTGCATACCATAGAGCCGCACCATGCTGACAATTCCTTCGGCACGCCAAAGTACAGCGACCGGGCTGCTGACTCAACAGAAGTGCAGCACGAAGGCCCAGCCCATCCCTCGCAGGGACACGGCTCTGAGGAACCAGGCCACCACGAGCCTATCGTGCGTGCCTCTACAACCGACAGCAGCCGCGTAGCTAAAAATCCGCACGACGACATTCCGGAGGGCGGCAATATCCGCTAGCCTGCGTCACAGAAAAACACATGAAAAGCTGCCTTTCAAGGCGGCTTTTTTTATGCCCTTGGTGCCTCCTGCAAGGGTGCATCAGCGGGTTAAGTAACTGCATAACACAGCTTAAAAAAATACATAACGGCTACACAATATAGTACTATTCAAATACAGAAATCTGAAAAAATTCAGAAAAAAGCCGCCTATCTATTAGTTTCTTAAGGAATTAATTTTCTATATTTGGACTGATGATTGTGTATTTTTAACTTTTAGCCAAGGTGTCTTCATCATTTCTACGACTTACTTCTGTTAATCTTCACATCGACGGCATCGGGAAGGTTCTGATCGAACGCAGCGACAAAGCAAAGCGTCTTAGCATCAGTGTACGCCCTATCAAAGGCGTGCGTGTAGCCGTCCCTCCGCATATCAGCTTCGAAAAAGCCGAACAGCTTATTTATACCAAGAGCGATTGGATAAAAGAGCACCAGGCCCGCATGAAGCAGCAGGAGGCCCGCGTGACCATGTACGATGGCAACACCGACTTCAAGACCCGCAGCCATACCTTGCGCCTGCTCACGCACGCCCAGTATACCATGCGCTGCGTGATCGAGAACGGTTACATCAACGTGTTTTACCCCGCTTACAAAGACGTGCGCGACAACGAAGTGCAGAAGTTTATCCGCAAGTCGATTGAGGAGGCTTACCGCAAAGAGGCCAAAGCGTATTTGCCGGAGCGTGTCAGGTTCTTTGCCGACAAATTTGGCTTTGATTACCAGAATGTGTTTATCAAAAACGCCAAGTCACGCTGGGGAAGCTGCTCACACACCAATAACATCAACCTCAACCTGCACCTGATGCGCTTGCCTGACTCACTTTGCGATTACGTGATCTTGCACGAGCTGGCGCATACCATCGAGAAAAATCACGGTCCGGGTTTCTGGGCACTGCTCGACAAGATTTGTCCTAACTCCAAGGCCCTCGACCAGAAACTGAAAGCTTACCGCATCTCTATCTACTAATCAAGTATCGCCTATCGACAGAACGCTTACCACGCATTATTTTCTGAAAACATACGCATAACGGCAGCCGCACAGGAGCTCAGCTCCACCTTCAGGGCCGTTGTTTTGCCAAATAAAAAGCGGCCGGGGTTTGCACCCCGGCCGCTTCTGTTTAAACTAATGACAAATACGATCAGCTGGCTTTCTGCATCGCATGTGATGCTACAAAGTCCACAAAGTCGCCCACCGTATTGATAGGAACCTCATCTGGAATGGTGATCTGGAAATTTTTTTCCAACTCCAGGATGATATCCACTACATCCACCGTATCAAAGCCGAAATCTTTTTCCAGACGGGCATTTGCCTGCAAACGGGCAGGTCTAATCTCCTTGGTTTTGCTAATGATGCGGATAACCTCCCGCTCAATAGCCTTGTCTGTTGTTGCAATCATATATTTATAAGGTGTATTCTCTAACTACTTTTCCGTTTACAGGTACCTCTGTTTCTTCCTGAGGTATAATTTTCACGCCTCCTGCTGGCTTTCTCTCTCCTTTTATTTTGGCTCTCAGTTTCTCATTGAGCAAGTACATCACCGGCACAATTAAGAGCGTGATGATGGTTGCAAAACCCAGGCCAAAGATGATCGTCCAGGCCAGCGGCCCCCAGAAGGCGGCACTATCGCCCCCCATGAAGAAGTTCGCTTTGAACTCCGTGAACAGGGTATAGAAGTTCAGGTTTATACCTAACGCCAAGGGTATCAAGCCTAGTATAGTCGCGGTCGCGGTCAGCAGCACCGGGTTCAGACGGGTCTTGCCTGCTTCCACAATTGCTTCTTTCAGGTCGCGTCCCTCTTCTATCAGCATATCGGTGAACTCCACGATCAGTATACCGTTTTTCACCACGATACCTGCCAGGGCTACTATACCTACACCAGTCATCACCACCGACACGTCCATCCCGAAGATGGAGAAGCCCAGCAATACGCCAATGATACTGAACAGCACCTCCGACAGGATGATGAACGGCTTCGAGATGGAGTTGAACTGCGTCACCAGCACCAGGAAGATGATCAGGAAGGCCGCCACCAGGGCAATCATCAGGAAGTTGGCTGTTTCCTCCTGCTCCTCCTGCTGTCCGCCCATGCTGATCTCAAAGCCTTCCGGCGTCTCGAAATTCTGTAGCGAACTTCCGATGCTCTGCACCACTTCGTTGGCGTTATACCCATCCAGCACGTTTGACTCTAGCGTTACCACCCGTTTTAGGTTTTTGCGCTTGATACCTCCGTATGAAGTACCGTACTCAATACTCGCCAGTGACGAAAGCGGGATCTGGCGTACCTGCCCGCTGTTCATGTCGCGGTACGTGATGCGCATGTCCAGCAAGGCATCAATGTTCTCGCGGTAAGGCTCTGCATAGCGCACTTGTATCGGGTACTCCTCTTCGTCCAGCTTGAACTTAGAGGCCTCGTCGCCGAAAATGGCCGTGCGCAGCTCCATACCGATCTGCCCGGTGCTGATACCTTCGCGGTTGGCACGCTCGCGGTCGATGTTGATGATGATCTCCGGCTTGCTGTCTTCCAGGTCGCTGCGGAGCTCTTCTATACCACCAATCTGTTGCTGATCAATGTAAGCCTGCACCTGCTTCGACAGCGCCACCAGGCCTTCAAAGTCCTCACCGGCTATTTCGATACTGATCGGCTTGCCCACCGGCGGACCGTTCTGCTCTTTGTCGACCGTGATGTTGGTACCCGGTATACCGCGCACCGCTTCACGTATTTCGTTCATGTACTCCTGCGTGCTGCGCTCGCCGGTTCGGTATTGATACTCAACAAAGGCTACGGTAACCTTTCCTAAGTGAGATTGTGCGGTCACGCTGCGGTCATTTTGGTCGCCGGCACCGATGGCCACATTGGAAATAACCGATTCCACGTCGCTGTTCTCGGCTCCAATCACCCGATAGATGCGCTTCTCCACCTCACGTGTAACCGAGTCAGTTACAAGCTGATCCGTACCGACTGGCATGCTGATGTAGGTATAGACGAAGTTGGGGTCTGAATCCGGGAAGAATACTACTTTAGGTGCTCGTACTGCCGTCAGAAAAAAAGAGAAAATAAGTAGCACAAACATGCTCAGGAACATCCACACTGGACGTCTGCCCATTAGCATCCAGCGTAGCAGGCGCTCGTAGCCCCGCATGAAGCGCGGCAGCACGTTGTTCTGGAAACCGTGGATCATGCGACGGAAGACAAAGCGGTTCAGCAGCACCAATACCACAACCAGCATGATCAGGTTGGCCGTGCCATACCAGCCAGCCATGTACCCTACGATGGCCACCAGTGCGGCACCACCTATCAGTAACCAGAAGTTGCGACGTGCACGCGGTGCGATATCAGCCTCCTGTTCGTGCTCCTTCTTCATGAAAGAAGCCGCAAACACCGGGTTGATGATAAAAGCCACCAGCAACGACGCCATCAGTGTGACGATGAGCGTGATCGGCAGGTAGAACATGAACTTACCGACAATACCCGGCCAGAAAGCCAGCGGCAGGAAGGGGGCTACAGTAGTCAGTGTACCGGCCAACACAGGTATAAACACCTCACCGGCAGCCAGTTTTGCTGACTTGATAATACCCAGATTGGACTGGTGCAAAATGCGGTGTGTGTTCTCTATTACCACAATGGCATCGTCCACCACAATACCCAGGGCCAGCAGGAACGAGAAGAGCACGATCATGTTGAGCGAGAAGCCCAGCACCGGCATCAGCATAAAGGCGATGAACATGGAGATCGGCACCGACAGACCGACGAAAATGGCGTTGGTCGTGCCCATGAAGAACATCAGGATCAGGGTCACCAGCACGAAGCCGATGATGATCGTGTTGATCAGGTCGTTCAGGGTATGGCGCGTCATCGTGGACTGATCACCTGTGATGGTCACCTTTAGGTCAGCCGGGAGCACGGTAGCCTGCATCTCCTCCACCATTTCGTGGATGTTGTCAGATGCCTGTATCAGGTTCTCGCCGCTGCGCTTGATCACGTTTAGGGTGATTACAGGTGAATTATCCAGACGCGCAAAACTCTCTTGCTCTTCAAATCCTTCTTTTACCTCCGCTATTTCTTTCAGCTGGATATTAGCGCCGGACAGTGACTTTACTACAATATCGCCAATCTTATTCGGGTCGGTGTACTGACCCACCACACGCACGGAGCGCTTCATCTCGCCTACCGAGATATTGCCACCCGACACGGTAACGTTTTCTGAAGAAATGGCCCGGGCAATATCAGCGAAAGTTACCTGCGCCACCTGCATTTTATAGAGGTCCACGTTTACCTGCACCTCCTTGTCAAGAGCGCCCACCATGTCTACACGGGTAATCTCGGGCTGCGCTTCGATGCGGTCCTGTATATCCTCAGCATACTTTTTCAGGCGGTCGAGGCTGTAGTTGCCCGATACATTGAGGTACATGATCGGGAACTCGGAAAAGTTCACCTCCTGCACGTTCGGGTCCTGATCGAGGTCGGTAGGCAGGTCGGTACGGGACTTGTCCACAGCATCCTTTACCAGCTGCTTTGCCTCCACCACATCCACGTCGGTGTTGAATTCCACCGTTATCATCGAGAAGTCCTGGATGGAGTTGGAGGTCACCTTCTTCACTCCTGAAATGGCCTTCAGCTGCTTTTCGATCGGCCGCGTCACCAGGTTCTCAATATCGGCCGGCGACGTGCCCGGGTATACCGTGCCCACAAACACGGTCGGGATCACGATGTCGGGGAAGTTTTCTTTTTGAAGCGTGATGTACGAGAATATACCCCATACCGAGATGATGAGGGTAATGATGTATATACTCGTCCTATTATCAATGGACCAATTGGTCGGCTTGAAATATTTCATAGTCTGCTGCTTAAAAGATTATTGCTGCGCGATGCGCTCCTGGTTGAAAACAACCGGCTGCCCTTCGTTCACACTCTGGTATCCTGCGGTAATGAGGTAGTCTTGTGCTGTCAGTCCACTCAGCACTTCTACCTGCCCCTGGTAGTTCACGCCCGTCTCCACCTCTTTGCGGGTGGCCACATAGCGCTCACCCTGTTTCTGGGCCACGTACACGTACTGCGACTTCTCGTCGCGCTGTACCAGGTTGACAGGTATAATGATAGCGTCTTCTTTGCGGTAGTCCTGTATGCGCACCACGGCCACCAGATTCGGACGCAGCTCTATGTTCACATTTTTCGGCCGGAGCTCGATCATGAAGGTGCGGCTGCTCGGGTTGATGAAGCTGCTCACCACATCCACCGTGGCGCTTATCTCCTGGTTCAGGTCAGGGAAGCGAATCAAAGCTTCGTCGCCTTTGCTGATCTTGGTCAGGTAAGCCTCTGACACCTCCGCTACAATCTTAGAGCCATTGGTGTTAACAACCCGGATGATTCCCACACCCGGTGCAACAGCCTCCCCAGCATTTGGAATCACGTTGTCCACCACGCCGCTCACCGGTGCTTTCACGTTATATTGGTCACGCTGCTGCTGGAGCGTAGCCAGGCTGCGCTCCAGGGCCTCCTTGTTATTTTTGGCGGTCAGAAACTGCATCTCAGTGCCAATTTTCTGATCCCAGAGATTTTTCTGGCGTTCATAGGCCACGGTGGCCAACTCCAGACGGGTACGCACCTCGGCTATGTTCTGCTCTAGTACCTGCGCGTCAATGGTGGCCATGGTCTGCCCCTTTGTTACCTTGTCACCGCGCTTTACCCGCACGCTTGTGAGCACACCCGGTACTTTGGCACTTACCAGCACGTTCTGGTCAAAGTCTACCCGGCCCTGCACCTCCAGATAGTGACGGAACGTGTCCTGCTGCACCTGCGCCACGGTTACCGGCACAGTCTTTCTTTCAACTGGTCCACCCTTGCCTTCTGCCTTTAGCTCCGCTTCCAGCTGTGCGATCTGCTCCTGCAGCTCTGTTTGCTGCTTTTTCAGTTCTGCCAGTTGCGCCTCTTTGTCGTTGCCCTGGTTGCAGGCGGCCAGACTTAAGAACAGGGCCAGCGATGAAACTCCAAGTATCTTCTTCATGATAAGTCGTGTGTTAGTCTTTTTTCAAGTGTTTTATTTTATAAGCAGGGTACCAGTAGCTTTGTCAAGGTTCACTTTTGCGATCAGAGCATCGTACATGGCGGCGTAGTAATTGGTCTGTGCCTGGCGCAGGTCGGTTTCGGCGGTCACCACTTCCAGGTTGGAGCCTACGCCCTCCTGAAACTTGATTTTGGCCACGCGGGCGATCTCCTCGGCTAGCTCTAGGTTCTCGCGCTGCGATGCCAGCACGTCCAGCGAGTTGGTCAGGTCAGTAGAAGCCTGCTCCAGTTCCAGGTCTATACCTTGCTCCAGACTCTCAAAACCTAGCTTGGCGTTTTCGAGCGTCAGACGGGACTGCTGTACCTGGTAGTGCTTGCGCAGGCCGTCAAAGATCGGCACCTGCAGGCCCAGGCCCACGTAGGCGAAGTCGAACCAGTTGCGGCTGCGGGTGATCTCGCTGAAGTCATTGTTGGCAGCAAGGTAGCCGTAGCGGCCGTTCAGGTATAGCTTGGGCAGATAGCCAGAGCGGATATTGCGTAGGTTCAGCATGGCGAGGTCCCGCTGCGTCTCCAGCACGGAGTATTCGATGCGATTGCTATAATTAAAGCCGCTTTGGTTTGTCTTGGCCATGTCCACCTGCACTTCGCTCAGGCTGTCTGTTAAAATCAGCTGCTCTTTCTGCGGCATGCCCATCTGGAACTTAAGCAGGTCTTCACCCAATGTGAGCAGACGCTCGGTCTTCTGCTTTTCTACTTTCAGATTGTTGTATGTCACCCGCAGACGGTCTACGTCCAGTTTCTCGGCTACACCATTGTCGAACATCACCTGTGTTTGTTTCAGGAGTGTGTCAAGGCGGTAGAGGTTCTGGTTGAGGAGCTCCATGCGCTCACGGCTCACCAGCACACTGTAATAGGCCTTGGTCACCTGCTCCACTACATCTATTTCGTTCTGCTCCGTTGTTTTGCGCGACAGCTCAGTATAAGTCTTGGCTGCTTTCAAACCGATCAGGTATGAGCCATCGAACAGCAACTGGCTGGCCGTGACGGTGGCATTGCCGGTATACTGCGGCGTGAATACCACCGGCACGAAAGTGCCTGGCTCCGGCGAATTAGGGTTATCCGGATCCTGAAAGAACTCTGCTGGCAGGAAGCTCTTTTGCTGTATCACGTTCTTGCCCAGGTCTGCGGCGGCGTTGATCTGCGGCAGCCCCATTGCCCGGATCTCTCCTACTTTGGCTTTGTCGATATCCTGCTGGTTGCGGGCCATTTTCAGACTCGCTCTGTTCTGCAGGGCATAGTCGATACTCTGTTGCAGACTGAAAGCCTGCGGCGATGCCTGCGCCAGCACCCTGACCGGGCTTAGCAAGACGAATAATGCCAGTAACAGGCTGGTGGCTTTTTTCATAATTGGGGAGTTGTAGTCAGTTATTCTTCTTCTGTGATTTGCTTGTAGTCATTGATCATCTTGTGTCCTTTGAGCGTGGCAATACCGAGCATGAAGTACTCCAGGCTGGCCGTTTGAACATGCAGCAGCTCAAATTGGAAACGCGGAAACAGAGTTTCATCAAAAGGCACCTCGATCTGGGCGAGTCGGAGGCGGGCGATTACCTCTACGTCCAGGTCCTGCCGGAACAGGCCCTCAGAAATGCCGCGCCTGAGGTTATCTTTTATCCGGTGAAGGAAGTCATGGTTCTTGTACTCTTGCCACTTTTGCCAGGCGTTGGCGTGGTACTTCTGCAGGTCGAAGAAAATGCCGGGGTGAATACTGGCGAAGACTTGACGGGTGGTCTTCATGATAGCGAACAGCTCTTCGATGGCATTGGGTGCCTCTCGCCTGCACCGCTCACAGTCTGCATCCACTGAACTCAGGTAAGAGTTGATAGCCCAGTACACGATCTCGTCTTTGTTGCTGAACCACTTATAAATGGTCTTTTTCGACATGGACAGGTGCTGCGCAATGTCGTCCATAGAGGATCCCTTGATGCCGCGGCGACAGAAAAGCTTAAATGCCTCTGTTGCAATCTTATCTTTTACTGATGATTGTACTGTCGTTTCCATTTTCATAATTCCGAGGCAAAACTACGGAAACGTTTTTTATCTCAAAAGTTTCCCCAAGTGTTTAACAGAATTATTTAGTAAGTGTTCAGACTTTCAGGGCAAGCTTAAAATAGCTTTGAGCGAGACAAATGTGACAGCTTTTTCGGTTTGAGAAAAACTATTTAGACGAATGGGGCAAATGCTGATTCAGACGCTGGTATTTTGACTCTAAACAGCCAAAAGCACATTCCTGATCAGATAAATACAAATATAGGCATGAACAAAAGTGGCTATATACCCAGTACCGCCCGCAGCCGTGTATAACCACTCTTACTTAAGGGAATACGCTCGCCGTTGCGCAGCAGCGCCACGTGGCTGTCCTTCTCAAATGGCTCAATGCGGGTGAGTTGCGACAAGGCCATGATATAAGAGCGATGCACCCGCACAAACTGCTTCGGATCGAGCGCCTTTTCGTAGTAGCCCATCGTCTTCTTCTTTAAGAACACGCCGTCGCGGGTGTGGATTTTCACATAGTCGTCGTAGGCCGCCAGGTATAGCACATCGGCCACAGGTATAATACGGATGTTGCTGCCGGCTCTTACTACAATGCGATGCTGTTCTTCGGGTTGCTTGCCGGTTGCCTCCTCCAACGCAGCCGTCGTAGGTATAGCCTGTACTGCTGCCTGACTCTGCAACCACTTGCGTATGGCGGCATCGAAGCGTTCTTTGCTGAAGGGCTTGAGCAGGTAGTCTACGGCATTGGTCTCAAAGGCTTTGATGGCGTACTCGTCGAAGGCGGTGGTGAAGATGACGCCGGGTGCCTGTTCCACCAGCTCCAGCATCTCGAATCCATTGATTTTGGGCATCTGGATGTCAAGAAAGATCAGGTCGGGCTGGTGCTGCATGATGGCTTTCACACCCTCAAAACCGTCGCCGCACTCCTGCACCACCTCCAGCTCAGGGTAGGCTTGCAGATACTCGGCCACCATGCTGCGGGCCAACGGTTCGTCATCTATTATCAGACATTTTTTCATAGTGTTGAGGTATCTTGATGGTTGTTGTAAACTGATGGTCTTGTTGTGAGGTGCGCAGCAGGTCCTGCCGGGCATAGAGCAGGTATAGTCTGCGCTGAATGGAGTCCAGGCCAAAGCCGGTGCCTTTGCGGGGCTGGCTCGTACTCGGGTCGTAAGGGTTTTGGGTGGTGATGGTCAGGTAGCCGTCTGCAGTAGTAGCCTTTACCTTGATAGCCGTCTCCCCCACCGTGTCGTAGAGCCCGAACTTGATGGCGTTTTCCACGACTGGCTGCAGCAGCAGGGCAGGCAGCTTCATACCTTGGCTATCCTCGGTAGCTTCTACTTCTACCTGCAGCCGATGCCCGAAACGTACTTTTTCGATGTCCAGGTATAACTGCAATTGCTTTAGCTCTTCCGCGAGGGGCACCAGTTGGTTGTTGTCCTTACGTAAGGTGCCGCGCAAGAAGTCTGAGAGCTGCTGCACCATGCTGCGGGCCTGCTCCGGCCGGCTCACCACCAGGGCGCTAATAGAGTTGAGGCTGTTGAACAGAAAGTGTGGCTGCAGTTGCTGGCGCAGGTTGTAAAGCTCAGCTTCGCGAGCCAGCTTTTCGGTAGCGGCTTTGCGCTTCTCGGCCTCCTGCAGCTCACGGGTATAAAACCAGAGCCAGGTGAGGAGCAGCATCAAAAGCAGCATGAGCCAGTTAAAGGCCACTCTAACAGCCAAGGTACTGTCCACAAAACGCAGGTATAGCACTTGGCCTTCGAACAGCGTATGGGCGCTCCAGTAGAAGATAGTCGCGCTTATACCTGCCAACCCGAGACTCCAGCCCAGCAGATAGCCTGCCTGCCGTAAACTGGGTTGGTAGTAGCGCAATCCCGTACCCATGGCATAACCGCCAATAGCCAGCACCAGATTGGTAAGCAAGGCATCCGGCACGATGATGCGCCACCCGAAGCCTGTCGGCCAAAGCACCAGCACCTGTACCAAGGACCAGAGCAAAGCCCAGCCAAGGTATAAAAGCACCAAGCGCACCTGTGACGCCACCCCTTCCATTAGTAGCTCTTAATGCTTAGGCCGCCAAAGAGGGTGGTGCCCTTCAGGATGAGTACTTTGTTTGGGTCATAGCCCTGCGGCATGGCAGGCCGTTTGTCGTCTATCCCGCCCAGTATGGCTACCATTTCATCAGACTTCACGTGCCAGTGCGGCGGTATGATCAGGGTGGTGCCCCCAAAGACCTGGGTTGCCTCCAGCACGATCGGGTGCTGTATGTCGGCCTGCATCAGGTTCAGCTCCGTGCCTCCGAATACGCTCACCACTTCGCCTCCCTTGAAGTTTTTAGAGACGATGTTTTTTTTTATTCCTCCTAGTACCGCTGCGCTGTCAATGCGGTCTTCAGGTCCGTATGTCGCATCGTTTGTTGCCCCGTTGTAGGCGCCCGAGGTATAGGCTTCGTCGCCTGTGTAGTCCGTATAGCCGCCTGGGTAAGCACCATTCACGGGATCAGTGTAATAGCCGGAGGCGTCTTCAGGGCTGGGGCTGGGGCCCACCTGATTTTCCCAGGGATTACGCTTTTGGGGTTTCATGATCAGCCACAGCCCCAGACCGATGATCAGGATGGGCCAGAAGTACAGCTTCAGGTTGATATCGAGAAAGAAGTGCCTGTCGAGCAGAAACACGCCACCGATCACGATCAGCACCAGCCAGCTTGGCTTCTGGAACGAGTGCTTAAACCCCAGAAAAAGGCCCAGCGCAATCAGGAACATTGGCCAGGAGAACACCCAGCCCGGTAGAAAGAAAATACCCATCTTAGCGGTGAGCAACAGCACGCCCACCATCAGGAGAAACACGCCGGCCATTTTACCGGAACCGCCTCTATTGTATTCTTGATTTTTCATGGTTTTATTTCGTTTAGTTTTAAGATCTGTACCAAAGGTATAAGATGCCCTTGTTCAGCTCAATGGCTATTAGGCTACTTGGGTACAGAAGTCGGTAAACGGCCGGTTGGCGTCGGTAAACCAAGTTAGGATTTTACTTTGAATTATTCACCTCCTGGTTTACCATCCCCATGCTCCCTGTTAAGCTCTACTTTTTTGTCAGCCTGAAAGGATCTTGGAATAGAGGCCCCCTACCCCCGCCAGTAGTATCGGCTTAACCTCCCGGGGGTAGGGGGCCTCTATTCCAACAAGTTTCTTTACAGAATGACAGTAGAATTTGAGCCTGCTCTAACAGAATAAACTGGCCCTGCTCTAAAGTCAGTGGCTTGATTTATAAAGTCAAAACAACCGCTAAATTTCGCAAATTATTATCTTTGCATACTATGGTTGAGAATATACAGAGAGTAGCACAAGAGATAGAGGCCGCGCAACTGACAAGCGCAGCTGAGTTGGAGCAATTCAGAATCACTTACATTGGCCGCAAAGGCGCTATAGCCGCCCTTTTTGACGACCTGAAATCAGTGGCACCGGAACATCGCCGCCAGGTAGGTCAGGAGCTGAACCAGCTCAAGAACCGCGCCCAAACCCGTTTTGACGAAGCACAGGAACAGCTGGCCAACGCGAGCACTGGTTCTGAGGCTGAAAACGCTTTTGATTTCACGCTACCTCCTATACCTAACACACTGGGCACCCGCCATCCGCTTTCGCTGGTGCGCGCCGAGATCGTGCGCATTTTCGAGCGCATCGGCTTCAACGTAGCCGACGGACCGGAAATCGAGGATGACTGGCACAACTTTACGGCGCTTAACTTCCCGGAGAACCACCCTGCCCGCGAAATGCAGGACACTTTCTTCCTGAGCGAAGATCGTGACAAGTTGCTCCGTACCCATACCTCCAACGTGCAGGTGCGCCTGATGGAGAACAACCAGCCACCGCTGCGCAGCATAATGCCGGGCCGCGTATACCGCAACGAAGCCATCTCGGCCCGTGCGCACATGGTGTTCCAGCAAGTGGAAGGACTATACGTGAACAAAGGTGTGAGCTTCAAAGACCTGAAAGAAACGCTCTATTACTTTGCCAAGGAGATGTTCGGACAGGACACCAAGATTCGTTTCCGTCCGTCGTTCTTCCCGTTCACGGAGCCGAGCGCCGAGATTGATATCTCCTGCCTGATCTGCAAAGGCGAGGGTTGCAACATCTGCAAGCAGTCGGGCTGGGTAGAGATTGGCGGTGCCGGTATGGTAGACCCGAACGTGCTCAGCAACTGCGGCATCGATCCGGAGGTATACTCTGGCTTTGCATTCGGTATGGGCATCGAGCGCATCACCATGCTCCGCTACCAGATCCGCGACCTGCGTCTGTTCACCGAAAACGACGTACGCTTCCTGCGTCAGTTCAAAGGAGTTATTTAATTGTTGATTGTTTATTGCTGATTGTTGGGCTTCGCTCACCTCAGCTAAACTACCAATTGTTCTAGCAGCTCTGATTGGCAGCATTCTAACAATCAACAACCAACAATTAACAATTATAGACTATGAAGTTCGAGGCGATTAAGACAATAGGTATAGTAGGTGCCGGCACGATGGGGCAAGGCATTGCGCAGATCTGTGCGCAGGCCGGGTATAAGACCATTCTGTTCGACATCAATGCGCAGGTGCTCAAGAAAGCCGAAGCGACCACCGTTAAAAACCTCGACAAAGGCATAGAGCGCGGCAAGCTGACCGAAGCTGACAAACAAGCGGCGCTGGAGAATTTGTCTTACACCGGTGATACGCTTCAGCTGAGCTGCGACGTTATCATTGAGGCTGTGGTGGAGCGGCTGGAGGTAAAACAGAGCATTTTCAAAGATCTGGATGCCGTGAACACGCCTGATACGATCTTTGCCTCCAACACCTCGTCCATACCTATTACCCGCATCGCGGCAGGTATACCGCACCCGGAGCGGGTAGTAGGTATGCACTTCTTCAATCCGGCCCATATCATGAAGCTGGTGGAAGTGATCTCAGGAGCCGCTACCTCGCCGGAAGTGGCTGAAACGATCAAGCAGCTTGCCCTGAAGCTGGAGAAGAAGCCGGTGATGGCAAAAGATGCTCCTGGCTTTATCGTGAACCGGGTGGCACGCCACTTTTATGTAGAGGGGCTCAAGCTGCTCGAAGAAGGCGTAACTGATGCCAAAGGTGTAGATCGGCTCATGCAGGCCAGTGGCTTCAGGATGGGGCCCTTCGAACTGATGGACCTGATCGGCGTAGACACCAATTACTCTGTTACCTCCTCCATGTTTGAGGCTTTCCATTATGACCCGAAATTCAGACCCAGCCGCATACAGCAGCAGAAAGTGGACGCTGGCCACCATGGCCGCAAGTCTGGTAAAGGCTTCTACGAATACCAGTAGAGTTCTCTGCCTGTTCGCTTTGGTACTGCTCATGTCCTGTGGCAGCGACAGCCAGGGGCCGGGTATACCCAATGTGCCGGTAAGTGAGCAGATCAATGTAAATAGCCAGCTGTACACGCGCCTGCGCCAGGATGGGGGCTATGTATACCTGAACTCCGGCTACAAGGGCATCATTGTGATCCGGCAAAATGCTAACCTGTACCTGGCTTTTGAACGAGCCTGCCCCTATGACCCTACTGCGACTGCACCTTGCGGCCAGGTGGAGTCAGACCAGTCCAACCTGTTTATTGTGGACACATGCTGCGGATCCCAATTCAATTTTCAAGGTGGTGTGATGACGGGTCCTGCTGTGTATGGCCTCAGGCAATATCGCACTGCACTGAATGGCTCCCTGCTCTCCATTTTTAATTGAAAATTTTCAGATTGATTCACAATCATTTACAGCCCGATCGAAATATTTTTTAGCCCAGTACTTGCGTAGTAAGCTTAAGCGCCGTAATATTGCACCATCATTCGACGGTAGAGGCCGTCACTGAACATAAATAAGATTCCTCCTTAGCTCAGTTGGTTAGAGCACCTGACTGTTAATCAGGGGGTCCCTGGTTCGAGCCCAGGAGGGGGAGCTTGAAAATCAGCCACTTACAGGTAAAACTGCTAAGTGGCTTTTTTTATGTGCACACAATTTGCACACAAATCTCCTGCTTCTATAGCCAATAACTGTTTCCCTTTTTAATCTCTTTCTGTTTTTCTTCTTAGACAAAAAGCTTTAAAAATTATTTCGCACCAGTCTCACTTACTTAGCATATAAACCTATCGGCTCTATGTTAGCCTGTCGCATAAATCTAGGGCAGAGCGTTGCCAGCAAAGCAAGTGCATGCAACTAAGTCATATCATCTGATAATATCGCTGCCAAAGAGGAAGAATCCGACGCGAGCCTGCAGCGGGTGCAGGTAAGGCGTTCGGTCTTTCTCGTGCAGCAGGTTGTACTGCAGGAGCGCGTAGCCCTTGAGCTTCTTGTAGAGCGTGTAGTCCTTGCCCAACCCCGCCGACAGGCCCGGCACCCACTCCTTGTCCAGTGTCTTCTCCTGCGTGAGGGGATCCGTGTGCGTCACCGGCGCCCGCAGGCCCTCATACTGCAGCCGTGCAAAAAAGCCGCTTTTGATCTGGAAGTCCGAAAAGAGGCTGTAGCCCCCTACCCGCGCCGCACCGCCCACAAAGGGCTTTTCCTTCACGCTCAGGTGCAGGCGGTACTGTCCGCCCAAGCCCGACGAGAGCCGCTCCGAGAAGCGCCAGGCCAGTGTCGGCCCCAGGTCCAGGAAGAAGCGCTCCTGCTTGCCCGCCTGCCAGAGACTGCCTACCACAAGCCGCTCCGTCCAGGGCTTCCCTTTGAGCGGATTCGGCCCAAGTATGCCTTTTGGCATGTCCTTCATGCTCTCCACCTTGCTTACCCGGCCTTTGTATTTGTCGAATTCTGCTTTCGCCTGCCCTAGTTTATCAAAGGACTCGGAGAAGGGCTCCCCCGCCGCCTTCAGCGCCGCCTGACTAGCCTTGGCTTTCAGCTCGTCGGCAGAGGCTGGCAGCTGCCCCATCGCGGGGGGCTGGGGCAGCCGTGCGATAGCGCTCTTCCGCCCGGCCCCCTCTAGCTGCTGCAGGGCCTGTTTGAGTTCCTCCGGCAAAAGTTGGGCGGCCAGGGACTCCTTTCCCTCCTGCAACTGGTTCTCCAGCCTTGTACGCACCTCCTTCAGCTCCTCAGGCAGCACCGACCGTCCCGCTACCGCCTGCGAGAGGCTGTCAGCTCTTCGTGCCAGCGCCTCCCCCTCCTGGCCCAGCTGCCGCAGGCTGTCAAGTGTGGCATGCAGGCGCGTGGAGTCCTGCAGGGCGTAATCGATGGCCTGCAGGCTGTCCTGCCAGGCGATCATCTCGCGCAGCAGCTCCCCGGCCTCCGGTGCTCCGGTCGGCAGATGCTGTTTGGTTTGCTGGGCAAACGATGCAAAAGAAAGCAGAAGGAAGGGTAGAAGGTAAAAACAGGCTCTGGGCAGGGGCAAAAGCAGGTAGCGCATAGAGTGAGATGTTTACTTTTTTTAAAATAGCTGGTAGTTTGTACTGATTCTTAAATCTACAAGGACAACACCCCTACAAGATAGGATAATGCTTTCACTATTTATCTATAAAATACGATGCACTGCAAGGTGCAAAAGCAGGAAATAGATGACAACATTCTTCCTTTTTACACCAGGTAGTCGGGAAAGCTCTTCGGCCTAGTGCAGCATATGAATCTATTACCATAAGATAGAACACATCCATAAAGCAAAAACCCCCGGTTGATGCCGGGGGTTGGGGGTAAGATTTCAAGCGCGAAGCCGCTGCGAGCGAAGGCCACAGCCAGCCAGGAAGAGCCCGAGGAACGAGGGCGGCTGGCTGTGCGGCGGCTGACCCGCAGGCGAGCAAAACGTGGGTTGTGGATTTTGTTTTTTCACCTTCCTGCCGGAGGCATTTAACAACTCTAAAAACAAAAAAGGAACAGCCGTGAGGAGTACCGCAGGCTGGCAAGCGGAGGCAAAAGCAAGGCCGACCAAAGGGAGTTTATTTTAGCCTTGCTTTTGCCGAAGCGAAGTCCGGTCGAGGACACGGACGAACCCCGCTGTACCAAGTAATGGCTTATCAAGTAGTAGTGTCTTAGTTTCTCTGTGAAGAGGAGTACAAGCAAACTTAATATAAAGTTGAAAGATTTACGGCTTTTTCCGGTGCAATTGTCACTTAATCCGCCGTAGTTGTCACTTGGACAAAAAACAGAACCCCTCTTGTCCTAAAGCTCAATTTGATACTGTTTAGGCCATTTAGTTGTGATTAAACAGTAAACTACAATAGATACGACCCAAAATTAGTTAATTAGGTGAAATTCTTAAAAGTACCCTAGCAAGCTAATACGAAGGCTTTAGACAAAAAACCTTCTCTGCCCCGCCAGTTTTGTATCTTATTTATTCTCAGGTAGTATCGACACTTTTGCGTAGTTAATAATTACTGACATGAAAAGATTAAATAAAAGAAAGAAAAAGACAGCCAAGCCATTACTTAATTTAACTCAAATTATTGCGCTATTAGGGAAACTACACCCTTTACTAATCGCGACAAAATCTTTGTTATCACTTTTTATAGACAGTTAAAATGTAATATGGCCACTAATTAAAGGCTCAGAAAAATTAAAGCAAAAGTTTTATTAATATAACTTAATCTGACACTTTAGCAGCATACGTTTATTAAAGAATCTACTCTTTCTGAGTACATGTACCCACGCCTCCAAACTATAGGGCTTGGTGCCTAAGACCATCATAATTGGTTTACTTAGTCTTGCTTGCTCAAAGTCAGCTATCTTAAAAAGCGTGCTTTTATCTGTATTACTCAAATATGCACTGTTCTGTGGGTGGGTGTGCCAATCTCCTAAGTAAGTTTCTGTTCTTCCAGATTCAATGTAGGCCTTCGCTATTCCTTGTAAATGAAAATCTTGATCTGGTTGAAAAGAATGCCTCTTATGAGTTGCTTTAGGTCCTGGGCCAATAATACTGGTTATTACGACTTCTTGTCCATTGCCCCAGTAACCAATCAGCACACCGCCCGTCTCAAAAGGCATCTGCTTTATCGCCTCAACAAGGATCGCGTTATAGGCTGACTCCTTCAGCCACACGATAAAGGAGCCTCTCCTACTCATGGCAGTAAGGGCATTCAGGATGAATCTTTAATGGAGAAACCTCCCATTGAGGGGGAGTAGGCCCCTTACCAGGTTCCATTAGTTTCAAGACCCCTACATCCCATCCTAAATCAGGATACCCATTTTCTTCATCAGAACAGAGTACAGATACAGCCATTCGCACTCCAGCCAATGTTACGTTTTGAAGATCAAAGCTCGCCCCTGTAAATGTCAGGTCTCCGCAACCGGCAGCCTGCACCTTACCTTCTCCATCCATGATGGGAATAAGGTCATCAGGGTTATCCCTCTTGGCATACTGCAGGCACATCCAGCAGCCCTCTGTCTTGCCTGGAACAACCCGCATCATCAGACCGCCCCAAGCACCCTCCGTGGCGTAAATGCACACATAAGGAATGTTTCTTTTCTTCGCCTCATAGGATAGGAAGTGGCTGACGCCTAACTCTGCAGAGGCATCAAACAGTAGCGATATACCGCTGAAAAATTCGTCCAGTACCTGCTGCTCAGATAATTTGCCACCCGCTCGCTCTGCTGCCGTAACAACTGAGCCAATTTTATAATCGAAGGGTGTGACCGTAGTTTTAGGGTATTGCGTCTCTATAAAGTTTTTGATGACCTCTGTTTTGCGCTGCCCAAATGACTCCATTCCCAGCGGCCATCGAACTGTAGGTCCTGGCTCTACTACATCAAAGTCCATGACCTTTAGTTGCCCCACCTGGTTGCGGGCAAGTTCAAGGGCCGCCGGAGCTCCTATTGCACCCAGACCAACAAGGGCCACGCACTTATTTTTAAGCCCTCGCAACCTAGGCACTCTAATCTGGAGATCATCATCTCCGGCCCGGGAAGCTTTAGCATAATAAGCGTGCCGTTCATTAAACTTTATTGGTTTCTTCCCTTGATAACGCGTTCTTTCAACAGACAGTGACACAATGAATAGCCACCCCATACCGTTATCCGCATGCCCAGCTGCTTCCTCGGGGAAATTTAGTCCAACAATACCATTGAGGACTGCGCCATTCTTTAATGGCAATGGTTTTCGCTTTATCCCGTAAATTCCTTCTTCTTCAGCATCCTTTACTATTTGATCGAAATCGGTTAGAGCGTTGCCAGTTGGTGAAAATTTCTCCAACTGAAGTAGGATACCATCAAATCTATGTGGAAAAATACTTTTGAGTGCGAAAGGAAGCACACCAACTATTTCTTTATCTGGAGTGACTGTTTCCAGCACAGCCATTCTTGAGGGTAAGCCGGCTTTGTCTGGAATTCCTATACGGGCTTTTCCTAAAAACAAAATACCCTGCTCCGCAACTTCTGCTTTGTTGGTCCACGAGCCATCGAAAATGATCGGGTTCCATGGATCTGCCACATACTCGCTCAAGGGCTCGGCCTGCTCATCTGGGTCTGCTGCGATAAGTGCCGGATCGATGATGTTTCCCTTCTCAATGACTTTTGGAAGTTGTGACTGCAGGTAAGCTGCCAGCGTCAAATCCACATCCCATGCCGCCGTAGATCGGGGGAGCAGGCATAGGTTCTTACCAAATGGATTCTGGTGACGCGGCAGGCTCAGATTATGAGCATATACTTCTGGCCTAAAGAAAGGGTAATTGTCAGGAAATATGGCTGTCAGCTTTAGGGGCTCGGCAACACCACTCAGGCCAAATGCCTTATTGGTATTGTCTATGGTGAGCTCAATCTGGATGATGCCCACCTGCTGGGCTGCTGGATCTATGGTACACCCAACACCCACAGCATTCAGGGCCTTAATTTCCTTTTCAAGGTCATATGGTCTGGCTTCAAACCAAGGCAGTGACTTCATAATCCAGCTTTTTATCCTACAGGTCTGTCCCCAGGAGGCTTTGGTGGATTCTTTGGTCCTGGCTCTGGCTTGCCAGGAGGCTTGCCTGGCCCTGTTGGGTTTCCAGGTGGTGTAGGATTGCCCGGTGGGTTCGGGTTTCCTTGGTTTCCCCTCCCATTGTTAGCGTTTTCGTTTTCTCTCATTTTGCTTTTTTTATTAGTGATTATTGATACTCAAGTATAGCAATTCTGTTTCATAATTACTATTAATATTAGATATAATTAATTTAAAAACTAACAATTTTAGCAAATTAAGCTACTTTAATTTTTTCCTAAAACGGTGAATCGAGCTTTTACAGCCCTACTTTTGCCGCAGCGCAGCCTGGCCGAGGACACGCACGAGCTCCGCTTTTCCTGCCAAAGACCTTCAAGCGGTAGAGGCTCCGGCTCTTTAGATAAACGGTTAAAAAGCAAAAGCCCAATCCGGAGAGGAAAGGGCTTTTGCTTTTTAACCTTACTAATGCCAATATGAAGTCTGAACATTATTATTAGTCACAAATCCTGTTACTCAATCATTTGGGCCAGAGAGGGAAAATAAAATGGTTCACTAAAAATCGAAACCTTTAAATATATACAGAAACTAGCTATAACAAAGACAACAACTAAACTTATTGCTTTGTAATTAATTCTCAAAAAATTACGCAATAACAAAAGTCTAAGTACCAAAGCAATAAAGTCATAAATTACGATCTCTTCATCAGGCTTACCAGCATATCCACTTACATATCCATCTTTTAGCAGATAAAGCCTAAATAGCCAAATAGTTAACTCAACCATCAAGATGATTATCATTAATTTTTCATTAGCTGAACGAATGGCAACAAAAATTAATACAGCTGATAATAAAAAGAATAGCAGCTGATATAGGAAGACTGGATTACTTGTATCAATCCCATATTTCACTACATTGATACCTCTAATAGAAACTGGGCTAGTATAGTCAAGTCCTAGGATAAAACCTATTAACAACCAAAGCAATAGGGTTATGTATAAAAATCTATCTTTCATTTTTTCTAAGGTTTACGTTTTATTTCTTTAACCCTCTGTCCTGAATCATAAGTCCGACGTGTCGCACCAGCAGGTATAATTCTACGTCCTCCGTAATCTGTTCTGATTTTCTGCTCGCCAAAAGCAACACGTGTTCTGTTTTCTGTCTCTACAGCTCTCCTTTCTCCTTTCTCACGCACAGTCTTAGGATCTTTCTTGACATCCTTTGCAACTGTTCCATCAGCATAATCCTTTGCATGACTGAACTCATGGGATAGAGTAAAATGAGATTTTGATTTTACGCCATCAACTTCTACACCATCAACTTGAGCATACTGTACATTAATTATTCCTCCCGGAGTTTGATTCGTTTCCGATGCTGCAAGATGATCTGCACTCCCGTCCATACCTACTAAATCCTTTAAGCTACCTAATAAACTACTTGCTTCAGATACTACAACAAGACAATTACAGTCTTTTTCTAAAAATTGCAATATAGCTGCCCCTTCTTTAGTTTGAGCAAGATTTGCTCTATCTGCCTCATATTGTTTTCTAAACTCTTTAGAGCCATTAACTACGACTGAATCGCCATTGATATCAATATACTTTATTGGATTATTTAGCCCATAATGATAGGGTGTATTATCAAGATACTTCTCCGCGAACCTGTCCTGGGTATGAAATCTTCCCAGCTGGGCATCATACATCCTGGCCCCGTAATCCATCCAGTTAAGCCCCAGCTCCGATTGTTTTTCCTTGCCGTTGTACTGGAAGAGATGGTCCGGCGTACCCTGCTTCTCTATCCCCACTAAATTGAGCCCCCAGGGG
>NZ_JBZYWF010000040.1:0-421 GCF_058932855.1 Pontibacter sp. LHS1
CTCTCAAAGTCTCGTCTGCCCGCCCCGTCGGTAAACGGTGCCGCGGCAATCGCCTTTAAGTTAGAAGTAAGAACCTGTTGTTCCTACTGTGCGTTGTTGTGTAAGCCTGGTGGAGAATAACGGAGTCGAACCGTTGACCTCCTGCGTGCAAAGCAGGCGCTCTAGCCAGCTGAGCTAATCCCCCTTGAGTGACCGCAGTCACGCTGTGGTAATAAGTGGTGGGCCTGCGTGGACTCGAACCACGGACCTCTACATTATCAGTGTAGCGCTCTAACCACCTGAGCTACAAGCCCCCGTGGCCTCTGAGCTCCTGGGAACGCCTTTTATGCCGCACCTTGCTTTTCAGTATCTTGAGTTGTTTTGAGAAGGAATGCTGAGACAGCGAAAAAAGGATAGGTGCACGCCGCGCGGGCTTGTCCAC
>NZ_JBZYWF010000041.1:0-354 GCF_058932855.1 Pontibacter sp. LHS1
CAAGTACGGCTACGGGCTGATCCACCACTCGGACCGGGGGCTGCAGTACTGCTCGAGTGAGTACCAGCAGCTGCTGGCCGCGGCCCAGATACAGCCGAGCATGACCGAAAAGTACGATCCCTACCAGAATGCGGTGGCCGAGCGCGTCAACGGCATCCTCAAGGATGAGTTCGCCTTGGAGCGGGGCTTTGTCCACCACCTGGAGGCGGTGGCAGTGATCCGGGAGTCGGTGGATATCTACAACTGCCTCAGGCCCCACCTCTCGTGCCATCTCCTGACGCCCGAGCAGATGCACCGGCAGCAGAAACTGGAGGTGAAGCAGTGGAAAAAGAAAACCTCCAACACAAATGCATT
>NZ_JBZYWF010000042.1:0-263 GCF_058932855.1 Pontibacter sp. LHS1
AGGCCTGCCGCTAGCGTTCATCCTGAGCCAGGATCAAACTCTCCATTGTAGTGTTTACTTTTCAAGTTACCGAAGTAACCAATGTGTCCGTTCGACCCGTGGCCTTTTCCTTTAATAATTCTCTTGAATTGACGCGGTGGGGATCTTAAAGATCCGCCCGCGCGGATGTACCTATCTTATTTTCTTTTTCTGTCTCAACAATCTCTCAAAGAACTTTTCCAATGGGCTATTCCCTTTGGCGTAGCGCCTTACCGCTGCAAGGC
>NZ_JBZYWF010000043.1:0-210 GCF_058932855.1 Pontibacter sp. LHS1
CATCGACAAGGCGACAGCTACGCTTGCTCTTGGCAACCTGACCCACGTGTATGACGGCACAGTGAAGAACGCCACGGCTACTACACTTCCAGCTGACCTGACCGGCGTGAGCATCAGCAACAACGGCAAGACAGACGCTGGCACTTATGTGGTAGAAGCCACCCTGGACAACGCTAACTACAGAGCCACTGCCGTGCAGGGTGACCTGTT